>NZ_JBIUBU010000005.1:189402-348201 GCF_044548345.1 Streptomyces sp. NPDC052042 | reverse complement strand
CGGCAGCTCACCCGGGGTGCGTCGGCCTCCAGCAGCACCCGTACCGCTCCGTGGTCCAGGTCTCGCCAGCGGCGTCGGCCCCGACCCGCGTCGTAGCCGGGGGCCCGCCGACGACACCGCCCGCACCTGCTCCGCCGCCGCGCGTCGGGCCGTACCGACACGATCACACACTGTTCAGATTCGTCCCAGCGAACCCCCTCGACCACGGTGTTTTCGACCGTCAGGGTCCGCTTCCATATGCTGAAGACAGACACGCCGTTTCTCTGCGGTTATGAGCTTGTGACTAGAGACCTCAAGCTTCGCAGGGAACGGCGTGTTTCACGTATCCGGCCAGGTCAGAGCGCCCACACATACGGCAGGAGAGCCGTAAACGCTCCGGCAGACCGCGGCATCCTGCTCGGCACTCTCTCCCCGGGGCGGGCGGATGTCCGCGCGTCCTGGGAGGACGTGATCGTCGCGATCATGGTTCCGCGAAGTGGGAAGACTTCCGGACTGGCGATACCCGCGATTCTCACGGCCCCCGGCCCGGTCCTGCTTACGAGTAACAAGGCCGCGAACGACGCGTTCACCGCGACGGTCGACGCTCGCACCGAGGTCGGCACGGTCTGGGCCCTCGACCCTCAGCAGATCGCCCATCACCCGCGCGAGATGTGGTGGGACATCCTGGCCGACGCCCGCGATCTGGCCGGGGCCAAGCGTCTGGCCGGGCACTTCGTCGCCGCCAGCGTCGATGAGTCGAACGGCTCCGACTTCTGGTCCACCGCCGCGTCCAACACCCTCGGTGCGCTGTTCCTCGCTGCCGCGAGCCACCGGCGGCCGATCACCGATGTCCTGGCCTGGCTCGCCTCCCCCGCCGACCGGACCCCGGTCGACCTGCTCACCGATGCCGGCCACGACGCGGTCGCCGCCCAGCTCCAGGGCACCGTCTCCGGCGCGACCGAAACCCGCGACGGCATCTATGAAACGGCGCGGCAGTACGCGAGCTGCCTCCTCGACCCGGACGTCGCCGCCTGGGTCACCCCCGCCAAGGACCTCCCCGAGTTCAAGCCGTTCACCTTCGCCACGTCCCGCGACACCTTGTACCTCCTGAGCAAGGACGGTGGCGGCAGCGCGTCTGCGATCATCGCCGCTGCGGCTGATGCTGTGATGCGCGCGGCCGTGGTCGTCGCCGAGCGCTCCGGCGGCCGGCTCGACCCGCCCGCCCTGTGCGTTCTCGACGAGGCCGCCAACGTGTGCAAGATCAGCGATCTCCCCGACTTGTACAGCCACTTGGGCAGCCGGGGTGTCATCCCGATGACGATCCTGCAGTCCTACCGGCAGGGCCAGCGGTGCTGGGGCGAGGCCGGGATGGACGCCCTCTGGTCCGCCGCCACCGTCAAGATCATCGGATCGGGTATCGATGACGCCGACTTCGCCGACCGGCTCAGCAGGCAGGTCGGTGACCACGACGTCCAGACCACCTCGGTGTCGACCAGCGACGGCGGCAAGTCCACCTCGGTGAGCATGCGCACCGAGCGGATCCTGCCGCCCGACGCGATCCGTGCCCTGCCCAAGGGCAAGGCGCTGCTCCTGGCCACCGGGATCCGGGTCGCCATGCTCGACCTGCGTCCCTGGTACAAGGAGCCCTCCGCCAAGGTGGTCGGCCCTGCCTCCGCCCGTGCGACGAAGACCATCACCAAGCGGGCCCTGGCGAAGAGCCTCGGCCGCGACGACTTCGGGCTGTCGGCATGAGCGCCCCGGCACTCAAGGTGCTTTCGCTCGGCGCGGGGGTCCAGTCCACCTGCCTGCTGCTCATGGCCGCCGAAGGCCACCTGCCCCGCCTGGACGCGGCGATCTTCGCGGACACAGGCTGGGAGCCCCGCTCCGTGTACGACCATCTCGACCGGATCGAGAGGGAGATCGCCGGTCCCGCCGGTATCCCCATCCTGCGGGTGTCCTCCGGCAACATCCGATCCGACGCGCTCGACCCCTCCAAGCGCTTCGCGTCGATGCCCCTGCACATCCTCAACTCCGATGGCGGTGAGGGGATGTCGCGACGGCAGTGCACAGGTCAGTACAAGATCCGGCCGATCAAGGAGAAGGTCCGCGAGCTGCTCGGCTACCCCCACCCGCAGCGCATCCCTGCCGGAGTCCACGTCGAACAGTGGATCGGCATCTCGGTGGACGAGTTCCACCGGGCCAAGGACGCGGACGTCGCCTACATGAAGAACCGGTTTCCGCTGATCGAGGCCGGGTTCTCCCGCTCGGACTGCCTGCGGCTGCTGCGCTCGCGCGGGTTCGGCCAGACTCCGAAAAGTGCATGCCTGGGGTGTCCGTACCACGGCAATTCCCAGTGGCGAGCGCTGCGCGACGGCTCTCCCCAGGAGTGGCAGGACGTCGTGGAGTTCGATGCCGCGATCAGGTCCGGCAACGCACGGGCGACCGCGCAGGGCACTCCGCTGCTCGGGCAGGCGTACCTGCACCGCAGCCGCCGGCCTCTGGATCAGGCACCGATCGACCGGGGCACCGCCCACGAGTGGTCCGGGCGCCAGGGCGACATCTTCGACGCGGTCGCGGACGCCGAGCTGGAGAACGGCGAGCCGGACGGCTGCTCCCCCTGGTCCTGCCGCTCCGGTGCCCCCGTCCAGACCGATCTCGCTCTCGCGGCCTGACGCCTCTACCTGTTCAGGAGTCCATTCATGTCCTCGCACAGCCCTTCCTCCCCTGCGGCCCGCTCCGGACGCCTTGCCCGGTCACCAGTCGTCCGGCGCGACGGTCAGTGGTGGCTGATCACCGGATCGGGCTCGGTCCTCGCCACCGACCCGACGTTCACCAGTGAGCTGGACCGCTTCGCCGCAGCGATGGCCGACGCCGACCGGGCCGTCGCCGTTCTCCGCTCCGAACAGGGCGGTCCGCCGGCCCCCCGCCCCGGGCGGCACCGATGAACCCGCTGCTGCGTGCCGAGCAGGCGGTACTCGGCGCCGTGCTGCTCGACCCGGGCCAGCTCTCGCATCTTGACTGGCTTGCGCCGGACCACTTCTACCGGCCGGTCCACCAGGCGCTGTTCGCCGCACTGCGCAAGCTCAAGAACGACAGTCACCCCGCGTTGACAGCCGAGAAGTCCGTACCGCTGTCATGGGTGACCGATGCGGTCGACGAGGCCGGCCTCCACGTACGGGGGCTGACCGCGGTGTACGCCCACACCCTGGTCTCGGCCTGCCCGCGTTCCGCGCACGCTCCGGTGTACGGGCGCATGGTGCTGGAGGGTGCGATTCATCGCAGCGTCGCTGCACACGCGATCCGTCTTCACCAGGCGGCTCGCGCCGATGCCCTGCAGGGCGGGGTCGAGGGATCGCTGCACTACGCGGACGTTCTGACCGGGGTGCTCGACGATCTCGCACGGCGTTGGGGAACCGAGCCGCGCCCGGTCACGCCTGCTACTCCGCCGGCCACCGTCGCCGCCGTCCTTCCGCCGGTCCGAGCAGACCAGACCGCCGAGGACGAGCGGTTCCTTCTGGCCGTCCTTGCCGAGCGGCCGAAGGCCATGGACAAGGTGGTGGGCTGGCTACGGTCGGGCGACTTCGCCGACCCGGCCCATGGGCAGCTCTACCGCTGCCTCGCAGCGCTCCACCACCGCGGCGAGCCCATCGACCGGATCACCCTGCTCTGGGAAGCCCAACGACGAGGGCTCCTGACCGACGGCACACTGTCCGGCGACCAGCTCACCGCCATCTGCGACGGCGTCGGTGCTGGCAGCGCCGAATGGCTCGGCGAGCAGATCCTGCGCGCCTCGGTCGCCCGGACCGCAGCCGTCTCCGCACGTGCCGTCCACGCTTTGGCGGAGAACGAGGCCCTGCCCCCCGGGCAACTCATCAATCACGCCCTGCACGCGCTCGGTCCGCTCGACGAAGTACGCACCCGCTGGCAAGCCGCGAGCGGCCAGCCTGCTCCCAAACCTTCGACTGCCGATCCTTCGCCGCCCGGACCACCGACCGCGCAGGTGCGCGCCGCTCTCACCCGGAGCGCACCGCGCCGTTTCCCGGGGCCCACGGAACAGCGCGGTTCCGCGCCCACGCCGGCCTCCGCGCGATCCCCTGCGCACGGCCACAGCTGACACCCCCCATACCCAGCCCATATCTCATCCTCCCCACTGGAATTCACCTTGATCGACAACCCCATCTCCGATGCCCTGGCCCTTCGTGCCACGGCCTCGGGCTTCGATGCTCAGCGCGGCAAACTCTCGGTGCCCGGAGACCCGCACCGCTCGCCCGACAGCGTCACCGTCGCCAGGCAGATCTCCGAACTCGGCAAGCTGATCACCGACCTGGCCGACGAGGTACTCCACCGTGCTGCTGAACAGAACCGGGAGGGCAGCACCGCCCCGGCCATCACCGGCTTCGCCGCCGCTCTTCGACCTGCCGGCCAGGCCGCATCCGCCCTCGGGACGGTGGCTCGCCAGCTCGCCTTCCTGGACCAGACCGAGCACCTCAGCAACAAGCCCGACGTCCGCGATTCCCGGGAGGCTGTGGAACAGGTGATAGGCACCGCGCTCCGTACGGCGGACATGACCCTGCGCGAAGCGGCGGACGCCTTGTACGTTGCGTCGGCAACGGTGTTGCCGCCGTCCGTGCGGATCCAGGCCGCTCGCAGCCGGTCCACCAGTCCGGTGCATGCTCCCGGGCCTCTGCCTCCGGCAGGCCCCACGTCGGCTCCCCCGGCCCGGATCGCCCGGAGCCGGTGACATGCAGACCACCATCGAGCGCCCTCCGCTGATCGGCTCGCTCTGCTCGGGGTACGGCGGCCTGGACCTCGGTGTGCTGACCGCTCTCGGCGGCACGCCGGCCTGGCATGCCGAGATCGATCCGAACGCCTCCCGCATCCTGGCCCGGCACTGGCCGGGCGTCCCCAACCTGGGCGACATCACGGCCGTGGACTGGTCCACCGTTCCCCGGGTGTGCGTCCTGACGGCGGGCTTCCCCTGTCAAAGACGTCTCGGTCGCCGGCCGACGGGCCGGACTCAACTCCCAGACCCGTTCCGGGCTGTGGCTGCACGTCGCCCGTGCGGTCGAGGCCCTCCGACCCTGCCTGGTTGTGATCGAGAATGTGCGCGGCCTCCTCACCTCACCCGCCGGTTCCCCTGGCGACGTGGAATTCTGCCCGTGGTGTCTGGGAGACACCCCAGGTCAGCCTCCTCTGCGGGCACTCGGAGCCGTACTCGGATCCCTGGCCGACCTCCGGTACGACGCAAGGTGGCTCGTGCTTCGCGCCTCCGATATCGGCGCCCCACACCGCCGCGAGCGCACCTTCCTCACCGCCTGGCCCGCCGAACACCCTGCTCAAGACACCGACCAGCAATATCGGCAAGAACGGCGGCTCGCAACATCCCGCCAAGCGGAAGAGCGGGGGGCACGGCCCGAACCTGGCCGACGAGGTCGAATGGCTCCTGCTGCCGACCCCGAAGGCGTCGGACGGGATCAAGGGCTCACCCAACCAGCGGCACGGCAACGGGGACATGACCCTGCCCAGTGCAGCGGCGTCACTGCTGCCAACACCGCCGGCCGACGACTTGGACCCCCCGGGCCGCCGAGCCGGCAAGGGACGGCGCCCTCCCACCTCTACGGCAGTCCCACTCTGGACGGAAACGCCTCCAGGGGCCCGGGAGCAGACCGGCGATGGGGCCCATACACAGCCGCCATCACCCGATGGGAGACGCTCACCCGTCCCGCACCGTCACCCACCGACGCGGCAGGACGGCTCCGCGCCGACTTCGTGGAGTGGATGCAGGGCCTGGAGCCCGGCTGGGTCACCGCCACTCCAGGACTCGGACGGCCGGCTCAGCTCACCGCACTCGGCAACGGCGTCGTGCCTCAACAAGCCGCCCGCGCCTTGCAGTTGCTGGCTCCACCCTTCCCGCGTTGCCCTCGCTGCACGGCGGTGTAGCGCGTCACTACCGGGATTTCCCGGCCGGGCCAAATCGCGGTTTCTCCGGAACCTATTCCCATGTCCGACACCGGCAAGACCACCCCCGGCCCCGAGCCGTTCCGCGTCCCCGATGATGATCTCGACGATCTCGCCAGCACCCTCGCCAAGACCATGGCCGAGGTCAGGCAGCACGGCGTCATTCTCGACCGACTAGGCTCCGAGCCCGTCCCCGCGTCCGCTGAACCCCAGCCGGCCGACAATGCTCCGGCCGCAGAAGCAGCCGACTCCGAGCGGGGAGACGGCCCCGTCTCGGTGTTCATCCTCGCCCTGGGCGGCGAGGCGTACGCCGTGGAACTGACCGCACTCAGTGAGTGGGTGAACTACCTCTTCCTGCCGGTGTACGGCCGGGAGATCAGCACGACTCGCCCGTGGTGCGCGCAGTGGCATGAGCACCCCGAGGCGGTCGCCCGGCTGCATGCCCTCTGGCTCGCGTGGCAGCAGCTCACTGATGCCGAGGCCGGCCTGTCCGGTCCTTCGACGTGGCACCGCGACCATCTGGACCAGGCGCTGGTTCACCTCCGCGCTCCCGACGGGCCCTTCGCCGCGTGCACGACGAGCCCGACCCGGCCCAACCATCGCGTGCTGGCCACCCCCGCGCCCGAGCAGTCGGGGCTGGCGGCATGAGCGACCGACCCGACTTCCGCCTTGAGGGTTTCGAACCCGCTGACGCGGACGCTGACTACGCGGAGCAGCGGTTCTGGTCCGGTGACCTGACGGTCCTGGCCGAGCACCACACCAGCTTCAACGGTACCCACAGTTTCGTCGTCGCCCACGACGGGTCTGTCACGTGGGGTGTGCCCGGCGAACCGCAAATGGCTGCCATCAAGGTCACGCGAGACCTCAGCCTGAACACGTTCACCTTCGAGGCGGAGTACCACGCCACCGTGTCCTTCGCCCAGAACTGGCTGATTGAACGAGGTTGTCCACCCGAGGAGATCGCCCAGGTTGGCGAGGATTTCATGCGGCCCGCCGATGACCTCACCATCCGCGTCGAGCAGCAGATCCGAACGTCGGGCGACCGGTACAAGGTCCTCGACAGCGAGACCACGGACTACGACCCGTGCGAGACGTGGACGTTGACCCGCGACTCCAACGCTGCTCTGGTGCCGATCCGTCTCTTCCTCGAAGAGGGTGACTTCGACACCCACACGTATACGTTGCGTGAGGGTGCCTTCGCCGACGAGGGCGCCGCCCGCCGCTGGCTGGACGAACGCGACAGTCCGCTGCCGCTGCCGCCCGAGCACCGCGACGAGGTCGCCGCCCTACGTACCCGCGCTGCCCTCACTCGGTCGGCGGGCACCGCCGCGCTGCCGGAGGCCGGCCTTGATGCCCACCGCATGCCGCCGGTGGGAACAACCCAGCGGCCGAACCCCGGGCGGTCGATGTGAGCCGCGCCCGCTTCGCTTTCGCCGCACACCCGGACGCCATCGCGGACCTGCGGGAACTCCCTGACGAGATACGCGATCTGGCGCTGCTTGAGCTGCAGAACCTGGTCCACGGAAGCGACGACTGTCTGCCTCTGAAGGGACGGCTCGCGGGGTTCCACAAGGTCTACGTCGATCCCTCCGTCTCCTACCGGATGGTCGTCCAGTTCCGCCCGGCGCCGCCGACCTCGCATCACAAGCGCGAGATCTATCTCGTCGCCGCCGGCAGCCGGAAGGACTACGCGGTCTACCGCTCGGCCCACCTCCGCACTGGCCCCCGCCAGGACACCGAGACAGCCTCTGCCACCGAGACGCGTGTGCAGGCCGCTCGGTCCCGCTCTCCCCACGCGACCGACCAGCCGACGGCTGTCCCGGCAACTCCGCCTGCAGCAGCTCAGCCCACTGTCTACGCCTCCCGAAAGGCGGCCCAGCGATGACCACCAACCGCTCCCCTCTGACCCGTGCCGACCTGGCGGGCCTTCTCGCCGATGCCGCGCAGAGCATCTCCGGGATCCTCACTGCCGAGTACCTGACGGCCGCCAGCCGCTCCTACCTGCATCCCGTTCTGGGTGCGCTCTCCGCCGGGCCCCGGGTGGTCTGCGAGCTGAACGACCGGCTCGAAGGGTTCGCATCCGACGAGCCGCTCCCCACCACTCCGGCGGGTCTGTTCACTCTGGCCTCCTACGCCTCTGCGCTGGGATGGCTCACCGAGTCTCTCGCCGAGCTGACCGCCTCGGTCGACCAGATCTGCACCCGTGTGGGCATCCCCACCAAGCCGCCGACCCTGGCCACCCTCGCCCCCGCTACCGCGGAGTCGGATGACGGGTTCGACTTCACCTTCAGCGCGCTGGAGTTGTCGGCGATCCGCACCGCTGCCGAGGCCGCCGGTCTCGTGCCGGAGGACTACGTCAAGGTGCTCTCCGAGTCCCTGCTCGCAGCCGCCCAGATCACGGATGCCTGCATGGAGATCTCCAGCGGCCTCCTCGAAGACGCCGCGTACGTCCTCGGTGAAGCGACCGACACCGTCTGGATCGACAACGGCCCCGGCAGTCTGCCCACCCTCGTCCGCTCGCTGCTCGCCCGGATGGAGGCGGCCCAGTGAATCGCTACGACCCGGCCGAGCGGCCCGGTGCGCATCTCGTCGCCGAGGAGTTCGCGGTGGACGACCCTTGGGATCTGACCGACAACCTGCCGATTCACCACCCGCTCGATTTCGTCGGTCGGATGGTCGCCGCTGCCGCCCGCGATGTCGACTCGCTCCACCGCCAGCTCTGCGGAGCCGCCCAGTCCGCGATCCAGGCCCTTGAATCCGTCAGTCGGGTTGATCATTCCACGCTGCGCAGCCCGGACGGGATCCTGGGCGCTTCGGCCAGCCAGATCGAACTGCTCGCAGCCCGCCGATCAGCGGCCTACGACCAACTCACCCAGGTCATCTCGTCCTACCGCCATCTTCTTCGTGAACCACAAGTCGCGCTGTCCTCGCAGGCCCCAAACCTTGGTAGGAAGCCGGAACGGGACCAGGGTTCGTACACCGGGCAGGAATCACGGCAGGACGACTGGGCCATAGCCAACGGTCGCCAGCTCACCGCGCTTGAAGCGGTAGAGGCCGGTGGTCTGCGACTCCGCCAGAGTGCCGTCTACGGCTACACGTATCTCTCCAACGGGACGGGCCAGCGCCCCGTCCCGGAGGTGTGGCCCAACACCATCTCCCGGCTGGTCGCGGACGGACTGCTCAACCAAGACTCCAGTGAAGGGCTGTACCGGCCAGGTCAGCTTCTGTCGCTCACTCCCAAGGGCGAGGAAGCTCTTCGGGACGGCCGAACAACGACATCACGGGTCACCGCAGCTCTCCAGCGCAGCCAGGCCGCACCTCTCCCGGGACACACCGACGCAGAGGTCCCTCCCCCGGCCCTGCCCGGCCCCACTTCCAAGCCGTCTCACGGCCGCTGAGCATCCCCAGCGGAAGCCCTCCATGCCCGGGGAGAGCTACCTCCGCTCTTCTCGGTGCCCCGCCGGGCCTCGCCGAGAGTGCTTTCCCACCAGCCTCTCGGTCCGTCACATCTCTCGAAACCCACCATCCCGCACGGAGTTCACCCCATGTCCACACCCGCACAGCCCTCCGCCTCCATCGGCTCGGTCGATGCGCAGCGCGTGGAGGACGCGCTTTCCCTGATATCGCCGAAGTGGACCACCTGGTCGGTACAGACCCTGGCGCAGCAGGACCGTCCCATGCGTGTGCGTGATGTCGCTGCCAGGCTCCCCTTCGTCAGCGAGCAGTTCGTCGGCAAACGGCTGGCCCAGATGCACGCTGATGGGCTGGATACCCGAGTCGGCGAACGCCACGGGGCCCCGTACCAGCTCAGCGCGTTCGGTCAATCGTTGTCTTCGGTGCACGGTGCCCTTGCGGACTGGTCTCAGGCCAGTCTGTCGCTCGGCGGCGCGGTGGCCGGTGCCGAGCGGGTCGAGGACGCGTTGCGGCGTCTGCACCTTCGGCATTCGACCGCCGTGATCCAGGTTCTTGATGCGGGCGGCCCCATGCGGTTCGTCGAGATCGCCGACGAGGCCGGCCTGGACAGTGGCATCACCGGGCAGCGGCTCAACCGGCTTCAGGCCGATGGGCTGGTCGCCCGTACCGGAACACGCCACGGTGACCCCTATGTCCTGACCGACGCCGGGCAGGCTCTGGGCCCCGTCTACGCAGCCGTCGAGCACTGGAGTGCCCCCGCCTCCACGCGGAAGAACTCGTCGCCCCCGGCCCCTGTCACGGCGGCCACCCGGACCCACACCGGCCCACCACTGAGGTCTGACGACATCCGAGCCGCAGCGGCCCTGCGCCGGAGCGCCACCGCGCCAGGCTCTCTGTTCAGCCACGCACCGCAGCCACAACCGCGGGTGCCGGCGGCCGTCACCGCCCAGTCGGCACCCTCCCCGGTCCGGTGATCCGCGTGACACCGAGAGCCAGCCGCGACTTCTTGCCACCGTGCCCGCGTGCAGTCGAGCAGACCATTCCACTGCGCACGCGGGCACGTTCCCCACCCACTTCACCGGAGCCTCGGCTATGCACGACCGCACCCTCTACGACCCGTATCTCTACCAAGAGGTACTGGTCAGCCCCATGTACCTGGCCGGTTCCGACGGAGCCGGAGACGTTGGCTTCGCCCCCGTCGCCCACTGGCCGCACCACTATCTCGACGAGGGCCCCTGCCAGCTCCTCGTCACCTCGCCCGATCAGCGGATTCGGATCGGCTGGTTCGGCGACGACTTCGAGCTGTGGAAGATCACCGCAGCCAAGGAGGCTGTCTCCGCACCCCGCTGGACGGCAACCTTCAACCACGTCACCCCGGCCGAGATCGTCGCCGGTCTCACCACCGCTCTGGCTCACGACTACGCCGAAGCCGACGCCTACGAGGGCAACGGGCGCTTTCTGGCGAGCCCATCGTTGCGCTGGGCCGACGCCGTCCAGCCACTGACCGATGCCGGCTGGACCCGCGACGGCGGAGCCGAGCGCGGCACCGTCGAGTTCCCGCCCCCGACGGGCAGGCAGGCATCCTGATCGACAACCGCCTCTCTGACTGGGACGACGAAACCGTCACGCTTTGGGCCGGTCCGCCAGGCTGGGGCACACGTGCGGAAGCGACCTTCACTGCCCGCACTCCGTCCCATCTGATCGCTGCGACAGCAGCCACCATGGCGAGTTCGGCCCCGGTGATCCGTGAGCGGCACCAGATCGACCGCAAGGTGAAGCACCTGGTCACACTAACCCCGGTCGCCCCGATCGCCGATGCCCCGGTCTCTCGTACGCCAACCCCACTGGACGTACGCCGCACTGCTGTTACTCAGGCCGTCCACCGCGCCGCACGCGCCCCGCAGACCGCGGCCGACCTTCGCGCGATGGCGGCTCGCAGCCGCACCCCGGCTTCGGCGCAGATTCGGTCGAGCAGTCCCGCGCACTCGGTCAGTGCCAGGCCGCCCGTCGGTCCGCCGGCGCCACGGCACAGCCGCTGACTCCCGCCCCTGACCGAAGCAGCATTCCCAGATGACGGGAGCCCGCCATGCCCGATGCCACCGCACTCGATCAGGCCACAGCCTTGATCGAAAAGTCCTGGGGCCGTCCCATTGAGGCTCTGGAGGCCCTCGCGGTCCGCCGCCCGTGTATCGACCCGCTCCTGCGCTCGACGATGCACATCCGCTCCGCCCTGGTCGTCACCGAAAACGCGGTGACGGTGTACCAGGAACGTCTGCACGCCCTGACCCGGCCCGGCCATGTGCCGGCCTTCTACGACCTTGACCGGATCACCAGGTCAGCACCGGACCTTCGCGTCGCCCAGGCGGAGAGCCATGCGTTCCTGCAGGCGATCAGCCACGCGATTGAAGCACGCGAGGCCGCGACCGCGGACAGCGGCCCGGAAGTTCGTCTGGCCCAGGCCGCTGTCGCCCGCTCCGCGCACGCGCCCCACTCCGTGGACCAGGCACCCGACCAGCCCGCTCCTTCGGCCGCTGTCGGGCCGTCGTCGCCCGCCCTGGGGCCTCGTCGCTGAACAGCTCAGTCAACGTCGTCACGGTGGGCATCCCGGATACGGGCGCCCACCGTGCGGGCCAGCTCCTCCAGTGTCAGTTCGACACGGCGCCCGTCCGCGATCCGGTCTTCCACCACCGCGCCTTCGTCCGGCCAGCTGCCGGGGTGCGCGCCGACCGCCCACTGGCCGTCGGCGACCATCGCGAGGTCGCTACCGTCCACGGCCGCCCAGCCGCCCGGATCTTGCGCTCCAGCCCGGCTTCGTCCCAGTGTCTGCTCGGCTCCGCCATCCCTGCTCCCCCTTCGGTCCCATGCGGCCCGTTGCCGCAACCCAGTTACGACAACCGCGACGGCCAGTCCATTCCCCGGGCGTGGTCGATCTCATGACCGCCGCCAGTTCGCCCACGGCAGACGTCGCTTCCCGAAAGGGACTACGCACTTCGGCGCACCGCATGCCAACGTACGGGTGTCGGGAAAACCGCAGGTCAACAAAGGGATCGTGCAACCATGAATGCCTCCTCCCTCCTTCCCGCCGTCGTCGGTCCCGTAGTGGAAGAACACCGGTGGCTCTCCTCCGACCACTGCGCGGGGCCGGTGCTCGACCTCCTCCACGCTCTCGGTTGGATAGTCGTCGACACCCCGGAGGCCAACTTCCACGCGACGAGCCCGGACGGCCGCGCCTACGTCGGCTGGCTCCCCGAAGACCCCGCCGCCTGGCAGCGCGACATCGTCTGGCAGGTCCGGGTCCAGCCCGCCGAAGGTGACCCGTGGGTCCAGGAGTTCGGCATCAACACCCCTGCCGAGGCCGTTGCCGGATTCGTCGCTGCCCTCCACGCGCGTCGCTGACTGCCGCCCCATACCACCTGTTCCAACAGCACCGCCCAACGGAAGGGTTTCGAATGACACGCGACAAGATGATGACTCGGCGTGGACTGCACCGCTGCAACTGCTGCCCGGGGCACAACCCCGGCTCGTACCACCACGGGCGCGAACGAGCCCGCGAGGCCCGCGAATGGCGCAAGGACATCGCTCCCGACCTCCCGCACGAGACACGTAGTCCGCTCCAACTTCCCTGACACACAACCCAACCAGGCTCCCACGCTTCCGGCCTCAGCCCTCCGTCCCACGTGTTCGCCCACTCTTCCGCCCATACCTCTGCCGCGCGAGCCGGTCTGCCCGGTTACGGCTGGCATGCGAGCACCTTCCCCACACCAGCGAGCGTCCACCGTGCCCGGCCACACCCCGGCACTCCGTTTCAAACCCCATCCGCTTCCCGTACCGCCCTCGGAGAATCCCGTGCCCCACTACCTCACCGTCGGCCACCTGCTCCGCCAGCTCCAGGAACTCGATCCCAACCTGCCGATCCGCCTCGCCATCAACCCCGACTTCCCCTTCACCCACTACGTGGGCACCGACGTCGTTGTCCGGGACGGCATGGCATTCATCGCCGATACCGGCCAGGAGGGCTACCTCCCGGCGGCGGTGCGCGACGCTCTCGCCTGGGCCTGACCAGTTCCATCAACACCACGGAGGCATATATCTCGTCGCGATCCCGCCCTTCATCCGTCCTCCCCTTGCACAGCCTCTCCGTACGCCCCATGCCGGACGGCGTACGCGGCGCCTTGGTGCAGCGCGTCTCCGCCCGATCCGACGGCCCGCTCGACGTCACGTGGCTCGCCGCCGGAACTCCAAGACTCCCCCTCGGTCGCATCCGCCTTCACTGGGAGCCCGCCTCCCTTGCGGGCTGGGACGTCACCGCCCACCTCGGCCTGGCCACCACCGAGGTGCTTCTCGCCTACTGGCCTGCCGCTCCGGACGACTGGCCGCGTCTGGTCCACCCAACCGTCCACGAGGTGCTTGGCCTCTGCGCCGCCCTTACCGTCGCGACCACCGCCCTCGACCTCTCGAACAGCCTCGCCGAGGTCTGACCGAAACCGCAGAAGGCCGCTCCACGCCGAACAGGCAGGGGGCGGCCTTGTCATGTGCGGAGGAAGAACAGGGGGACCTTGGCGCGCGACGATCCCACCGTTTCGGCCCGGACTCATGAGATCGTTCTGTCTGGCTGACTGGCACTCGTACTCGTCCGTACGCTGTGGTCATGACTCCCGGATGCCTTCTCCGCCATTCCCTTCGCCCGACAACGCCGCGCTCCGGGTGATCGTGGGTAACGCCATCGAGTCCGTTCGCAGCGGCGAAGCCTCCGTGAACGACGCGATCCTGCACGCGGCCGTCCACGGCTGGTACGAGGGGCATATCCACGGTGAAGACGTGTGTCCTGGCTGCGACTTCCGGGGCAGGCTGCCGAAGAACAGCCACCGTGGCTGACTGTCGAGGGGTGCCATCTGCATGGCGCCCCTCGACAGTCAGTGCCTTGTTCATCTACTCCAGGTAGGTGCCGGCGAAGGCCCCGTCGAAGCCGAGCGCGGCGAGTCCGTGCTGGAGGCTGGGGTAGACCGTTCCGTCTGGGATGCCGATCAGGGCGTCGAAGTCGGTGCGGCTGATCTCGGGTTCGAGCCACTGGTTGCTGCACCGGCAGACAACCCAGACATCGCGGCGGTAGTTGACGAGCAACCAGTCGCGTCGTGCGCGGCAGGCGGAGCATCTCACGGGAATTCCGCGCAGGTCCAGTTCGCGCGGGTGGTTGAGGCATCGGGTCACGCCAGGGCCGCTGGGCGGCTGTGTCTCGTACTGGAGTTGCAGCAGCGGGTCGACGCCGACGCGGTCGGCGGACTGCGCGGTTGCCGGCTCTGCGGGGCTGTGGGTGGTTCTGAGCACGAGCGTCATCTCCCGGTCGTGGTCCTTCTGTTTCCATCCGTAACAGCTGGTGGAAGCGGTTGTCCAGGGGTTTCGTAGCGTCCCGCAGACCGGTTGGGCGGCCTGCGGGACGCCGGTCAGCGTCGAGGTGGGCGGTTGCGTGGGTCGAAGGTGATCGGGCGGGCTGCGATCGTGGGGGCGCTCCGGTTGGTCGAGGTCTTGGGCTGGCTGGTGCCGGCATGCGGTCGGCGAGGCGCTTCGTCGGGGTGGGCGGGGAGCTGAGCCAGTCGGCGCAGTCGCCAGACCAGGACGTCGTTCACGTCCTCGGCGGTGTCGAGTTCGCGCATGTCGATGGCTTGTTGCAGGAGAGTTTTGGGGTCGTGTCCTGCTTGCTCGGCCTGGGCGAGGGTGGCGGCCAGGGCGTCGTTCTTCGCCGACGTACTGCCCGCATCCCGCTGTTGTTCCGGCAGGGCGGCGCGGATGGTTGCCTCGTGGGTTCGGCGTTCGGCCTCGGGCAGGGCGCGGCCCTGGTCGCGCAGTGCGCGCATGGGTGTGGTGGCGGCCTGGTGGTAGGCGGTTCGTAGGTGTTCGGCGGTCTGGCGGGAGGCGTGGGCTTGCTGGGCGTGTCCGCGGGCGGAGTGCCAGCGGGCGGCGGCGAGGGTGACCAGGATCAGGGTGGAAAGAAGCATGGCGGTGGTGCCGCCGTCTTCGCCACGGCCGAGAGCGGTGCCGGCGTGGATGATTCCGCGGGCGGCGGAGCGGATGGCCCGGGTGTCGGCGTGCTCGGCTCGGACGTGGCTGCGGGTGGCACGTTCGAAGGCGCGGGCTGCTGCACCGAGTTCGGTGCGGGTGGCGGCTGGGGATGTCTGTGCGACCGCGTCCAGGAGTTCTCCGATTCCGACGAGCTGAGCGGGTGCCTCGTCGTCGTCGCTGTCGAGCAGAGGGGCGGCGCGTTCGGCGATGCCGGTGGCTGTGCGCCGCTCGCGGGCGGGGCGGGACCAGTCCGGTCGGCCGCTGGTGTCGGCCGACGCGGTGGTCTGTTTGGCGATGTCGTCGGCCAGGCGGCGGCGGATCTTCGGCAGGGACAGGTCGGGGGCCAGCTTGGAGCCGGGGAACCAGATCGGTTCGCCCTTGCGGTTGCGGTCGCCGGGGAGGGCGACGTTGTAGCCGATGGCATCGCCGGACGGAGCGTTTCGCACCTTCACGCGCAGGCCGGCCTCGCGTAGTCGGGCGAAGAACTCCTCTTCGGTGGCGGCCCCGGCGAGGGCTTGTCGGACGGCTTCGCGCAGCGTCTCGCGCGGTGGCTCTCCTCGGCCGGTTCGCTCGGCCTTGAAGCGTTCGGCGCTGGTAGGAGTCTTGGCTCCGGTGCCGTCGCCGGGCTTGAGCCGGCGCAGGCCCATCTCTTTCTCGATGCGGCGGCATTCGGCCTGGGCCTTCTTGAAGTCGTAGTTCATCCTGGGGCGGCGCAGGTCGCCTCGGACCATGGTGGCCAGGATGTGGATGTGGTCGTCGGCATGCCGGACGGCGACCCAGCGGCAGCCGTCCGGGTCGCCTTCGGGGGCGAGGTTGACGGCGTGGACCAGGCGGCGGGCGACAGTGTTCCACTCGGCGTCGGTCAGGTTCCGGTCGCCGGGGTCGGTACGGACCGAGCAATGCCAGACGTGCTCGGCCGGTGCCGTGGTGCCGGCCTGCTTGACCCGCAGGTCCAGCGCGGCGACGAGGCGGGCGAGGGTGACCTTGGCGTCGAAGTCGGGGCTGGTGCCACGTCCGGGGTCGGGGGCGAAGCCGTCCCAACTCCCGACAAGGTGGGGGTCGATGTGCTCGTCTCGTTTGCCAGGGCTGTACAGGTAGACGAGCAACCCGTGGGTCCGGGAGCCGCGCCGGATCTTGGGAACCATCAGAGTCGCCTCCTCACCAGAGCATCGGCGGCATCGTCGATACGGGCCATGAGCCGGGTCAGAGTCGCAAGCACGTGGTCGAGTTCGCCGGGGCGGGGCTGTCCGCCGGCGTTGTGGACGTAGGCGATCTGGTTGATGTTGTTGCCGATCCTGGCCAGGGCAGTGCGCAGGGCGACCAGCTCGTCGATGGCGGTGTCGAGTGGTTCGTTGGTGTGCAAGGTGGTGGAACCGCGGGCAGCGGCGAGGCTGGCGGCGGCGAGAAAGCGGGCGACGGTGACGCCACGCTGTGCGGCGGCGGCGGCGATCTCGGCTTTCTCGGCGTCGGAGAGACGGGTGGTCGTCTTGCGGGTGCGTTGGCTCGGGTTGCGGCTGCGGCGGCGCGGCTTGCGGTCGGGAAACGCGGGCGTGCTCGGGCTCGGCTGTTCGCGCTCGGCAGCGTCGTCTGCTTCTCCCCCTTCGACCGGCGCCCCCTGGTGCCGGTTGCCCGGCTGGTCCCCGAGCGCCCTCGTTCGGGGACCAGCCGGGCTTCCTCCGCCCTCCTGGGCGGAGGCAAGTGCGTACGACGGGCCGTAGGACCGTCGTACGCGACAACTTGCTCCGCCAGGAGCCGTCGTTGGGTCACGCTCCAGTCCGGGCGTGGTGACCGTCGGGTCGTTGGCGGTCACCGGCTCGTCTCCGGGTTCTGTTGCCGGATTTCGCGGACGAGTTCCTCGATCCAGTCCATGGCCAGGACCGGATGGTGCAGGGTCCAGGGGCGAGTATGCGGGGTTCGTTGCACGGTCCATGTGTTGCCGGGGCCGGATTGGGCGCGGTGGAGGTGGCCGTGGCGGTGCAGGACGGTCAGCCAGGAATCGACCTCGGCAGGTGTGGCCGGGTGGGTGCGCATGAGGTGCTTTCCGCTCCGCTTCGGGGGTCTGTGTGGGTGTGTGTCCGGGGCGGGTGACCGGCCGGGGTGTCCGGCTCGGTCGCCCGCTTCGGGCTGTCCGGTCAGTTCCGGGCGGAGGTGACCGGCTGTCCGTGCTGCTTGCGGAGCTGGGCCATCAGGGCGGTCAGCGTGTCGTTGGACAGGGGGATCTGCTGGCCTCGGATCGCCTGGGCGACCACCTTGCGGGTCAGCTTGTCCTCGGCCCTGACCGCTGACCGGGCGATCTTCAGCAGGTCCTCGGTGTCCGGGTCGGACCGCCGGTCGCCGGGTGTCCGGGTGTCCCGGCTGGTGACCGGCGGCGGAGTGACCGGGTCGGTGGCGGCCGCGCGGGCAGTGACCGGCGGCGGAGTGTCCGAATGTCCGGGCAGGTCAGCGACCTGGGGCGGCTGCTCGTGGTGACCGGTGACCGGGTTGTTGCTGTCCGCCGGAGTACTGTCCCCGGTCAGTGACCGAGGACTCGGGGTCTGTTTATCCAGGGACAGTCGCGGCCGGTCGGTCAGGGCGGTGACCGGCTGTCCGGCGCTGACCTGACCAGCCTGCGGCTGCTGCTGACCGATCCGGTCAGTCCGGGTGACCGCGATGTCCTCGGGCCGGTCAGCCTGATCGGCGTGGCCAGCCTGACCGAGGTCCTCGCGGTCGCTGTCCTTGACCGGGCCCCGGGCGATGAGGATGTAGAGGTGGACCGCTCCGGCCAGCGCGAGCGGGGCGATGGTGGACAGCACCGCGACCACCGTGTCCCCGAGCCGGAGCCCGGTGCCGACGACCGCTTCCTCGTTGAGGCGCACCGCATGGAGGGCGTTGGCCCAGATGCTGGCAGCGGTGGCGGTGCCGAAGAGCGTCCAGACGTAGAGCCGGGCGCGCAGGGGCGCGTCGCGCAGGACCAGGAGTGCCCGTATGCCGTAGGCGATGAACCCGTCGATCACCAGAGGGAAGAGGTAGGTGAGGAAACCGCGGACATGGACGGCGACGGCCATCTGTTGGAGGGCGTCGTACGACAGCGCGCATCCCGCGCCGCCCAGGGCGATGACGACCGCGCGGTCCCAGCCGGTGATGTGCGCCGCCTTCGGCATGCTCGCGGTACTCACGCCGCCGTCCCGAAGTCGTCGCGGCCCAGGCGTTCACCATCGGTCTCGGGAGGCGCGGTGGTGTTCGTGGCCGGCTCCAGGTCACGATGCACGAGAGCGCGGCGGGTCTCGCGGTAGAGCTTCTGGGCGTGCTCCTCGGTGATCTTCAGGAGCCAGGCCAGGCGCTGCTCGGTGACCCCGTGGCGGAAGGCGGCGTAGACGACCGCGCGGCGCTCTGCCTTGGTGAGGTGGACGTCGCGCCCCGCGATCGTGTCGTTGACACGGCTGTAGTCGAGGCGGTGGGCGAGCTTCTCGTGCAGTGGTCCGCGTTCCTCCTCGGTCAGTCCGCCTCGGATGCCGTCGGTGTCGCCTCCTTCCAGGGCGGCGTCCAGGCAGGTGCGGCGGACCGGGCATTGGTGGCACAGCGCCTTCGCGGCGGTGATCTTGCCGGTCTCGTCGGGCTCCGGGAAGAACATGTCGGGGTCCACCAGGTTGTACTCGGTGCTCTGGCAGACGGCCTCGTCCTGCCAGGTCTGGTCGCCGAGCGACCGGTGGCGGGCAGGGCTGATCGTCGTGGTGGTCATGCGGGTTGGCTCCGATCGCTCTCCGCGCGCAGGGGCGTCGGCGGAGAGGCGCGCTGGGTCGGGGAAATGCTCAGGGCGGCGCGCAGCGGGCGCGGCCCGGCGTGGTGGCCTGCGGTGGGTCAGGCTGCGGGGCTGTGCCGTCTGCGGTCGACCTGCTCAAACTCGACCCGGGTGGTCATCTGCGCCAGCCGGGAGGCAACGCGGTCACCCAGGTAGGCCCGGAGATCGCTGATGCGCAGGTTGGTGGTGATCAGGGTTGGGAGCATGTGGTTGTACCGACGGTTGATCAGCCGGTACGTGATCTCCTCGGTCCACTCCGTTGCCCGAGCCGCGCCGAGGTCGTCGATGATCAGTAGCGGGCAGCGGCTGACGGCTGCCAGCTCCCGCTCGTTGTCGACGCCGGGCCGGGGCCGCAGGTCGGCGTACAGGTCGGCGGCGGTGGTCGCGCGCCAGCGCACGCCGACTCCGCTCTGCACCAGCAGCCGGACCGCGCCGTACGCCTGGTGCGTCTTGCCCGCGCCGACGACCCCGGCCATCAGCAGGCTCGGCCCTGTGGTGACCTGCCGCCGGGCTCCCCGGCTGGGGGCGACGGCCGCGACGGCGACCTCCCGGACCCAGGCCAAAACCTGGGGGTGGTCGGCGACGGCGGCCTGGTAGCGCGGGGGCATCCCTGCCGACAGGGCATCCAGCGGGGAGAACGGCTCGGGCTCATCGACCAGTGCGGCGACTGCGGCTGGGGCGATGTTCCGAGCGGCCAAGATCCTGGCCATTCGGTCCAGGGTGCCCTCGCCGAGGGTCCGCGGCTCGCGGTTAACGGGTGCGCATCACAGCTCCTCGGCGTAGGCGGTGGCAGCATTGGCGGGGTTGGTCCACGCCTGGTGGGCGGGCACGTTAGGGCGGATTCCCGGCCGCGCCAAACCGGCGGAGCGTGCGTTCATGGCCTCGTTGACCATGCTGGTCAGCACGCTGGGGTGCTTGGGGTTGGCGGCGAAGTTCTGCAGCCCGCCCCGGATGTGCTCCGGGGCGATGCCCTCGCCCAGGAGCTTCCTGATGAGCCGCCCGAGGTGGCCGATCACGTCACTGGGCGGGCGCTCGTCGCAGGCAGCGATGTACTCGCCGACGAGCTGGTTGGCCGAGACGGTGGCTGCGGGCGTTGTGCGCCCCGTAGGGAAAGAAGATCCAGGATCCAAGATCCTAGATCCAGGCGCCGAGCCCTCTCCGAAGCTTCGGGGAAGGGTCGAGGAGGGCTCGGCGAACGCATCCTGACCTGCGCTTTTCATGTCCGCGTGGCTAGGCGTGCCGGCCATGCCGTCGAAGGCGTCCTGCTGGGTGGCGGGAGCCTGGTCTGTGTGGTTGCGAGGCGTCGCGGCGGGCCGCGCGGGCAGATCGAGGGCTCGGGGAGCGTTCGGCGAAGCCTCGGCGAGCCCTCGGGAAGGGGTGGGCGACTCCTCGGTCCGCCTGGTGCAGGTCCCCTTGCAGGGAGCGCACCGGTCGGCTGCTTGGTGTTGCGGGCAGGCGGGGAGACGGGACTGGCTCGGCTTGTCGATCTTCTGGTGCTCGGACCAGGTCACGATGTGAAGGTAGCGGCGGCCGTCGCAGCCGGTGTACCGGCAGATCAGACCGGCGGCGGCAAGCTGGTGGAGGTCGTCCTCGACGTGGACCGAGGTGTGCTCGGCGCGCAGGGGCCAGAGCAGCCCGGCGATGATCGCGGCGTTGTCGCGGTGACGGCCATGGTCATCGGCCTGAGTGAGGAGCCCGAAGAAGGTCCGCTCCGCCTCGACGCTCACTTCGGCAAGCGACTCGGAGACGAAAGCCTCCGGCTTGATGGTTCGTATCCGCGCCATGTCAGCGACCCCGGCCGTCGGCGATCAGGTCGCTGCGCGTGAGGGTCGCGTCGGCGAGGTCGAAGGTGTGCGGTCGCGTCCAGTCCACCTCCGGCCAGAACCGCAGGATCCAGCGTGCTGCGATCTTGGCAGTTGTCCGGGCCAGCTGCATGGTCTGCCCGGCCTCGTCCTTGACGATGGCGTGCGGGTGGGGCCATGCCTGCTTCGGGTCGTTGAGGCTGACCCGTATGGTGGCCGCGCCCGGAATCATGTCGGCGAGCTGTACCGCGAGGCGGTGCTGGCGGTCGGTGTCCGGGCAGGCCAGGGTTCCACTGTGCATGGCGAGCATGCGATACTCCGTTGTTCGTAGGAGTGCGATGCGGCGGTTCTCGTGCAAAAGCCCCGCCGCTCGCGAGATGTGAATCGGTACCCCTCGGGGTGCCGGCCCGGCGCTTGGGAGTTGGTAGCTCCCGGGCGCCGGTCTCCTTCGCCTCTGCGGGCGCTACGGCCCGTGTCTGTGCATCACCCCTCCTCTCCTGGCTTGCTTCCTGCCGGTGCCCCGTTTGCGCGGGGACCAGAACCATAGGGCGACACCTGGCACAAGTCCAGAGCCTCAGCACCCACTCCGACCAGGCATGGAACACTGCACTGGATGAACTTGGCGGCAAACGTACACTGCAATGGCGGCGATTCGTCAACTGCAATGTCGAAACCTGGGACACTAGGAGGAGCGATCACCACTGGAATGGATAAGGTTGTGATCATGACGAAAGGCCGCACATGACCGAGAAGACCGAGCGCACCTTCGCGGAGCTGCTCGACTACCTGTTCCGGGAGGTGCACCCAAAAGACCGGAGCTCATACACGTACGCGGAGGTATCACAGGGCATCCGGGAAACCTCCGGCGTAGCCATCTCCGCAAGCGCCATCCAGCAGCTTCGTACCGGCACCAACACGAACCCCAAGATGCAGACCATCCGGGCGCTGGCCGCGTTCTTCGGAGTAAGCCCGGGCTACTTCTTCGACGAGGAGGAGGCCGAGCGACAGCGCGCGGAGATCAAGGTGGTCGCCGCAATGCGCGACCAGGACGTGCGCAGGGTAGCGCTGCGCGCCAACGGGCTCAGCACGTCGAGCCTGCACATGCTGAACACCGTGATCGACCAGGCCCGGCGGCTCGAAGGAATGCAGGACGACCCGGACTCCTCCGGACTGCTCGACGACGAATGAGGACCCGCCGCGCGCAACGGTCCATTCCGGGTCTTACACGCCGACCGCTCCTCGACGGTCTTCCATCAGCACAATCATGCGGAGCCGGTCGCTGCGCATGGGACGCAGGGCGGCGATGCGGACAGAGACCTCCCGGCCCCGGTGGTACGGAAGCCTGAGTCTGCGCACGTCCCCATCGACGTGCTCGACCATTTCGTGCCGGTCCCAGATCGCTTGCGCAGCAGGAGATCCCGCGAGGATGTCGCGCTCCAGCAGCCGTAAAGCCTCATTCTTCGGGTGACGCGCCCGCTCGTAGCGGATCTGCGCCAGATAGGGGCGGGCCCAGTCGGCCTCCCAGCCCACGAGCTGCTCGCGAGCCTCCGGACTGAGAAAGGCCCACCTCATCTGATTGGCCTGGTGGGCGGCCCAAGGGAACCAGTCCAGCAAAGGCCCGTTGTAGCCGATCACGTTCCACGCCAGGTCCGTCACGAAGGCGGGGACAGGTGCCTGGTTGTCGAGAAGGAGCTGGAGCACCTCGTCCATCTCCGCCAACGCCTCAGCCTCCGGCACGACAGCAAGTGCCGGCGGACGACCGACCGCCCCCAGGTACAGCGCGTCACGCTCTGGCCGACTCAACCGTAGCGCCGACGCGACCCGGTCCAGGAAGTCGGTGGAGTACCCGGCTTTCTTGCCGCGCTCCAGGGCTCCATACCAACGTTCACTCACCCCAGCCAGGCGAGCCACGTCTCGCTGCGTCAACCCATCACCCCGACGATCCGAGACCTTCAGCCCAGGAACAACTCGGGGATTCGTACGCCTCCGCCACGAACGCAGCAGTTCAGGTAGGGACTCGCCGCCGAGCTCCCCGCCCTCACCTTGCCCACACTGTAAGTCCATGGCCCGCAATTAGATCCCATGTTCAGGTGACATGCACCACAACACGCTCTGAATATCCACCAAAGAATCACGCAACAGTAACTCAGAGCAGCCGGACATAACGGGTGGTCAAAAGTTCAATGTCTCGTGCGGTGCATGACGAAGCATCAAGAATGCCGGTGAGAGCTGGCCGGAGAACAAGGCCAACGGAACGAGAGGAACAAAACCTCCCCTTCACCGCCCTTCGAAATAGTCACCATCCGTAATCGGAACTGACAGTTCCAGGAAGCGTGACTTCCCCCTACTTCTTGGCATCCTCTTGCCGCACTCGCCAGCGATTCGCTGCACAGCCCAGGCCGAGGGGAGACAGCCATGTCCTTGCCAGATGACGACGAGCGCCGCTTGCGCAGATCGTGCGAAATGCAGGTCGATCTCCTGCACCTGCCGCACCGCTTCAGTACGCGCGAACTACGCGAGGCGATAGCCGCGCGCCGTGGAAAACCCATCCTGCTGAAGCCGCTAAGGACGCTAGGTGCGATAGACGCACCTTGCGGCATACGCCTGGAGACACCAGGGGCCGATCTCCTCTACTACGAGGAGGGCACCTCCATGCATCACCAGCGGCACATCCTGACTCACGAGCTCTGCCACGTGTACTGCGATCACTCCGGAAGCCTGGAGGTCGACGCAGATACGGCCGAAGCCCTCGGGGTGAACCCGACGTTGGCGATGCGCATGACGGGCCGCACGAGCTATTCGACGGCCGATGAACGCGAAGCGGAAATGATGGCGACAGTTATCCGTCAGCGCATCTATCGCGAACGCGAATCCCCTTCTCGCCATCCGGAAAAGGGATCGGACAGCTGGGACGCACTCTTTGCTCAGCCCATCAAGAAAGGTCGGTTCCGCGCACGATGAATGCCGTATTTCTTGGCATGGCCTGCCTCCTCGCAGCGGCGGCCGGCTACTGGATCCTCGGCCGTAAGACGCCCCGTCCGACCGGTACGTGGGCCATGGGCGCCCTCCTCGGCTCGTTCGCCCTGGCCTTCGCCTCCTACGCACCGCTGTTCGAGAACGCGGTCGAAGCAGTCGTGCCTCATGTGGCCCGGCTGCTGAGCAACTGTGCTTCGTTGGCCGCAGCCACAGCGGTGCTGGCCGTCTCGTTCCAGCTCAACCTGGACCCTGCGGAAGCACAGCGACGGATCCGACTGCGCCTCGTTCTCTTCACGACATCCGTCGTCGGGATGGCCGCGCTGTTCACGTACGAGCAGATGACGCACCGCTCTCCGCAGGTATACGCGCTCTACCTGCTCCTGTTCATCTCCTACCTCAGCTTCGCCATCGTCGACTTCCTGCTGCAGGCCGTGCGTCAGTCGAAGTCGACTCGTCGCAGCAGCATCCGGATAGGTCTGCGGATGGCGGCAGCAGGCTGCGCCTTCGCACTCGTCTACTCCGTGTACAAGCTGACGGTCCTCATCTCCCTTGGCCTGGGATTCCACCTGATCCCAGACCATTCGCAGTGCTCGTCGCTCATAGCCGCGCCGTGCGTCTGCAGTGTGACGTCCCCGATGCTCGCCGTCCTGCTGATCTGTCTCGGCCTCACGCTGCCGGCTGTCGTCTACCCGATCAGCCAAGCCCGCCGCCGTCGCTGGGAGGCTCAGTCCTTCGAGGCGCTCGGCTCCCTCTGGCAGGACCTGACAGCCGCGATGCCAGAGATCGTCCTGTCGTCCGCAGACTTCGCCAAGGGCGCTTCGAACGACTCGGACTTCTTGCTCCAGCGTCGAGTCATCGAGATCAGCGACGGCATCCTCGCCCTCCGGCCATACCGATCCCGCAGAGTGCAGGAGACAGCCCAGGGCACTTTCGACGCTGGAACAGAGAAAGGGTCTGCAGCGGTCGAGGCGGCTGTCGTGAAGGCCGCGCTAACCGCTTCGAAGGCCGGTCGGTTCGCCGACGAGCTTGCCCTGCCGTCGGCGGAGGCCGCCTCCCGCAAGGACCTTCGTGCGGACACGGAGTGGCTCCTCCTTGTGGCCGACGCCTACGCACACCGTGTTGGGCGTGTCGCCGACGACGACCAGCCAGAGCCGGTTGGAGCCTGAAGGCATGACCGACCCGACACAAGATCCCCGCTTCCTGCAGAACCCTTACCCCACGTATGCGGCCATGCGGTCCAGGTGCTCTGTACAGGCCGTCCCCACCGGCTCTGGTGGGCACCTCAGCTACATGATCACCGGCTATGCGGAAGCCAGGGAAGCGCTCAGCGACCCTCGGCTCTCGAAGGACACGGCCACCTTCTTCGCGGACAAGGGGTCGCGGCGTCGCCTGCACTCCGCGGTGGCGCACAGCATGCTGGCCAGCGATCCACCCCGGCACACCCGGCTGCGCAAACTGGTGACCAAGGCGTTCACGACAGGAGCCGTCGCGGAGCTGCGTCCGTTCATTGGCCGGGTCACCGATGAGCTGCTCGACCAGTGGCCAGCCGGCGAGCGGTTCGACTTCGTGGCCGACCTGGCTGTGCCGCTGCCGGTCATTGTGATCTGTGAGCTGCTCGGAGTCCCGGAGACAGACCGCCCCGACGTCAAGCGGTGGTCCGGAGAGCTGTTCGCGGCAGGCAAGCCCGACGTCATCGACGCGGCCTCTCATGCCATGGCCGACTACATGGCACACCTCATCACTGCCAAGCGCCGGCACCCCAGCCGCTCCCTCCTTGACCGGCTCATCTCGGCTCGCGACGGAGACGACCGACTCAACGAGGAGGAGCTGGTCTCTCTGGCAGTGCTGCTGCTCGTCGCCGGACATGAGACCACCACCAACTTCCTCGGCAACACCCTCCTGGCGCTGTTCCAGCACCCTGATGAGCTCGACCGTCTTCGGAAGACCCCCGACAGCGTCCCAGCCGCGCTGGACGAACTGCTCCGGTTCGACTCCCCCGTGAGTACCGCCACCTTCCGGTACACCACGGAGGCTGTCACGCTCGGCGGAACTGACATCCCGGCCGGTGTCCCAGTACTCATCGCTCTTGGAGCCGCCAACCGCGACCCGAAGCGGTTCCCGTCTCCGGACCTCCTCGACTTGGACCGAGACGCTACTACTCACCTCAGCTTCGGCCACGGCATCCACCGCTGTGTCGGCGCACCCCTCGCCAAGGCGGAAGCCGACATCGCCATACGAGCCGTCCTGACCCGTTTCCCCGGAATCCGGCTTGCGGAACCGCCTGACCACCTGGACTGGCGCCGGACCCGGCTGGTGCGCGGTCTGGCATCGTTGCCGGTCCTCGCCTAACTTCTTGTCAACCGATGGGCCCCTTAACGCTCGTCCAACTTTTCCGAGTTGACGAGGGAGGCCACCGAACGAGTTCCCCACCACGAGCGGATGGGGGCTGCTCCGCTGCCCTTGGCGAGGGATCCGTCCGGGCGGCGGTCGGGCAGGCCCAGGAGCTGCTGCTCGATCAGGGTGAGGGCGGGGTCTTTCCGGAGATCGGTGGCGGGGTCGTCTACGGGGTGGAGCCAGCGGTATCCGTACTGGAGCATCAGTGCAATGCGGGGGCGGCCGGAGAGGTTGATGCCTCCGGTGTGCCAGGTCCGGTTCTCGAAGAGGACGACGTCGGTTCCGGCGATGTCGGGGGTAATGGCGCCTGGCGGGTCGATGGCGCCAGCGCGAACGACGGGTTCTTCGGTGAGGTGGTGGCTGCCGGGGAGAAACATCGTCAGCCCGCAGTCGGGAGTGACAGGGGTGAGGTACTGGGCGACCTTGATGGCCATACGGGGGGTGTTAGGAAAGCCCAGGTCGGCGGTGACGCCGTACATGTCGCGGTGCCATCCGTGGCGTTCGGGGATGCGGATGGTGCGGGGCGGGCCGCTGGGCAAGGCGATGAGGTGCGCGGACAGCAGGTGGATGTTCGGGCTGAGGAGCTGGACGACCGTGGGCAGGACGGCGGGGTTGGCCAGTAGCGGGAGGAAGGCGCGGTCGAGGTTGAGGCATCCGCGGAAGCCGTCCTTGCCGTCGCCTCCTCGGTCGCGGCCGCGGGTGATGTCGCTGGCCAGGAGCTTCTCGGCGGCGGTTAGGAGCCGGTCGCGCAGGTCGGGGGTGATCGCGTCGCGGATGACCGCGCACCCGTCACGTTCAAAGGCGTCGATGGTGCCAGTGTCGGGGGCGACGGGCGGGAGCGGAGTGCTCATGGGACCGGTATCTCCTTCGGGGCGTCGGTGAGGGTGGTGGCGAGCTGCCACAGGGCGGCGTCGTCGAGGCCGCAGAGCTTTCGGAGGCGGGCCGGGGAGACGGGGCGGCCGGGGTCGCGGTAGCCGAGGACAGTGAGCCGGGGCCCGGGGTGGCGGCGGCCGAGGAGAGCGTGGATGTCGGCCGGATGCCCGCTGGTGGCCAGCATGACCGGCGCGCGGGTGCCGAAGTAGCGGGCGAACGCGGCCGGGGCGAGGGCAAGGGGGCGGGTGCCGTCCTCGGCGAGGGCGGTGAGGTCGTGGACGTGGACGTATCGCAAGCGCAGGTCCGGTCGTTCGGTGCGCAGGCGTTGGGCAAGGACGGTCAGGGCCTCGGCGGGCAGGTCGCCGGCGGAGGCGAGGATCAGGTCGGGCTCGTCGGAGCCGGGGTGGGTCAGGTGGGACCAGGTTGCGATGCCGTGACGCAGTTCTTCGTCAAGGGATTCCAGCGGGTGGTGGAGCTGCGTGTGCTTGCCGGCGACGACGAGCGTGCACCGGTCGAGCTTGCGCAGAGCGAAGGTGAGCGCGGCGGCGGTGCGCGCGGGGTCGGCCGGGGTGAGGACGTGGAGCGTGGGATCGCCGCTGGCCAGGAGCGCCGACGTGAGGCTGGGATTTTGGTGGGTGAAGGTGTTGTGCCAGCCCAGGCTGGTCATGAGGTAGACCAGGCTCGGCAGCGGAGCGAGCCCGGTATGCCGGCGTACGGCCCGGTGCTTGAGCTGCTGCTGGATGAGGCTGAGGGTGATCGGCGCGAATGCCTCGTAGGTGGCGACGAGGGCGTGCCGACCGGTCTCCGTGTAGCCCTGGGCCCAGGCGTGGCATAGTTCTTCGCTCAGTACTTCCACCGCCCACGGTGCCAGGCGTCCGTGTTCGTCGGTGAGGTCGAGGCGGTTGGAGGCCAGTTCGTCGGGGCTGAACAGGCGGAACGGACCCTGCTCGGTGCGCGCCCGCAGGACCTCGGGAACCACCTGTGCGAACGGGCGGCCGGCGGCATGGGCAGCGACCTGGGCGGAGGCGGCGACGCAGCCGCGCGGCGCCTGGAGACCGTCGGGCTCGGGCCGGGGAATCGGGAGCGCGGGCAGCAGGTGTGGCCGGGGCCGGCCGCCCGGGGTCAGGAGCTGGCCGGGCTGGTAGGAGGCCAGCCAGTCGGCGAGCGCGTCGAACTCGGCGGGCACGCCGGCCGGATCGCGCAGCGGCGTCTTGTGGACCGTCGGCGTGCCGACGAGGTGAGCGGGGGCGCCGTGGCCCTTGTCCAGGGTGAGCACCAGGACGCTCGACGGTCCCGGAATGCCCAGGGGCTGGGCGACGCCGAGCGCTTCGGCCACCGCCTGGCGGAGCTGGGCGGTGTCGCGGCCGTCGCTGTAGACGGGCCGGTGGCCAAGGCCGTTGAAGTACGCGGTGAGTTCGGTGCGGCTCAGGGTGGACAGCAGGCTCAGCCCGCCCATGCGCATTCCGTTGAGCAGGACGACGGGAAGGACGGTGCCGTGGTCGCCCGTACCGTGCAGCGCGCGGGTGGCGAGCCAGGAGGCGGCGGTCGTCCCGGTCTCGCACTCCCCGTCGCCGATCAGGATCACGGACAGCCGGTGGGGCGCGTCGAGGACGGTGCCCTGCCCGATCGCGAGGGCGGGGCCGAGCTGGCCTCCGGTGTACAGGTGGCCGGGGATCATCGGGGTGATCTCCCCGCCGATGTCGGCCTGGGGGAAGCCGGCGACGAGTTCGCGCAGCCCGGCCGCGCCTTGGCGCTGGCCGGGGTGGACGCGGCCGAGCCGGTCGGTGAGGTAAGCGTGGGCGAGGGCGGATGGCCCGGCGTGTCCGGCGCCGTGCAGGACGTGCAGCTCGTACCCGTCGGGGACGGCCGCTTGGAGCGGGCCGAGGGCGGCGAGCATTCGGTTGACGGGCGGGCACACTCCCCAGTGGCCGGCCGGTCGTGTCTTGACGTCAGCCGGGGTAAGGGGCCGGGCCAGAAGCGGGTTGTCGCGCAGGTAGAGCTGGGCGAGACAGAGGTAGTCGAGCGCGTCGGCGACGGCAGCCACCGAAGCATCGGGCACCAGGTCCTTCGTGCGGCGGGCAAGGTCAGCCCACATGCGGTCCTCCTGCCGGGGCTAGGGCGGCTTCGATGGCGCGGGCGTGGACGGTGCCCTCCCGCTGCAGGTGCGCGGCGGCGCCCGTGGGGCAGTCGACAATGGTCATGTGACGGCCTTGCGGGCAGATCCCGTCGTCGAGGACCGCGGCGATTCCGGCCCCCGTGGCCTGGTCGAAGGCAGCGACCTGCCCCGGAGTGAGCGCCGGGCGGTCCTCGTCGCCGGCGGCGGGGGTGGAGATGCTGCACACGGCAGCGGCCAGGGGCTCACCGGCCAGGGCGACCAGTTCACCGAGGACGCCGTCGGGGCAGCCGACGAGCGCCGGCGAGCCGACGGCCGGAAGGGGCTCCGCTCCAGGCTTCCAGGGAAGACGCAGCGCGAGGTCCCCCGGCCACAGAGCACCGATCAACCGACATGCGTCGTCGCTCAGCTCGAACAGCGCGCCGGACGTGGTCGGGGAGTCGAGCAGGAGCAGCAGCGGCTTGTGCTCGGGGCGCTGCTTGGCTCGGAAGACCTTGCTGGTGACGGTGGGGTCGGCGGCGCGGGCACACAGCATGTACCAGCGGGGCGTAGGCACGGCGATCACCTTCCCAGCGGCCAGGAGCCGGGCCGCGCCGGGGAGTTGGTCGAGGGTGAGGACATCCACGGTGCTCTCCCCCTCTCACACGGTTCCGGGACGGGCGAGGGCGGCGAGCACTGGGTATTCCAGCCACGGGTCCGACAGAGCGCGCAGTGCGAGGTCGGGGTGCTGGGCATGGCTGACGCGGAAGTACGCCATCACCCTGGGCGTGCTGCTGGTGTTGATGCCGACCCGGTGCGGGACGAGGTGGTGCATCACGACCACGTCGCCGGGCTCGGCGGTGAAAGCGATGCCGTCCTGGGCATCAATGTCGTCGGGGGTCTGGGCCGGCTGCCCCAGGACCCAGTCCTCGGCGAAGTGGGAGGCCATCCGGTGGTGCCCGCCAGGGACGTAGTGCAGAGCGCCGGCGTCCGCGGTGGCGCCGCCCTCCAGGACAACGCCGACGATGAAGGTGAACGTACGCAGATCACGGGGTTCCAGGTGAGGGCAGGAGACGCCGTCGACGTGCATCGCCTTCACCGGCTGCTGCGCGCCGTGCGGCAACCGGATCTGGATCTGTGCTCGGGTGACCCCGGCGGTGGTCGCGGGCCGCAGCAGATCTCCGGACAGCTCCACCAGGCCGCTTCGCTGGTAGAGGGCGAGGAGGTCGGGGTGTTCTTCCAGCTCGGGGGCGAAACTGCGTTCGGTGTAGGCGGTGAGCTGCGCGGGGTTGTATGCCTCGTTCAGCCAGCCGCCGACGAGCTCGCGGGCTTTGGACAGCACGGTGCCGTGGACTAGGCCACGGCGTATGAGGACGCCGTCGTCGACGAATTGACGCCGCTCGTCGTCGCTCCAAGTAGCGGATTGGGGCATGGCGGATCTCCTTCTCGGGAGGAAGGGATGGCCGGGGCGGAGAGGGGCCGCCCCGGCGGCGAGGGCGTGGCGGTCAGTCGCGCCGGCCGAGGACGACCTGGAAGGAGGCGTGCTCGGTCAGGCCGCCGGCGGCGTGATCGTCGAGCAGTGCGCGGGCGCGGCGCTCGAAGTCGTCGACCTGCTCGCCGAACAGCGGCCGGGCGGCGAACGAGGTCGAGTACAGGTAGCCGATCACCGTCTCGGTGCTCCACTCCCGCTCGACGGTGATGCTGTGCTCCTCGACCTGGCCGAACGCGGACTCGGCAAGAATCTCGCGGTACGGCCGGTCGTGCGCCGCGTACTTCTGGCCCTTCCCGGCCCGCCGCTCTTCTCCCAAGTACTCCTGGATCAAGGTCCGCAGGGCGTCGGTCCACTCTGTGCGCGCGGTCCACAGGCTGCCGTCTCCCATGACGGCGACGGTCGCGTCCGGCGCGGTCATGCTCTCCAGGCGCGACAGCACGACGCTCTGGTTCATCCAGTGGAAAGCGCGGCAGACCGTGACCAAGTCGGCCCGGTAGGAGGCGGGCGGGGTGAACTCTTCGGCCGATGTGTTGTGCAAACGGACGGCGACCGGCAGCCCGGCGAGTGCCTTGCCAGCCTCGCCGATCATGCCCGTGTCCTGCTCGACGAGGTCGATCTCCGTCACCTGCCCGGCCAGGGCCAGGGGGACCTGCCCGGTGCCGGATCCCAGGTCGAGCAGAGCTCGGTGCTCCTTGCCGGCTACTCGCTGCGCGAGCAGCTCGACGGCTTCGTCCGGAATGCCTGGCCGGTAAGTGGCGTAGTACGGGGCGGTGGTGTCGAACTTGCTCATGAGGTACGGCTCCTGGTGGTGTGGGTTGACGGGAGGGCGGTCTGCTCGATGTGACGGACCGCGCCAGCGAGGTCCGCCACGATCGTGACCCGGCCGGGGTGCTCGGCCAGCAGCCGGAGCTCTTCAGCCGACCACGTTGGGCGCGAGGTGATCCACATGGCTTGGGCTCCGGCGGCGAGGGCGCAGCGCACGTCGTAGTCGAGGCTGTCGCCGACGTGCAGCATCTCTGCGGGGTCGTGGCCGTGCAGTCGAGCGACAGTCTGCACGGCGCGCGGGTCGGGCTTGACGAACCCGAGCTGCCACGACGGGTGATGGGCCCGTATGTGAGGGGCGAGGAGAGCCGCGACGTCGACCGCCTGCTCGTCCCAGTAGCTTACGTTCGACAAGGTGACCACCGGTGCGGTCCGTGCGATCCGCGCCACCGCCTCCACCGCGCCGGGCCACAGGGCGAAGCCGGGCGGGCGGTGGCCGTGAGGGAAGCGCGAGGGCGCGATGCCCAGGGCGGCGCATACCGTCTGCGGCCCCGTCGCATCGCTGTGCGGATCCAGGGCGTGCAGGATCTTCTGTGCGACCTGCTTCGCCTGCCGGACCGGGAGCGGGGACAGCTCCACCAAGTGCTGCGTCAGCGTCGTCCCGGACGGTTCTCCCAGTGTGTATCCGACATCGAGGCTCACCAGCCGCACCGGGGTCGCGGCGCTCACGAAGGCTCCGCCAGAGCCGCGATGATCAGGCCGATCCGTTCGGCACGCACGGGGCCGGGACCGGCTTCGCCGAGGAAGGTCAACAGTTGTCGGGCCTCAGCCGGCGACCAGCCGCTGGTGTCGACACTGGCCTTATCGGCTGCTTGGGCGAGGTCGTCCGGAATCGCCGGCGGGCGCGAGCCGTGCGGTATCAGCAGCGTGCCGCTCCACTCCTTGCCGGCCTGCGCCTGTGGCAGGGCCAAGCTGAGGGGTGAAAGGACGGTGACATCGTCGAACGTGAGGATGCGGACCGGGAGTTCGGGCAGGCGCATCGGCCGGTCGAGGCGCAGGGTCGCGGACAGGAAAGTGTCGTGTCCGCTCAGCCGCTCGTCCACGACGAGCAGCACCTTCTCCCCGCACTGCTCCAGGCGTCCGCGGACCGCCAGCTCGCCCGTGTGCATGGGCATTACCAGCGCACCTCCATCCCGAGACCGGGCCGGTCGGGGACCGCGACGTGCCCTCCGTCAGGCTGGAGCATGCCGCGCAGTGCCCGCTGGCGTCGCGGCTCCCACACCACCTGGTACTCCACCGCGCCCGCCGCGTGAGGGAACGCGGCGGCCAGGTGCACAGCGGGCAGGAACGCCCGGCCGTGCAGATGGACGGGTACCGTCGCGTCGTGCGCGGCACCCAGCCAGCCCCGCGCTTCGGTGATGCCACCGCACCACACGGCGTCGAACGTGAACGCGACCGGTCGGCAGTGCTCCAGCATGGCCACGGCATCCTCCACATGGGTCAGCCGCTCGCCGAACGCAACCCGCAGCCCTTCGGCCTGCCCGCACAGACGCGTGTACGCGGCCCGGTCGGTCCGCGCCAGCGGGTCCTCTACCCAACGCACCGTCTCTGGCGCGAGGAGTGGTGCGACTTCTGTGGCCAGCACGTGGCCCCATGTGCCCAAGGCATCGATCGCAACGTTCTTCCCCACCCACGCCGCCGCCCGCTCGGCCACCTGCGCGATCTCATAGGCTCGCTCTTCGCGTATCGCCCACTTGGTGAAGGCGAACCCTTGCTCGGCGGTGGCCTTGACCGACTCGGCGGCCGAAGAGGAGTTCAGGTCCAGGGAGAGCCAAGAGGCGTAGACCGGCACCTGTCGCGCGGGCCGGCCGCTGAGCAGGGCGGCGACCGGTAGGTCAGCGAGGCGTCCGTGCAGGTCCCACACCGCGCAGTCCAGCGCCCCGACCGCCCAGCGCCCTACCCCTGCTGCGTGCGGGCCAAGTTCGGCCAGGATCCTGCGCAGCAGACCCTCGTGGTCGACCACCGGGTGCCGCAGAGCGCTCTGTCCGAGCCGGGCGGCGACGAGCGCAGCGGGCAGCTCGTCGACCGGAGCGAACACCCCGGCCACCCCACGGGCCTCGACCACCACCGCGAACCGGCTGTCGCCCGCCTCGTACGGTCCCGCCACGCTCTCGTCGAGGCGCTCTACCCGCACCCGGTCGATGATTGCGTCAGCGAGGCCCATCGACGAGGTCCTCTCCCGCGTAGGTGAAGTACCACAGCGGCCGATAGCACTCCCATGCCAGCGGCCTCAGCCCGGTCGACGTCATGGCCCGCTCGATGGCCGTACGCGCCTGCAGGTAATGCTCCAGCCTCTCCGCGCCCGGCGTCCGCATGCCCTGCATCATCACCGTGTGCGCCTGGAACACCTGGACGTTCGGGAACGCGCTGATCACGTCTGCCAGCTCATTCACCCCACGCACCAGGTCTTCCATCGGGTCCAGGCCGACGATGTACGTGTACGAGGTGTCCAGCCCCGCTGCCCGTGCCCGCGCCAGCAAGTTCGGCATCTGCTCGGGCCGCAGGTCGGCCTTGGTGGACTTCATCAGAGCCTCCCGCCGGGTGAAGTGCTCGGCCGTCAGCCTGAGCACAAACGGCGACACCTGCGATGCGATGGCCTCGAACGCCTCGTCGCTGCGCAGCACGGAGGTGAGAAAGCCGATCCGGGCCTCGACGCTGGCCCGCGCAAGAGCGGGCCGTAACGCGGTCAGGTGAGCGACGGCCGCCTCCTCACGCTCGAAGCACCCGGTGGAAATAGTGACCTCGGTCAGTTCGGCCAGGTTGCGGCGGGGATGTTGCTCGCCGAGGGCGCGCAGCAGGTCGTCGAGCCCCTGCTCCTCGTGCAACCGCGGGTCGGCGGCAGCCTCCAGGGTGTTGGGGCACCAACCGCACCCGACGCATCGGCTGCGGGCGTTGGGGTTGAGGGTCGCGGCACGGCCGTCGTTACGGAAGTACCCTCCGACCGCTTCGTCGGCGTCGATGCGCTCCACGTGAGCGACTACCTCGCCGTTCAGCGACAGCTCGTCGCCCCGCAGCCGGAACGGGCTGGCCGGCCGGTTCAGCGGGACGATGATCTGCCAGGGGACCTCGGGGCGGCGCGTGAGTCGGAGGTTGACCCGGGCCCGGTGACGGTCCTGGTCGGAAGTGATTCCGTGCAGGTTGACGGCGATCAGCAGCACGTCCTCGACGGGTACCCCGTAGGTCAGGGCAGCCCGCTCCAGGTGACGCAGGCGTGCTGCGCCGACGGCACCATCCAAGGATATGACCGGACTCTTGGAGAGATGCGTCATGAAGGGCTCCAACTGTCTCTGATGTTTAGGGGTGTTGCTACGGAGCGGGTTGGCATCGTGCCGTGTGCGGCCCCGAGCAGCAGGGTCCGCCAGCTTGAGCGACCATGCGCCGGCGGCAGCCATGTCCTCCTCGGCCCCGCGTCCACGGTGGACAAGCGAGGAACCGAGCCGTAGGGCACGTGCAGGAGAGAGAGAAACGTTCACGCCGTCCGCCCCCACCCGGGGGCACCGGATTCAAGTACTGCCGTGGCGTTGGCCGCACGGGGCGGCTGCTCTTCGGCAGGCGTCTGGTCCGGGACCGCAGCGGCTGGACCGAGACTGCGGGCGGGATCGGTCTCGTGCGCAACCAAGTGCCCAATCAAGGCGAAACCGATCACATTTGCCCCGAGCAGGACGAGACCAGGGGTACGGCCCTCCGGTGCCCTGCGCCGGTGACTTTTCGCCCGGCTGGTGAGTAGGTGCGCGAGGCTCATGACGCCGTCCCGGCGGGCTCGACGGCCAGGGCGACGGCGTGCTCGCCGTCGGCGGTCGCGGATCCGATTTCCAGGGCCGCACGAATGTGTGCCAGGTGGCTGAACGCCTGCGGATAGTTCCCGAGTTGGCGGCGGGCGCGCGGGTCGTACTCCTCGGCAAGGAGGCCGACGTCGTTACGCAGCGACAGAAGGTGATCGAGGACTGCTTGGGCCTCGTCGGCGCGGCCAATCCGCGCGAGGCATTCGGCCAGCCACCCGGTGCAGATCAGGAAATGTGCCTCGTCGCCGGGCAGTCCGTCGACGCCGACGCACTCGCCCTCGGTCCGGTAGCGCAGCAGGAGTCCGCTGTCCGTGCCCAGTTCGCGCTGGACCGCCTCGATCGTGCCGATGACCCGCTTGTCGTCGGCGGGCAGGAACCCGGCTAGGAGGGCGTGCAGGAGGGAGGCGTCGAGTTCCCTCGCCCCGTAGTACTGCACGAACGTGTTCCGCTCAGGGTCGTAGCCCTTCTCGCAGACCTCGCGGTGGATCGCCTCCCCCAGCGCCCGCCACCGCTCCAGCGGGCCGGTCGCCCAGCCGCGCTCGATGGCTCGGACCGCCCGGTCGAGGGTCGCCCAGGCCATCACCTTCGAGTGGGTGAAGGGGCGGCGCGGACCGCGGATCTCCCAGACACCCATGTCGGGCTCGTGCCAGAGCGTCTCCAGCTCCGTGGCGAGTTCGACGATGACGGCGGCGATGTCGGGCGCCGCGTCCGGGACGGCGAGTGCGACCTCGTGCAGGGTGTCGGCGACCTCGCCGTACACGTCGATCTGGAGCTGGCTCGCCGCCCCATTGCCGATCCGTACCGGCGCCGAGCCCTCGTATCCGGGCAGGTGGGGCAGCACCTGCTCCCGCAGGTCCGTCTCACCGTCGATGCAGTACATGATCTGCCGACGCCCGGGGGCGCTGGCGCACGCGCGCACCATCCAGTCGATCCAGGCAAGGGCCTCGGGCAGATACCCACAGCGGGCGAGGGCGGCGACGGTAAGAGCACCGTCGCGGAGCCACGGATAGCGGTAGTCCCAGTTCCGGGTGCCGCCGATCTCCTCGGGCAGGGACGTGGTCGGCGCGGCCACGATCGCCCCGGTCGGGGCGTGGATGAGGGCGGCCAGGGCCAGCAGCGAACGCACGATGTCCTCGCGGTCCGGGCCGACGTAGGTACAGCGGGCAACCCACGCATTCCAGTGGTCGAGGGTCTGCTTCAGCAGGGCGTCAGGGGCCGGCTGCGGTACCGGGGTGTCGGTGCCCTCCCACCACGCCAGGCTGAGCGCGACCGTCTCGCCTTCGGAGACGACGAAGGTGGCGTGGATGTCACCGCCGTTCGTCTGGAGGGGGACGGTGGCATCCACCCACAGCCGCCCGCTGTCGTTGTCGAGGTCGACGGCCACATGCCGTTCGTCGGCGCGGTCGAGGCGGGGGACATCGCCCCCGTATCCGGGCCGGACCCGCAGCAGAGTCCGCATCGCCACTTCGCCCCGGACACCGGTCATGATGCGGACGACCTGCGGCACCTTGTTGCCCGGGACCATGAAGTCCGTGACGAGCACCATCCCGGTCTCTGTGACCCACTCGGTCTCCAGGACCATCGTGTCGTCCGCGTACCGGCGCACCGGGACGGGCGCAGAGGAGCCGTCGGCCAGATGAACGGGGGCGAGCTGCCAGAAGCCGTGCTCGGCGGTGCCCAGAAGGCGGGCGAGGACAGCGTCGGAGTCGAACCGGCGCAGGCACAGCCAGTCGATGCTGCCGTCCCGCCGGACCAGGGCAGAGCCCCGCTGGTCGCCGATCAGAGCGTAGTCCTCGATCAGCCCCGGCCCGTCCTCACCCGGCACGGGTGCGGCGACGTAGAGGCGGGGGCCGTCGGGCTCGTCCTGGCGGACGAGGAGACCATCGGCGAGCAGGGTTCGGCACACCCGGGCTACGCGGCGGGCATCGAGACCGCGCCGCTGAACCACTAGCGGTATGCCGGCCCGGTGGTGTCCGGAGAGGATCGCGTCACGGATCTCCCGCGTGAGTTGGACGTCTGCAGGGTGCACCTCGTCCGGGCGCAGACGTCGTGCCGGCTTCCGGTGCACGAGGGCGATCTCGCCGTCCGCGTCCAGCTCCCGCAGCGCCCGGCGGGTGAGCCACGCTGACTGGTGGATACGGACTGCCAGGGCTCCGACCGAGGGCAGCGTTGCGCCGTAGGAGAGCTTGCCGACAACGTCACGCAGCGCGGCGCACGCCTTGGCGACGCCCTTCGGTTGGTCGAGGGCGATCACGCGGCCACCGCCGTCATGGGGCGGCGCGGGGCGATGATCTGCCCGTCGGGGAGCAGCTCCCCGGTGTCCTCGAAGAGCACGACGCCGTTGCACAACAGGCTCCACCCCTGCTCGGGGTGGTGTGCGCTCAGACGAGCCGCCTCGCGGTCGGGGGACTCGGTGGTGGGACAGGTGGGTTGGTGCTGACACATAGGGAGCGTCCTTGTAGGGAGGGGCGATCAGGGAGCGACGCGGTGGACGAAAACGGGCGGCCTCGTCGTGGCTCACCGGTCCTTCTTTCGGGTGCGGCGGTTGCAGGGGACCGCTCCATGAGCGAGGGTGCGGTCGGTGGTGTCGACGGGCGTCACGGCCCGAAGACGGCGGGCAAGCCCCTCGGCGACCATCAGGCGCGCGTCCGGGGCGTCGATGGGCAGGACCGTCTTGATCGGGCGGGCCCGGGTCGGCGGAGGCGGGTAGTACGTTCCCTCCACCGCCACCAGCTCCGCCTCGCGGACGTAAACCGCCACGTGTCCCCTCGTGCTGAGCCGGGGACACTGGTGTGCCGAGACCCTGGCGTGGAATAGGCATACGGGCGGCTCGGTCGTCGTCACGCCCTGGTCCCAGTCGTACTCCGGATCATCGGGCGAGCCGGTCGGCCGGGGCAGTACCCACAGCAGGCCCTGCTCGGTGCGGGTGGCCGGCCCCATGCCAACTTGGCACAGCAGATGTTCCATCGCCTGGCACTGCTTGAGGGGGTTCATCACCGCGTAGTGCGGCATCCCGGCCTGGGGACCGTGGACCTGGGGCCATAACTGGCCGTCTGCATCCCGATTCTCGGAGCCCTCGTGGTAGATGCCATCAGGTGCGATCCGCAGGGGCGGGGTGCGGACCTGCTGGCTCGACCACAGGGCGATGGCGGGCACCGGAAGCAGTCGGGGCTGGCGAGGGTCGGTGGTCACCGCGGCTTCCGCAACGTCTGGGTGAACGGGCCGTTCTGCCGGAGCGAGAGTGATCGTGCGCACTTCGGCACCGGTCGGATTCATCTGGGGCCTTTCTTGTAGTGGTGGGTCCTCCGCCGGGCGGTCGGGTTCGCGCGGCGGTTCGCGTCCCCGGGGCCGCCCGACGGAGGAGACGGGCCGACCGCTGTGTTCGGGCCTTGAGCAGGACCACTCAACGGCCGGGGCACCGTGCCCTCCGGTCGGGCGCGGTGCCGACCCCTGGCCGCCAATGCGTTCGGCAGATCGTTCGTCGAAGGGGCCCGGCTAGGTGTCCTCCCGGCCGCGCCCCGGTGGGCAGCGACGGGGAGGACGGTCTGGAGATCGCCCGGGTACGTCAGGAAGCAGCGGCAGGCTGCGAGTCCTCGTGGCGGGTCGCGAGGTCGTACTCCCCATTGAGGAGCTGAAGGAATTCGATGTCCCGGGGACATGTCGCCTCAGCGAGCCGGAAAGCGTGGTTCAACTTCCCGTACTCCCGGACGCCGAGCCGCATCCACGGCTCATAGGCCCCTGACGCCGACGAGCACGCGGCCGAGAAGGCGGGGGTCGGGCCGGGACTGTCTGCTCCCGGTCGACGGAGGCCGGCCCGGGGGTCGATCCAGGCCCTCGCTCTCACCGCCACAACTCACCGGGCTGAGACCGGCCTCGGCCCACACCACCTTGCCGGACCTGCCCCGAGCCGGGTAGTGGCCCCAGCGACTGCTCATCATCGCGACGATGAAGACCCCTCGCCCGCTTGTCGCCTCGCCCCCGGGCTCCGTCAGCACCGGCGGCCTCGCGTCGCGGTCCCACACGGACACCCTGACGGTGTCACGGGCCATCTCCAGCACCAGCTCGAAGGTCTGCACGTCGAACTGCGAGGAGAACAGAGAGACCTCCTCGCCCTCCTTCTTCTTGGGGTGCCGTACCGCGTTGGTGGTCAGCTCCGAGACGATGAGCTTTACCGTCTCCACGACCTCGGCCGGCACGCCCCAGCGGAAGAGGATGTGGGCCGTGTGCAGCCGTGCCAGGCCGACAGCGTTGGGCGTGCCAGCCAGCGTGAGCGTGTCTCGCGGGTGTGGTGCCTGGGGCATGGTGCCTCCCGAGTCGGGAGAGGAGCGCGGGGTGCCGCTGGCTCTCACTTCGTGTTGGGGACCGCCTGACCCGGGTTCGACGGATAAGCGGCGGTGGACTGCCGTCCCGGGTTCGTGCCATCACCCGGGTCCGTAGAGCCAGTGCCGACAGTTCGACGCTGCACGGTTGGCACTGGCCGGGTACGTCCATAAGGGAACCGCTGCGGAGCCCTGGTCAGAAGGGGGCATGCAGGATGTCTTCAACCACGCGGGTTGGCACAGTTGCTGAAGGGTTGCGCAGATGACGGACACAGAGCATGACCACGGACAACGCGGTTTGACAGGGCGGTTCGCGGGCCACCGCATTGTGGTGACGGGAGGCTCCAGAGGGCTGGGGGAGCACGTGGTGCGCCTACTCCTGTCAGAAGGAGCACAGGTGGCGACATGCGCCCGGAAGTCCGAGCCGCTGGAAACGCTCCGCGCTTCGCTGGACACGCCAGCTGCTCTGTTCGTCCGGTCTCTGGACGTATCCGTGCCGGAGCTCCTGGAGCAGTTCGTAGATGATGCCGCCTCAGTTCTGGGCGGGCTGGATGGTGTCGTCGCGTGTGCGGGCGGTGCGCAGGGGCGGGGGATCACTGAGGCGTCTGCCGAGGACTGGGCGGCGACGTGGAGGATGAACGTCGGCCACGTTGCCCGGCTGGTCGCGACAAGTACCCCGCATCTGCGTGAAGCCGGTGGCGGATCAATCGTCGTGGTGGCATCAGTCTCCGGGTGGAAGCCAGGACCGCAGGCTCAGTACGGCTCGGCAAAAGCGGCTCAGATCCACATGGTGTCGTCCCTGGCCAGGGAACTGGCCGTAGATGGTATCCGCGTGAACGCGGTCTCACCCGGATCGATGCTCATCCCGGGCAAGCGGTGGGACCGGATGCGCCGGGAGGACCCGCTAGCCTTCGACCGATTCCGTGCGGAGTTCCCGGGGGGAGAGCTGGTACGGCCGGGGGAGGTGGCAGACGTGATCGCCTTCCTGCTATCGGACCAGTCGCGTGCGGTGACCGGGATCAACCTGCCTGCCGACAAGGGCCAGAACGCCCCAACACCGGACGGGTACTGACCGGAGCTTTCAGGCTGCTGTGCCGAGGATCGGCCGAGCCTTTCGCTCGAAGTCGCGGACGACGGCTTCGCCCCGGTGAGGGGCAAGACGTGTACGGAAGTCACGAAGGGCCTGGACGGATCGTTCGCTGTGAACTCCGGCGAGCAGGTCCACGGCGTTGCTCGCGGTGCCGACTGCCTCGTCCAGTCTGTTCTGCTGGAGGAATGCCGTCGCGAGCACCGAGCGACTGATGGCCTGTCGACGACGGCGGTCGCCGTTCGCCTCGACAGACGCCAGTGCCAGGCGCTCGGCCTGTCCCGCTTCGCCAAGATCGCGATGGACCAGAGCGGCTTCGGCTTCCAGATAGTGGTGGTCCAGGAAGCGGACCCACGGCGATTCCTCAGCAGGGCCTCGGCTGGCCTCCAGGTCCTTGCCGGCCTCCAGGAGCGATGCCGTCGCGTGCCGGGAATCGCCCAGGACCGCGTACCCGCGGGCGGCCATGGCGTGCAAGCGCATAAGCCCGAGGGGGCTGCCCGCAGACTTGGCGGTCGCGATTCCCGCTCTCGCCAGTGAAACTCCTTCGGTGGGGTTGCCGAGGCTGGTGGCGAGGTGCGACATACCGGCCAGGATCTGCCCGCCGAGCACGCGGTCGGCGCCCTCGGCGCACAGCCTCAGTGCCTGGATCATGTAGCGCTCCGAGAGTCCGTAGTCGGCGGAGTCGTACGAGCACCAACCGGCCATCGCCGCGAGCTTCGCGGCCGAGGTGTAGAGGAGTCGGCGCTGGTGCGAGGGCAGATTGCGCTGCTGGAGCATGGGGGCGAGTTCGGTGCTCAGGTAGTGCACGATGCTCGCTCGGACTCCACCGCCGCCGAAGCGGTTGTCCATCTCGTCGAACATCTCGATCATCGCCTGGACCTGTTCGGCAGGCCCGCTGCCGGCAACTACCGCAAGCCGAGGTGCCTGTTCTTCCTCCAAGAGCCACAGCAACCAATGCCGTTGGGGGTCCAGAAGGGCTGTCGCGACGTACGGCGCCGCACCGAGAAGGCTGCGCCGCGAGATGTCGGTCGAGCCAAGCTCCGCGAGTGTATGAAGTGTTTCACCCACATCTTCACGATACGTCAAGGCCCTAACGACCACGGGCCTCTGCGACTGCTCGGAGAAGCCGATGTCCACGGGAGAGACAGGGCGGCCCAAGAACCCCGCCAGGGCGGCGGCGATGAACTCCGGGGCGCGACCTCGCGGAGTCATCCCCTGCAGCCACCGGGTCACCGATGCCTTGTCGTAGCGGGAGACCTCGCCCTGGAGCGCACCCAGTTCGTTGACCCTGCGCGCCAAAGCGGCGTGCGAACAACCGGCCTCGCCGAGCACAGCCGCGAATGCGGTGTTGGTCTCGCCGCTCGCCCTTGAACTACCCATGTGCAGATGATGCCTTGTGGATCACCCTGCGTCCCAGCCTTCGGACACAGAGCCACGGAAATACAACCCCTGTACAACCGAACAACCCTGCCGCCCCCTCCTCCCGAGCTCTGCCAGCACTGACACTGAGAGAGCTGTGGGGCACGCGGCCCTTCTCGGCGAGGACGCCGTTGGAACACCGCCGGCGCCCTCAGCACTGGAGGGAGAACCAATGCAGCCTGTAGTGATCTTGGACTGCTTCACTGTCGAGCCGAGTGGCCTCGGCGTACCGCCCTACCTGTCGACCTACGTCCGAAACGCCTGGTCGGCACTGCGGCGAGCTCGGCCGGAGGCGGACGTCCGGTACATGACCATCGACGACGTCCGCTGGTGCCTGGCCGGCGGCAAGCCCACCGTCGAACCGCCCCTGAGCGACCGACTCACCTACTCCGCCACCGTCAACCGGGACGATGCCGTCCAGCTCCTGCGGGACGCCGAGATCGTGATCGTCATCGCCGGAGACGCGGTTCCGTCCGTCCATCTCCACGCGGTGAACGGATCGTTCGAGGAGATCGCTCGCGCGCTCGCCTGCACGCGGGGCCGCCGATACCTCCTCGGCCCGCTGTCCGCATACGCCCTGGCCTCCCCTGCGGAGTACGCCGGATTGTTCGACGCCGTCCACACCCACACCGTGACGTCCGGTGATCTCCTGCTCGGCAGTCGGCGTCCGGCCGACTACGAGCAGATGCGACGCGAACGGGACTCGTTCGCCGGCCTTGTCGAACAGATGCCCTGGCGTCCGGTCGCCGAGCTGGAGCTGTACCGTGGCTGCACCCGACGCAAGTTCTGCGACTTCTGCAACGAGCCGGCCAAGTCCCCGCTCGTCGCCTTCCGCGAGGTCGACGACATCGTCGCCGAGGCCGCCCAGCTCTACGCTGCCGGCGTCCGCAACTTCCGACTCGGCCAGCAGACCTGCTTCTTCTCCTACCGCAACCGGGACGAGGACGCGATCCGCGCCCTGCTCAGCGGCATCCGCGAGCGCTGCCCCGAGCTGGAGGTGCTCCACATCGACAACGCCGACCCACTGGCCGTCGCCGCGCCCGTTGGCTTACGCATCGCCAAGCTGGTGGCGGACTTCTGCACCGAGGGAAACTGCGCGCCGATGGGGATCGAGAGCTTCGACCCAGCCGTCATCGAACGCAACACCCTCACCTGCACGCCCGAAATCCTGGTGCGCGCCATCGAGCACGTGAACACGGCGGGTGCCGTACGCGGCCCCGGTGGTCTGCCGATGCTCCTCCCCGGCCTGAACCTGATCTACGGCCTCCCCGGAGAGACCCACGGCACCCACGTCGCGAACCTTCGCGGCCTGGCTGGGATTCTCGACGCCGGCCTGCTGTGCCACCGGACGAACGTGCGCCTGGCGAGGGCGTTCCCAGGTACCCCGCTCGCCGCGCTCAATGAGCGGGAGCCGCTGCCGTCGGCCGAGCACTTCGCGTCGTGGAGGGCGGACATCGACTTCACCTGGGATCAGCCGATGAAGGAGCGGGTGTATCCGACCGGCCTGCGCGTGCCCGCACTCCACTCCTACTTCATCAGCGAAGAGGGCACCTACTGGCGGCGGCTGGGCTCGTACTCCATCCAGGTCGTCGAGCGCGGCGCGGCGGTGCCACTCGGTACCACCGGTGACCTGGTGGTCACCGGTCACTCACCGCGCATGATCTCCGGAGCGCGCATTGCAGCCATTTCCTGACGGGACGCTCGCGACGCTGGCGGCCCTGGACGCGGCGGCGGACCGCACCATCCGTGCAGGTCTGCTGCTGCCCTGGGCCAACGTCGCCGTGGAGACCGAGTTGTCCCGCCTCGGCTTGCACCACACGGTCTTCCATCACGCACGGCTCGTACCCGCCTCCCGGACAACGGCGATCGACGCCTCGTTCTGGCACGGCCTGCGTGACGCATCGGCGCAGGCGCTGGACTCGTTGTCCCACGTTCCGCTCGATGCAGTGATGCTGGCGTGCACGTCAGCGGGCTTCACCGGCGGTCCACCGCTTCCGGACGGCATGCTCACCGCCTTCGACGCCCTTCTGCGGGCTCTCACCGAGGCGGCCGTGGCGCGCGTGGTACTGGTTACGCCCTACCCCGCCCCGGTGACCGAAGCGGAAGCGACGGCGTTCACCGAGGCCGGTGTGGAGGTCTTGGCTCATGCAAGTCTGGGCCTGACCGACGGCTATCCCGCGATTACTCCGGATCAGATCCTGGCCCTGGTGGGACATCTGCCAAAGGAAGTGGTCGGAGCTGCCGAAGCGGTGGTCTTGTCGTGTACCGGGTGGCACACCCTGCCAGTGATCACTGAACTGGAGCACCGGTTCGGGAAGCCGGTGCTCTCGTCCAACCTCGCCATGGCACTTCTGGCCACCCGAACCCGTGCTGGAGTCGGTTCATGACGATCGAGCGTGTGAAGGCGAAGCCGCTGGAGATCCGGCGCGTCCACCGCCTGGTGGCCCGTGCCGCCGGCCTTCCAGATGTGCGGGCCGAGGTGGAGGCCAATCACGACGAGAACCGGTGGTGGCCGACATCGATCAGCGATCCGCGGGTACGGATGCTCGCCGCCGGTTGGTCCACCCGGGTCTCCTATCGAATGGTGGAGACGTACGCCCGAGTAATCACGTCGGCGGACGCCCGTGGCTTCGACAGCCTCCTTGCTGCCACGGACGCCGAGCTTGCGTCGCTGGTACGTCCCATCGGTCTGCCGCAGGCCCGGATCGACTACCTGCGCTCCCTCGCCGAGCTTCTCCGTGGCTGGGAGAAGGAGGGGACCGATCCGACTGCGGAGTCAGCCGACTGCGATGCCCTGGTCCTGGACTTCGCCGCGCGGGTGCGAGGTGCGTCCTACAAGGTCGCCCAGTGCGCGCTGCTCACCGCCCGCGGGTACCACTGCGGCATCATCCCGGTGGACTCCGGCATGGTCACCAAGCTCGCACCCGCCTTGGGCCTCGCCCTTCCGACGAGCGCCGTGGCACACGAACGGATGCGGCAGGTACTTGAAGCGGCCGTGCACGCCCGCTCAACCGAGTTCCGGTCGCTGGTTACCGACAACGAATACCAGGTCTCCATCCCCGAGGGGGTGGAGCCGACCTGGTGGGTGCACCTCGTCCTCATTTACTTCAAGCGGCTGTACCTCAACGGCCCGGCCCCACAGCTCTGCCGCCGGCGACCGGTCTGCTCGAAGATCGTCGACTGCGCACACCGCGCCCGCCGTGCTTGACCTCCAGGGGGAGACCGTGGAACGGCTCGACGTGATCGGCAACATCAGCCGGGACCTGACCCGCTATCCCGACCACCGTGGCGGATCCCGGCTCGGCGGCGCGGCTCTGCTCCTGTCCCTCGCGGCGGCAAAGGCCGGCCGCCGGGCGGTCCCGGTCTGCGTTCTCGGAAACGATCTCGCGCACCTTCCGAAGGCGCCAGGTCTTGACACGCTCGACTGGTCGGCACGGGCCCAGGCCGACGGCATGTCCACCACCTTCGACTTGGAGTACGACCTGCAAGGCGAGTTGGTGGCGGTGGGCACGGACTACGGCGTGGCCGAGGGCCTGACCGAGCACGCGCTCAGACACGTAGATCTGCACCCGCGCGGCACCTACCACGTCTGCTGCCGCCGCCCGCTGGACGTGGCAGCAGTGCTCGACCGACTCGCCAGGGACGGGACCAACTTCAGCGTGGACTTCTTCCTGCCGAGCGCGGAAGCGATGATCCGCGCTGCCGCCTCCTGGCTGCCGAAGGCGACCACCCTGTTCGTCAACGCTGCCGAGCACCGGCTCCTGGAGCAAGTAATCAACTCCCGTGCGCTCCCGGAGGTGGTCATCACCGATGGCCCCCGGGCAGCAGTGGTCCGCCGCTTCGGACGTCTGGTGGCCTCCGCCGTTCCGCCGCCGCATCCTGCGCGCGAGGTCTCCGGCGCCGGAGACACCTTGGCCGGGACCTATCTCGCCCGTCGATCGCAGGGTGCGACAACCGCCCAGGCTCTGGCCGAGGCGACCGCAGCAGCAGCCAGATACGTCGCGGCCCCGTCCCTTCCGATCCCCGCGCCCCGTCGCGGCTGACCTCACGACTTGGGGGACTCTCCAGTGTCCGTCTACGTAGCCCACCGGCTCTTTGCCGCGCACGACCGCGCTCTCGCTGCCGACCTCGCCGATCGACTCGCCGCGAAAGTCGGCCCCGATGGCGTTTTCCTGCCGTTCTGCGACACCGACGAGGAGGACCTGGTCGCCGACGTCAAAGGGCGCCGCCTGTTCGAGTTGGACCGTGAACGCCTCGGCCGCCTCGACGTCATGGTCGCCATCCTGCACGGCCCGAGCCTCGACGACGGGGTCTGCATGGAGATCGGATACGCCGCTGCTTCGGGCGTCCCGGTCATCGTGCTCACCACCGACTTCCAGACCTACTCGCTGACCGAGGCCGGCCCTCGCCTCGAATTCCCCGACCCCCTCCTCCAGGCCGTGGCCACGCACATCGTGCGCGTCACCAAGCTCGGGCCGCCAACTCTGCCGTCGACTCCGCCCCAGTCCCGATTCCCGGGCTTCCAAGCACTCAACATGGCCCAGACGAACACGGCCCTCGACGCGGCCGTCGACGCGCTGCTCGACCTCCCAGATCGCGCTCCCCGTCTTATGGGCCCGCCTGCGGCTATCGGCGCACCCGTCTACGTCGAGCCGTCGCCGTACACGGCATGGGGCCGAGATCACCTCGCAAAAGCCTGTGTCGATGCCGGCCACACGGTGATGGTGCCCCAGCGCTTCACGGCGGCGGACCCGGTAGCAGGGGCCCTGGCCGACCTGACCGCGGCGTGCTCAGCTGCCCGGCTGCTGGCCGACGTTTCCGGCGCGGAAACGCCGCCGGGTACCGCCTTGCTCATCGGTGCTGCTGCGGCCAGCGGCGTACGGATCGCGGCCTTCCAACCACGCCCGACGTTCACACACGCCCATGGCCGCGAGCCCAACTGGCGCAACCTCATGGTCCAGTACGCCGCCGACGCTCACCTCGACAATGGCGACGCCGTCTTGTCCTGGCTGGCCGCATGAACCTCGACGAGATCGTCGGCGAGTACCAGACCATGGTCCTTGAAGGCTGCGACGGAGTCGGCAAGAGCACTCTCGGGGAGCGCTTATCAACGGACCACGGCTTCGTGGTGGTGCACTCCCCGAAGACACCCGACCATCTCGACCTGGCCAGTCGCTACAGGAACATCCTCGCCGGGCCCGGACGGATCCTCTTCGACCGGTGCTTCATCAGCGAACTCGTCTACGGCCCCCTTCACCGGGGCCGGTCCCGGATCAACTGGAGCCAGGCGATCGACCTGGCCGAGAGCGTCATCGACCGTTCCGGCGTGCTCGTTCACCTGACCGCATCGCCAACTGCCATCCGCCGGCGACTCCTCTTGCGCGATGGCCAGGCGGTCAGCCTGGAGGAGGTGTCCGCACTGGTCACGGGATACGAGAGGGTCTTCTCCACCCTCGCTGACTACACCCGCGTGCTCACCCTCGACACCACAACCCTCAAACTCCCTTCGGCAGGGTGACGGCCTGCCGAAGCCAGCACACCGGCACACTGCTCCCGCTAGGCTTCGAAGGCACCTGCTGTACCGCCGCTGGAGGAGTCTTGGAGATCGAGTCCGCCCAGAAACTCGCCTGGGAAAACAAGACCCTCAAGGGGTTCAACACCACGGACGTGGCCTTGGAGTTCGGCCTTCTCACCGCCGAGGTCGGCGAAGCCTTCACCGCCTGGCGCAAGGGACTGCCCGACCTCGGGGAAGAGCTGGCCGACGTCTTCCTCTACCTGACGGCCCTGGCTGAGATGAATGGCGTGGACCTGGGCTCCGAGGTCGCGCGGAAGATCGAGAAGAACACGCGGCGTACATACGAACGGAACGAGCACGGAGCGCAGATCCGAACGAACGACGCGTAGGTCTTCCCACTGATCGGCAGCTCGTGTGATCGCCAGCGATGGTGGGCCCTCGAATTCTTGTGACTGAGCACTTCAGTTGGCGAGTGAGCACGCGAGTTGGTGACCGGAGCGTTCTCCTGATCGAGGGCATAGACATCAGACGCACCAGTTCGAGCAGTACATCCGCAAGCATGAGGGGTCCGACCGATCGCCGGTTCGGCCCCTCACGCTTGTGCCCCGAATGGGCCCGCTGGCTCGTCCGGTCGACTCCTACTCCAGGTCGGTAGGCAGGACCGATGCGGAACGCAGTTGCAGTCCGTACGAGAGCAGGTTGATCCATGCACCGGCATATCCCACGCCCAGCGCTGCCCATACCCCAGCGATCAGGGTCGGGTCGTTCTGGAGCCGGTGGAGGGCCACGGTGGTACAGACACCCGCCATCAGCAGACAGGAGATCTGTGCGGCACGCAGCCAGACGGGCAGCGGGCCCTTGATGGGCTCGGTAGGAGTGGGCGTGATCGCCACGGCGTCTCCCAAGGGTCGAGGAGGTCATTGTCTTCTTGCCGGCGCCGGCCCTGTTGACGTTACGGACCTCCAAGATCATTAAGTACCCCCTCATTTCACGTAGATTGCCAAAGGTCGGCAGGGAAGGGTCGTCAAGTGGAGTTGACTTCCACTGTGATCGGAGCGCGCGGGCTTCTTACTGGCCTGGGCGCCGAGCACGGAGTCGTGCACGTCACGGGCCTCCCAGGCGCCGAGGCATGGAACGTGACGGTGGGGCTTCGCCGCTCGGCTCACGGCACCTTCTGGCCGGCCATGCTTGCCCTCCGGTCCCATCCCGATCCCGAACGCTTCACCGAGGTGACCTCAAAGGCCATCCGCAAGCTGTGCGTGATCGACAAGCAGTCCGGTGTCCGGCCGTTTGACCGACTGCTGGCCGTAGCAGTGGCCACGGCGACGCTCGGTCCAGCGGTGGCCCACAGACTGAACACTGAGTGGGTTCCGCGGCGCCGGGGCGGTGGTGAACCGGCCTTCTCTCGCCTCGTGGCAATGATCTACGCCGAGGCCGTAGCAGCCGATCTACCGCCTCGCCACGTGGTCGCGGCGGTGTGGTCCCGCAGCCTGGAGGGCGTGAACGACTGGATCCGTGACGCGCGGCAGCACGGCGCACTCGGCCGGGACACGCGGGCGTTCCGTCCCCAGCGAGCGAAGTTCGTCCCCTTGGACCTGCGCGAAACCGTGGCCGACCAAGGTCAGCCATCTGCCCACGTGGACACGACCAGTTACGGTGCGTGGATCACCCACGTGCCAGGCTCGCCCGGGTGGCAGTTCCGCGTCGAGCTGCGCTGGGACAAGGACCGGTCTGCCCGGTGCCGCGGCCTGGTCATCGAACCAGCGGCGCATGGTTTCGACCTGCGGATTAACGCCCAGACCATCGCCTCGCTCCCACTCGCCGAGGTGATTGAAGATGGTCGCGAGGCGGGACAACGCGGCCCCACCGTCATCAGCGTGGCTCGGCTGATCGTTGGGCCACTCAAGAGGGACCGGGGTCGCGAGCACTCCCGCTTGGTGGCCAAGGTGTACCGGTTCGCCCTCTCGCAGGGAGTGCCTCCCCTCCAGGTGATCTGCGCGGTGTGGAACCGGCCGTACAAGAACCACCAAGGCCTGCCCGACAAGACCGTGAGCACCTGGACACGCAAAGCCCGCGAGGATGGCTTCCTGCCCGAAGACGTGAAGTGGAGCCCGCGGCTACTCCGACGTCCCCGTCCCCGAGGCCGCCCCCTCCCCAAGCTCTCCGGTGCAGGGAAGCCATCCCTGGACGCACCAGCCGCAGACTGAAGTGCTCAACCCGCCGACTAACGGGCTCAGTCACAATTCTTCAGTGCTCGGTTCAAGGTATCGAGGCCGACCACTGAAGGGAGGGCAAGCAGCTCGTCGCCCGCCAGCCCTTGCGCCTCACAGGACGAGCCAGGCGCCACCATGATCAGGGTTCGAACCCGAGACCTACGCATGACGAGTGCACCGGCCTCGGGCCACAGGCACTCCGCTGCAGACCACGCCCTACCTCGCGGCAGTTGCAGAGCCGCAAGATGAAACAGCAGCGCCATGCCTCACCGATCCGAGCCAACTCAGAGGCCCCGCTCACCCCTCCACCCCAGGGGCCTTTCAGGGACTCGCAGCGCTGCCCGAGAGACTTCCGAGGGGCTTTTCGCTGCCTACCCCAGCAAGCTCCTCAAAGACCGGAAAGGGCCTCCGACGCAGGTCAGAGGCCCTTTCCAAGGCAAAGCCGCAGGTAGCGGCAGACGAGTCGGGCTGTACGCCGGGTACTGTCACCCTGCCGACACAAGTGCAGCAGGCGTACCCGGCCAATCAGACAGTGCGATCCACCGCCTGAGCTTCCAGCCATGCCTCCACCTCCGGCCAGCGGTAGCGCAAATAGCGGCCGACCTTGTGGGCTCGCGGACCCTGGCGTCGGTGATTCCATACGTAGACCGTGTTCAGCGGCACGCCCAGGAAGTCGGCCAGTTCCTCAGCACTCATCAACGGAAAACGACCTCCCGCGCCACTGGCGGCTTCTACCGCACGGGCAGTGGTTCGACGCATGGGCACTCCAGAACGGCTCGGAACGGGCAGGCAAGAACCACGTGAGCGGCATTCCGCTGTGGTGGCGCACGGAACATTGACATGAAATTCCAGCCAGGCCAAATAGAGCAACTTGCAGCGAAACTCCTACGGATCTTCCGAACTCTCGGAAGAAACCAGCGAACCCTCGGCGAGGACTCGTCGAGGGTTCGCCGACACCTCAGTGACGATTAGCCCGGGCGAGATTCTCCCTACCAATTCGCTCCCTTTGCCGCGAAGACCACAAGAATACGTTTGACATTTTCAGCTCGCCTGGATCAACATCCCATTCACTCAGGGTGCGATGAACGGGCATACGATCTCGTCGCCGATGACGCCCCTGACACGAGAGAACCCACAAAGAAACTTCAAGTCCCGCTGAAAACTAGGAGTCGAGTCCATGCCATACGATCGCTGGCACAAGTCACGCCCGGAAGCCGGGGAGTCGAATTGCAGGGAACACGGCAAGGTTCCGACGAGGGATCACGGGGCCGGGAAGCGGTGGCAGGCCCGTTGGCGTAACCGGGAGGGTATCCAGCAGACGGAGTTGTTCCGCACCGAGGCCGAAGCCCGCAGGCACGAGACCAAGATGCGATCCGGAGTGGACGACGGGTCATACATCAACCCCCGTGCCGGAGAGATCAGGGTCGGTGAACTCGCCCTTACGTGGCTCAAGGGGCACGAGCACAAGAATCCGCGCACATACCGACGCCACAGGGAACGGGTTCACCTACACATCGTTCCTACCGCAGTTGGGAAGATGCGCGTAAAGGACGTGAACGCGTCGTCCTTGCTGGACTGGCTGCACGACCGTCGTCGGCTACTCGAAAGTTCCACGCTGCGCCTGGTCTTCGATAATCTTCGGGCTGTCTTTGACCTGGCCGTGGACGACAGCCTGATACACAAAAATCCATGCCTCGCCAAATCGGTGCAGGATGCCAAGCCGAAGCGAGGAGGTGGCGGCCGGACAGAGCTGACCCTGACGTGGGAGGACACCGAGAAGATCCGCGCCGAACTTCCCGACCGCTACAAAGCACTCGTCGACTGCGGTCGCGGCCTTGGCCTTCGTCAAGGAGAAATATTCGGCCTGTCACCAGAAGACATCGACTGGGCACATCCGGACGGCCCGATGGTGCACGTGCAACGGCAAGTAGTCCACGACGGCTCGTTCCTGGCATACGCCCTCCCCAAGGGCGGAGACGACGAAGACCCGAAGGACCGATGGGTCGAACTGACCGACGACGTGGCCATCCCCCTGCGCGAGCACATGGAGAAGTACCCGCCCGTCGAGGTGACCCGACCATGGGGCAGCAAAGGCGGCGCCCCGGTCACGGTGCAGCTCATCTTCTACACTCGGGAGAAGACCGCCATTCAGTCGAATTGGTTCAACTCCTACCGCTGGAAGCCTGCTCTGGCAGCGGCCGGCCTCATCAAGCCACTTGACCCCAACGCAAAGGGGCGGCGCTGGGAGAAGTCCCGCGACATGATGATGCACGCCCTCCGACACCTGTACGCGTCGATGATGATCAACGGCGGGGTAGACGTGTACACACTCGCGGACCGGCTCGGGCACGCCGATCCTGCGTTTACTCTGCGCAAGTACGTACACCGGATCGTGGGAGCTGGTTCCAAGATCCGCATCGCGGTCCGGAGTGCCTACACCAGGGCCGCGTGACTCCTGCACCGTTCGGCTTGTGCAACGACCGTGCAAGATGATCTTAGAACGGGGTCGTTTCCGCAGACCAGATACGTCGTATAGGAGTTCCGGGACATCTGAGGCACGGATGCCGCCGCCCCCAGCCTGACCTGCATATATGAGGGCCAGGAGCGGGTGCGGCGGCATCTCTGGGACTCCTCCGGGACGTTGGGCCAGGAGCCAACTGCTTCCGGCGCACGGTCTTGACCTGACGTCGGACGTGCACGGCCTCCTTCTCGAAGTCGATGTCCTCCACCGCCAGACCAACCGCCTCCCCTTGCCGGAGGCCGAGGCCCGCGCCGCTCTCGACGAGGACCGATAACGTTCCCTCAGATCGCCCCGGACGGACAGCACGCGTTCGCGTCCGGGCGGCCATGCCTCGTGCCCGGACAGCGTGGGGATCACAGGCCGGACGGCGCACCCGAATATCTGACAGAGCAGGTGCGGGCCAGATGCGGGCGCGGACGGCGGGCGCGGCGGCTCCGGACCCTTGTCCCGCGCCGGGGCCACCATGTCATGCGGCCGTGATCAACGCCTTGCGGAACTGCTCGATGACGCTGTCCAGCAGGTCGGTGTTCTCCTGGGGCATGCGCAGGCTGCCATTGCTGCGGCTGAGATAGCGGTCGAGCAGGAAGTAGCTCTGCACGGTGTGCCGTGCGCCGAGTGCCTGGACGACGGGGCGCAGCGCGTAGTCCACGGCGAGCACGTGCGCGGAGCTGCCGCCGGTGGCCAGCGGAAGCACCGCCTTGCCCACGAAACCGCACTGCGGCAGCATGTCGAGGAAGACCTTGAGGAGTCCGGAGAAGCTCGCCTTGTAGACCGGGGTGGCCAGCACGATGCCGTCCGCGCGAGACACCTCTTCCATGGCCCGCCCCACGACGGGGTCGGAGCTGTCTGCGCCGAGCAGCGCCGCGGGGGGCAGGGTGCGTACCCGTAAATGCTCGACCTGCCACTCGGCTTCGGCCAGTTGCGCCGCCACGTGCTCACCCACAGCCTCCGTCCCTGAGTTCGGCGACGGGCTGGCGGACACGACCAGTATTCGGGACACGGCTGCTCCAGGTATTCCAGAGGGGGTGGGCAGGGACCGCCTGCGGGTACAGTCCTCGATCGTGAAGCCCGCGGCAGGCAGCGGCGCGTTGTGCCTCGGCAAACACGGCCTCGTCCAGGCGTCGGCCAGCGCTTCGAGTCCGGTGACCACCGCCACCGCGCCCGGGTCAGGATGGCCGAGTGCCCGCTCTCCGAGGTGACTCGCACGTCCCTTTCGTGGGAGGAGGCCGACGGTGTCGTCCGCGCCTTCGAGGGCTTCTCCGGCGGCTTCCTTCGGCGCATTGATGAGCTTCTTCACCACTGTCCTCTCGCAGCGCGCCTGGAGAACTGAGAGCGGGCCGTGAACGACAGCACTGCCTGTCTCAGATGCTGAACGGTGTTCCCCACTGCCGAACACGAGGGAAGACAGTAGCCGTTCGAACACAGTCCGCGTCAAGACGGTGTACGCGTGGTGGCTGGACCGTTCAGGGTTCTCAGGAGGCTCACTGAGGTGTGTCCGCAACGGCGTCGCCAAGAGCTGTCCCGTCATCCGCGGTGGACCGGCGCGCGGCGTCGGATGCGGTGCATCACAAGGCGGAGGGGCGTCCGGCATCCGCATACTGGATGCATGTGGACGTCACCTGATGCGGCACCAGCGTGATCGCGGCGTCGGAGCCGTCCTGAACAGGTCCGTCCGCACGTCGATGGGGCTGAGCCCTGACTGTTCCCGCAGGCCGGCGACCGGCTCGATCAGTGCGGGACGACCTTCAGGCCTCGGAGGTTCACGCCAGACCGCTCACGCGGGTGGCCCCCATGTCGCGCGACAGTCTGCGCGCGACCTCGCGGACCGCAATGGCGCATTCCTGGTGATGCGCGTCGGCGAGCAGCCTCTCCATGGGACCCACGACGCCGATCGCCCCCACGACCTCGCCCGAACGTCCACGCACCGGCGCGGCCACTTCGGCGTCTCCGATCGTCAGTTCGTTGACCTCGGTCGCATAGCCCTTCTGCCGGACCTGCGCCAACTGGTGCTCCAGCTCGACCGGATCCGTCACGCTGCTCCCGGTCGACGCGGTCAGCTCGCCGCCCAGGAGTTCCTTGAGCCGCTCGGGCAGGGCGAAGGCCACGACGGCCTTGCCGAGGGCGGTGGCGTTCCATGGGAGTGTCGCACCGGACTCCAGCAACTGCGCGACACCGCCCGGCCTGAAGGCGTGGTGCAGTACCAGCACCTCGCCCTGGGCCAGGGTGCCCACCCACACGGCCTCACCGACCCGGGCGGCCAGCAGGTCGGCCCAAGTCACCGAGCGGTTCCGCAACTCGTGTGCGTCCAGGTACGCGTTGCCCAGCACCACCAGCAGCGGTCCCAGACGGTACTTCCCGGAGTCCGCGTCCTGGATCACCGCGCCCTCCGCCTCCAGCGTCCTCAACAGGGCGTGGGCGGTCGGCTTGGCCACGGAGAGCCGGTCGGCGAGTTCGGTGACGCCGAGGCTCGGAGTGCCCGCCATCAACTCCCGCAACAGGCGCATTGCGCGCCGAACAGACTGAACCATTGCTCGCCCTCTGTCCCATGGTTCGTCATTGCCGAACAGGCTGTGAGTCGGGACTGTAGCCGTTGGCGGTGAACGCCACCGGGTTCCACTGATATCGACCTGATGTCGTCCCCGGACCTTCCCGCGACTCCACCAGACCTTCGCCAGAATGTCATCAGTTCTTGCCAAGTATTGCCACTCGCGGTCACGTCCGATTAGCTTAGGCCTGCTCCCGCAGTGCAGTCAGGCCGCATCACGCCTTACGGAGGGATCACTCCTCATGAGCAGGATCGCAGTTGGCCCGTTATCCCTGGCCCTGTTCACGTCGCTCGTCCCCATAGGAACCGCAGGCACCCCGGATAGGAGGACTCCGACGGGGCAGGTCTCGGCATCCGGAAGATCCAGCGACGACATCGACTGGCCGTGACCCCACGGCTCACAGGTCGGTGACCGGGGCTCCTGGCTCGCTCTCGCTCTCCGCGGGCCCGGAGCTTGCGGGCACGCCGGCCGGGGCCGACTGCGCGGGCCTCCCGGTCCGGTACAGAAGGCTCTCCGCGACCGTGCGCCACACCTCGGCCGCAAGCTGCGGCATTCCGGCCTGCTCCGCTTCGGCGACGAGGTGCTCCAGGCGACGGCGGGCCTCCTGATCCCCGGTCCGCAGGTCGAGAACCCCGCGCAGCGCCCTGAAGCGGATCTGGTCACGCGGGAGGAGCAGTTGGAAGCCCTCCTCGACCTGCTCCGTGAGAGCGGCGGCACGCTCGTCGTCACCCTGGTCGAAGGCCAGCTTGGCCTGGAGGAAAACCAACTCCTGCCAATGCCTCAAGGAGCCGGTGACCCGGAGCACAGGCTCGACCTCGGTCAGGAAGGACTCCGCCTCCGTGAGACGCGGAGGCATGGCCTGCATGGAGAGTGACGCGGCGGCGAGCCTCAGCCGAATCCACAGCAGCAGGTTCTGCCTGCTGTCGATGGCGTCCATCGCCGCATGCAGGTGGACGAGGGCACGGTCATGGCTGCCCTGACGGCTGCTGACGGTGGCCGCGGTCCAGAACACCTCCGCCGCCAGCGAGCCTTCGGTCGAATCCAGCATGTCGCGGGCGTCGTCGGCCAAGCGGGCCGCTTCGCCGAGGTCCCCGAGTTCAGCCTCCGCCGAGGCCAGGACCAGCTTGCCGAGCACCAGATCGGTGGCGGACACCCGAACACCGTGCTGCTCGTTGAAGGCCAGTATCTCCCGCACGGCGTGGCGGGCCGCCACCGCGTCGCCGAGATTACGGGCACAGCGCGCCAGCCGCAGTCGGGCCCGGACCTGGAGTACGGGGCGGCCCAGTTCGTCGCTCAGCACCTTCAGTTCGGTCAGCGCCTCACGTTGGCCGGTGAAGTCGCCCAATGCCTCGTAGGCCCGGGCAAGCAGGGCGAGGGCGTGCCAGCGGATGACAGGGTCGGTGTCATCGGCCGCTTCCAGGGCTTCGGCCAGGGCCGATACGCACGTCCTGTCCATCTCGCCCTCGGAGCGGGTCGCGACCGTGGCCATCGCCTCGGTCAGGAAATCCTCGGACTGCGCCTCGAAGCTTCCCACCGTGACACCGAGGCGCTCGGCCAGATATGCCACCGCGCGTTCCGTGGGGGGGCGCTGTCCGGACTCCAGCCGTGACAAGTAGGCGGCAGACATGCCCTCGCCTGTCAACTCGGCCTGCGATTTTCCCTGTTGTTTCCGCAGGTCGCGCAGACGCTGACCGAACCCTGGCTGTGTGAACAACTCCACCTCTTCGTGAAGTACGTGCGCAGATTCACCGGTGGGAGCGCGGGGCGGACCTCCGGGAGTCGGGTGACCGAGGTGTACCCGTCTCCGATTCATCGTACAAGAGCCGTGGCAAGATCCGACCTGACGAAGTCAAGCCGGATCCTGCCACGGCTGTCACGGCTGAAGTCTTCGGTGGGTCCAGGCAGCGACATCCGAATCCCGGTCGTAGCGCAGACGCCGGTGCAGGCGGTCGGGGCTGCCGTACCAGAACTCGATACCCTGCGGCACCAGTCGGTAGCCGGTCCACTCCTCGGGGCGGGACACCGGGCCGCCCGCCCCGACCAGGTGCTGTGCCCTGGCTCTGAGGCCGTCCTCGTCCTGCAGGGTGCGGCTCTGCTCGGAGACCGCCGTGGTCGCCTGAGCGGCGAGAGGGCGCCGGGCGAACAGCTCGTCCGACTCCTCGGCGCTCAGGGTCTCCACCGGCCCCTCCACGGTGAGCTGCTGGAGCGTCTCACGCCAGTAGAAGGTCAGCGATGCCCAGGGCGCGACGGCGAGGTCCCGCCCCTTGCGGCTGCCCCGGAAGCTGGTGAACACCAGGCCGCGTCGATCGGTTTCCTTGACCAGCAGCACCCGGCCCGACACCCGGCCCGAACCGTCCGACGTGGCAAGGACGGCGGCGTGGGGTTCCCGGACTCCGCGTTCCACGGCCGATTCCAGCCAAGATCTCAGCAGCGAGTACGGGTCCTGGGGGGGCATGTCGAACTCGGGCAGCACCAGGCTGGTGTCACCGCTGAGCGTCTGCGCCGGCGTCGGCATACAGGTCGTCTCCTTGCGTCGGCTTGTCGGTCGGGGTCGGGGTGGAGCGGTCCGGTCAGGGCCAGGGGCCCAGCTCCGGCAGCGGGGTGTCAGGGGCTCGGGTCCCGGGCTCCTGGGCGGTCCGGCGTCCGGCGAGCCAGGCGGCCAGGGAGTTCTGGGTGCCGTGGACGGTGAGCGTTGTACCTGTGCCGTGTTCCCAGCGGCGGCCGGTGTCGGCAGCGAGCAGCACGGTGGTGCGGTCGGCGGGGAGCCGGGGCAGCAGGAAGTCGATGACGTGCCGTCCGAGGGAGTCGCTCCAGTCCTCGGGGCGGTAGCCGATGTCGAGGTCGGCGTAATGGATGTGCACCTCACGCCACCAGCACATCTGGGTCGCCAGGAGGTCGGAGTCCCGGTAGGCGCAGGGCAGGCTCCAGTCCGTCTCCTTGAGATCGGCCCAGGCCTGTTCCAGCCCGGTCAGGCCCTCTTCCAGAGCCTCCCGAAGCGCCGCAGCCGACCGTGGCGCGCCCTCCTCGATGGCGGAGTCCCGTCCGGGGCGGCCGCCGTCGTAGACCTCGATCCGGCGGCCCTCGGAGGCGTAGTGGGCCTGCCGGGCGAATGCGCGGGCCAGATCGCCGAGGTGTGTGAGCACGTGCCCCCGACTCCAGCTGGGCAGCCCGGTCTGCTCGCGTGCCGCCGCGTCGCCCATGTCGGCGACGTCCTCCAGCAGCCGGGTGTGTGTGCGCGTGATCTCCTCGACTCGCGTGCGCAGTTCAGCAGTCGCAGTGGCTGGTGTGCTCGACAAACCCTCACGCTCCTCTGCCGGCGGGCGCGCCGACCGCCGCGTCCGCCATCGCCTCCTGCGCCCAGAACTCACGTATCCAGCGCAGGATATCTTGCATGACGTGATGGTTCTGTTGGGGGCGCAGTGCGCCCAGTTGAAAGAACATCACGCCCTCGCTGGGGGGACCGAGGAACGTGAGCCGCTGGTCCACCTCGCCGTCGGCGCCTATCGGGTGGAAGTTCTCGGTGAGGTCGAGGCCGCCCGGCGCGAAGTCCGTCCCGTCGGCCGCGGGGTTGCGCCATTTGCGGACGAGGCCGCGTCGCAGCAGATTGGGGTAGAGCGGCAGGATGTCGTTCTCGGCGTCGAAGGGGTGGACCCGGGAGTCCACCAGGATGTCGACGGGCAGCACGGCGCCGGTGGCGGGGCCGCGCACCACGAAGCGCCCGTCCTGTTCCTGTGGTGCGACGTCCGCGCCGGGGCCGGCGGAGACGTCGACGAGGCCGCACCGGATCAGGGCGCGGATTCGTTCCATGACCTCGAGGGCGGCACCGTTGCAGAGCCTGTTGTGGTGGCGCATGAAGACGTCGAGGAAGTCGCGGTGCGAATCGGCGTGCAGTCCGCCGAAGTCGACCGCGGTGGCGAGGACGTCGCGCAGGTCCCGCCAGACGCCGTCGGCTGCTGCCTTCGCCGGGTTGGACAGGTTGTCCTGGGCGGCCCAGCGGTGGTCGAGGTCGAGGAAGTCGAGCATCGCCACCCGGTACTTCTCGGGTGTGGTGAACATGTCGCGGCCGATCGGGCGGATCAACCGCTCCCAGGAGAACCGTTGGGCGGCGACGCTCTTCGGGTGCCTCCACGGGGACTTCGAGGAAGTCACGGCATCGGCCAGTTCCGTGGGGTTCTCGATGTGTGCGGCGACGGCGGCGGCCTGCTCCGTGCCGAGGACCACGTCCAGGAAGCGGCGCACCAGCGATTCGGCGTCGCCGTCCCGCTTCCTGGCCGCGGCGAGTTCCGTCTTGCCGGAGAGGACGGAGTCGACCGTCTCCGCGGCCTCGTCGACGAGGGCCTCCAGAGGTGCCAGCAGGCGATCGACGGAGGTGTCGGACGTGTCGCCGCGGCCGCCGTCGGCAAGGAATGCCTCGTACCCGGGCCGCGCTGCGGCCTCAAGCCTGCGGCCGAAGCCGGAGCCCAGCAGGGTCGTGTAGTAGAGGTACGCCATTTCCAGCAGGATCACGGGGAAGATGTGATCGCGGAAGTCGAGTTGGCGCTGCTCGAAGCCGCCGATGGTGACGGGTGTGCCTGCGGCACGGCGCAGCCGGTGCACCGCGTCCTCGGTGAGGAAGACACCCCGGTGCTCCAGTTCCCGGGGGTTGCGTTCCTTGGCGTTGTAGGGGCGGGCGAAGGTGAAGAGACCGGCGCGGCTGAACATGACGATCGAGTCGGGCTCGCGGCCGGAGGCCCGGTATTCAAGGGTGCCGTCGGGCTGCGGCTCGAAGACCCCTCCGCGGCCTTCGGACAGGTGCAGGATGACGTCGATCCCGGTGAGTCCCATGCCGATGCATCCCACTGTGCTGCCGGGGCCGGACCGGTCCGGATCGAATGCTTCCTCCAGCGGATAGGCGGAGGGGACGAAGACGGCCGGACGGCTCGCGGCAAAGCGCGCCCATGCGGCCTGCCTCGGATAGCGGGCCGGGTCGTTGGAGGAATGGCCCGTCAGCATGAGGACCTGGTCGGCGTCGAGGACGCGTTCCCCGTCGCCGTCGACGACGCCGAGCCGGCCGTCCGGCAGTTCCTCCAGGTCGGCGACCTCGGCGTGGTGCAGGTGGACCTCCACGCCGGGGACGTCCCGCAGCATGCGGACGTAGCGCTGGAACTGGTCGGCGAGCGCCAGCCCGTGGACGTAGCGCTTCGGCCAGTCCTCTGCGGCCAGGTCGAAGACCGGGTCCCTGGTTCTCTCGTACTCGGTTCGGCACCATTCGAGCAGGGTGGGCCGGTCCTGCTGGGGCAGCAGGGGGCCGGCGCCGACCACGGTCTCGTCGGCGGCGAAGGCCACCTGGCCGACGATGCGGTTGAGGTAGCTGGTGACCGGCTGGCCGGTGCTGTGCACCTGTCCGGCGCCGAACTGCCCGGAGCGGTCGAAGATGTGGATGCCGAGCGGCACCGGCCGGGCCGCCGCCGTCGCCGTCGCGGCGAGCCGCTCCAGAACATAGGTGCAGCTGGGACCGGCACCGACGACAGCGAGTCGGTGGGAATCCATGGGGTGGGCCTCCTTGCTCGGTGGTGGGCACGTTCGGGTCCACTTCGGTCAGGCGCTCCGACCCGCGTGCTTGGCGACGACGCGGTCGTACGCGGCGAGGAAGCCGGAGATGTCGTCGCTGTCGAGGCGCCCCATGTTGGCGACCCGGAAGACGCGGGTCAGCTGTTCCTGGGTGGAGTAGATGACATAGCCCTCTGCCTTGAGACCGTCGTGCAGGTCCTCGTACGTCATGCCGTCGGGGACGTACACGTTCGTCACGGAGTTCGCTCGATCCTCGGCCGGCAGCAGGAAGCGGGCTCCGCGTTCCGCGAGACCGTCGCGGATCTGCGCGGCGAGCGCGGCGTAGCGGGCCCCGCGTCCTTCGGTACCTTCGTCGAGTGCCAGGTCCAGGGCCTTGTCCAGTGCGTTCATGACCTGCAGGGCCGGTGTGAACAGGGGGGCCCGCACACGGTCCTGGGAGCGGAAGTGGCCGTGGAGGTCGAGGTAGAAGGTGCGTGTCGGGATGTTCTCCAGCGCCTCCAATCGGTGCCGCGGGGCGGTCACGAAGCTGACGCCGGGCAGGCCCTCCAGGCACTTGTTGGCAGTGCCGACGCACCAGTCGATGTGATCGGCCCGCAGATCGAGCCGTTCCGAACCGAGGCTGCTGATGGCGTCGACGACGAGTTGCCGGCCGTGCTCGGCGACGACGGCCCCGATCTCCCGCAGCGGGTTGAGCATGCCGGTGCTGGTCTCGTGGTGGACGAGGCCGACATGGGTGATGCCCGGGTCCTCGGCGAGGGCGCGGTCGACGGCGGCCGGGTCGATCGGGTTGCACCAGCCGAACTCCATCCGGTGGTGCGGTATGCCGTGCACGTCGACGATGCGCCACAGCCGTTCGCCGTAGTTGCCATTGTCGAGGATCAGGATGCGGCCGTCGGCGGGGACGACGGAGGAGAAGGCGGCTTCCAGGGCGGCCGTGCCTGAACCCGCGAACAGCACGGAGGTGAAGGTGTCGTCGCCGCCGCTGATGCGGGTGGCCTTCTCCCTCACCCGGGTCATCAGCGCCGCGGCCTCCGGCTCGCGGTGGCACTGGTCGGGCGTGGTCATGGCGGCGCGCACGTCGTCGTGGACGTTGACCGGGCCCGGGTTGAGCAGCACCAGGCGGTTGGTGTCGGGCGAGGGCGTCGTGGCGGACACTCCGGAGACCTCCTCGGAAGCGAGACGGCGGAAAGAAGGGAAGGGCTGATCGGAAGGTCTGGCGATCAGGGTGTGCGGTACTTCTGCGGGCCAGTCGGGCATCGGCGCGAACAGATGACGCAGCGATGTGGCGTCGCGGTCTCCGCGAGTGATCACGCACTCGGCTCCGCGCCGGGCGTGCGCCGTCATCGCGTCGACCTTGCCGCGCATGGCCCCGCTGGTGTCCCAGGGGGCGCTCTCCCACACCAGGGCGTGGGCGGCTGACGGATCGTCGGGGTTCACCTGGGGCAGTACGGGGCTGTCCGGGGCGGAGCCGGTCAGGATGCCGGGGACATCGGTCAGCGTCACGATCCGTACGGGAGCCAGGTCCTCGTCGATGATCATGCCGGGTACGTGGTCGCTGCCGTAGATCCGCAGTCTGGGGCCGGTGCTGAGGATGCAGTCGCCGGACAACACCGGCAGTACGCCCTCGGCCAGGAGCCCGCGGATGAGGCCGAGGTCGGCGACGGGCCCCTCCGGGCGGTCCCAGCACATCGCCGCGACCTGGAGGGGCATGGCCCGGAGGCCGGCTTCGCGGAAGGCGGTGGCCCAGGCCCATTTGACGGCGAAGGTCGCGCGGGTCAGCTCCAGGCCCGCGAACCCGTCGGCGGCGTCCAGGTCGCGGACCGCTCCGTGTCCCAGGGCGCCGCCGCCGGCCACGAACACCGTGCGGCCGGGAAAGGCACGTGCCAGGTCCGCGACGAGCGTCGCGTAGTGCTGGACGGCTGCGGTGTCGAGGTGGTCGGTCGTGCGCTTGTCGGAGACGAGGCTGCCGCCGACCTTGACAACGAGGGTGCGGGGTTCTCCCGGCCGTACGGCGGGCCGGGCCGGTGTCGGCGCAGTCACCGTTCCGCCGCCGGCACGGACCCGGAGATCCCTGACACGACCTGGCGCACCACAGCGTCCAGAGGCGCGTCGGCGTCGATGATCCGCCAGCCGAACTGCTCGGCCCAGTCGTCGAGCACCTCCTGGATGCGGCTCTGGTGCGACACGAAGCTGTCCCGCGTGCAGTCCGGGTCCATCCCGCACTCGTACGGGACGACGTCCTTCCCCGCCTTCCGTTCCCAGGCCCGCTTCGGCTCCAGACGCAGGTAGAGGGCCTGCCCGGACTCGGGAAGAGCGGCGACGACGCTCTCGGCCCAGGTGCGGTCCAGTCCGTAGGCGATCTCGCTCGCGGCGTGCTTCATCCAGTAGCCGTCCAGCAGCGTGATGGTGCCTTCCTGGGCCGTCGGTGGCACGCGGCCCAGGAGTGCGTGGGAGATGGACCACATCAGGAAGAGAAACCGGGTGGTGCCGGGCATCTCCGCGACGCAGAGCCTGGTGTCCGGAACGTCGGGCTTGATGAAACGGGTCGCCGGGTAGGCCGGGTTGTCGACGATGTCCCAGCGGTCCACCCGTTCGATGCGGACGCCGTCGGCGGACAGTCGCTCGGTGGCGAGGTGGGACACGGTCGACTTTCCGGCCCCGTCGGGCCCCACCAGTGAGATGATCATGTGGCCCTGCCCTCTTGAGTGCGGGTCGGTGGGTCGCACGCGCGCGGGGAGTTCACGCGTCGAGCTTCTGCCAGTCGGCCATCCGCTGAAGGTCGAAGATGTCCCGGACCGAGGCGATCTCCGGTTCGAGCGCCATGGTGTCGCCGGCCTCGTAGATGGCCCGGTAGGTCTTGCGCAGGGTGGTCAGCGTGGCGCGCATGCCGTGGTTGGCGTAGATGACCACGGAGACACCGCCCTCGCGCACCTCGTCGATGTGCCAGTCGGGGTAGGTGGTGGGCACGATGACCACCGGTACGCGACCGTCCCATCGGTCCAGGAAGGCGACTATCTCGTCCTTGGTCGGCTTCTTCGAGTGGACGAGCACGGCGTCGGCTCCTGCGTCGGCGTAGGCCTGGCAGCGGCTGACGGCCTCGTCCATTCCCATGCCCGCGATCAGGGCTTCGGTACGGGCAATGACGTAGAAGTCCTCCGTCGACTGGACCGCCTTGGCCGTGCGGATCTTGCCCGCGAAGGCCGTCGTGGGCAGGAGTGCCTGTCTGCCGTCCGCGAAGCTGTTGAGCTTGGGGAAGGTCTTGTCCTCCATGCACACCGCGGTGATACCGGCGGCCTCGAACTCGTGGACCATGTGCGCCACGTTGTAGTTGCCGCCGTACCCGGTGTCGCAGTCGACGACGACAGGGATGTCGAGAGCCTTCTGGAGGTTCGAGGCCGCGTCGAGGAACTCCGTCATGGTGAGGATGCTCGCGTCGGGGAGGCAGCGCGCGGCGGAGACCTCGAAGCTCGACGACCACACGGCCTGGAATCCGGCCTCCTGCGCCAGAACGCCGCTCAGCGCGTGGTGGGCGCCCGCCACCCGGACCACGTCGTGCCTACCGAGGACAGTGCGGAATGAGGGGTAAGTGCGCTTGAGCATCGACAGCCTTTCCCGGATGGCAGTACTTGACCAAGCATGACTACCCAACTCCCTTGAGGAGGTGGGCCATTGATTCAGAAACTAACCTCGCCTTGCCCGACAGGTCAACTAGAATGTAAACGCCTTGCCAATATTGGCAATAGCCTGCACCATCGCTTGCATGGCTAACCGAGCACGCGTCGTCGTACTGGACCCGGTGTCCCCCGACGCCCTGGCGGACCTGGAGCGCGACCATGAGGTCGTGGTGCGGTTACGGCCCTCCCACGAGGAACTCCTCTCCCTGGCCGTGGATGCCGAGGCGCTCGTGGTGCGCAGCGGTGTGCGGATCACCGGTGACGTGATCCGTTCCGGACGACGGCTGCGGGTGGTGGCAAGGGCGGGGTCGGGCACGGACAACATCGACCTGTCTGCTTGCCGCGCGTCCGGCGTTCAGGTGTTCAACCTCCCGGGCGTCTCCGCGCCCGCGGTGGCCGAGCTGGCCCTCGGCCTCGTACTCGCCGTGACCCGCAACATCTCCCTCGCCGACCGGCAGGTGCGCGCCGGGCGGTGGAACAAGCCCCAGTTGGCGGGACCGGAGCTGGAGAACCGGGTCCTGGGCGTCGTCGGCTTCGGCCCGGTCGGCTCGCACATCGGGCGCTTCGGCCGGGCGCTCGGCATGCGAGTCCTCACAACGGTCGCCCAGCCCTCCCCCGAGCGGGACGAGGAGCTGCGTCGCAGCGGTGTCCAGCGGCTTCCCCTCGGCGATCTGCTGCGCAGCTCCGACGTGGTCTGTCTCGCGGTGCCGCTCTCGGAACGGACCAGGCACCTCATCGGCGCGGCGGAGCTGGCGCTCATGCCCGCGGGCTCCTACCTCGTCAATGTGTCCCGGGGCGGCGTGGTGGACGAGGATGCTCTGCTGCACGCGCTGACCGACGGCACGCTCGCCGGTGCCGCCCTGGACGTGCATGCGCGGGAGTCCGGCGTCCCGGCGCTGGCGGATCTCGACAATGTGGTGCTCACTCCGCACATCGGCGCCACCACGACCGACGCCCAACTCAGGCTCGGCCGACTGCTGGCCGCGGAGCTGCGGACCGTCCTGGCCGGCGGCCAGGCGAAGAACAGGGTGTGCTGATCATGCGGGGAACATCGCCCGGGACCATGAACGCCGCCGTCCTGACTGACCGTCGGAGCATCGTCCACCGCGGCATCGACGCCCCGGAGGCGGCTCCGGGCCGGCTCCTCGTACGCGTGTCCGTGACCGGGATCTGCGGCTCCGATCTGGCTGCCTACCGCGGTACTCACCCCTACAAGACCGCACCCGCCGTGCTGGGACACGAGTTCTCCGGGGTCGTCGAGAGCGTCGGTGCCGGTGTGACCGGCTTCGCACCGGGCGAGCTGGTGTGCTCGGCGGCCTTCTCGCACTGCGACGCCTGTCCCGAGTGCGAACGCGGCGCCCCGCATCTGTGCACCGCGAAGCTGAACCTCAGCCATCTGGGCTGGACCGGCTCCTTCGCCGAACTGATCTCGCTGCGACCCAATATGACGCACCGGCTGCCCGGCGGCTTGCACCCCGTCGCCGGCGCGCTCGTGGAGCCGCTCTCGATCGGCCTGCACGCGGTACGGCTGGTCGGACCCGGTACGGGCCGCAAGGCTCTCGTCCTCGGCTCCGGGACGATTGGCCTGAGCTGCCTCATCGCCGCCCGGCAGCTCCACTACGACACGGTGGTCTGCGTGGACGTCGGACCGGACAAGGGTGAACTCGTCCGCCGGCTCGGCGCCGACGGTTACGTCGACGCCCTCGACGGGGCCCCTCGGCGTGACGCGCTGGCGGCCCTGGGCGGCTCGGCGGACGTCGTGGTGATCGCCGCCGGCTACCCGGACGTCACCGATCAGGCCCTGCACGCGGTGCGGCCAGGAGGCGACATCGTGGTCGTGAGCTACTTCGAGGGCCGCCCCCGGGTCGACCTCAACACCCTCGTCGGGCACGAGGTGACCGTGCACGGCTCGGCCCTGTCCACCCCCCGGGACTTCGCCGACGTCATCGGTCTTCTCTCGGCCGGCACGCTCGACGTATTTCCCATGATCACCCATCACCTGCCGCTCGCCGACGCGGATGCGGCGCTGCGTCTGATGGACCGTTCCGACGTCTCCACCGGCAAGATCATGCTTCATGTGTCCACCGATCCAGGCGAGTTCGCGAACGAAGGGAAGAAATGAGCAACGGCATTCGGACGGCGGTCATCGGCGCGACCGGTTACACCGGCGGAGAGTTGTGCCGCCTGCTGCTCGGCCACCCCGCGGTGACCGAAATCCTGCCGACCTCCCGCAGCGCGGAGTCGTTCGAGCGGGTCCATCCCAACCTGCTCGGTTCCGGACTGCGCTTCCACGACGTGGATGAGGTCACCGCGGCGGCCGGCGACATGGACGTGACGTTCCTGTGCACCCCATCGGGCGAGGCCATGCACCGGGCCCCCGGACTGCTGAGGGCCGGCACGCGTGTGATCGACCTCAGCGCCGACTTCCGGTTCACCGACCCGGTGGCGTACGAACAGACCTACGGCGCGCCGCACAGTGCTCCCGAGCTGCTGCCCGAGGCGGTGTACGGGGTCACCGAGTTCAACCGGAAGGCGCTGCCCGCGGCCCGGCTGGTCGCCAACCCGGGGTGCTATGTGATCACAGGACTGCTCGCACTCGAACCGCTGCTGTCCTCGGGGCTCGCGGACCCCGCCGCGCCGCTGCACATCTCCGCGGTCAACGGGACAACCGGCGCCGGGGTCAAGCCCCGTACCGAGATCCTGCATGCGGAGGCGTTCGGGGCCATGCTGCCCTACAGCCTCCAGGGTCACCGACACGCCCCTGAACTGGAGGACCGGCTGGCCGAGTTCACCGACGGGCCGGTCACCGTCGACCTCAGCACCGCGCACGGCCCTTTCGCCCGCGGCATTCACCTCCAGGCGAGCGTCCGGATACGGGAGGATCTCCGCTCCGGTCTGTCCCGCGCGCGGCTCCTCGGTCATTACACGGACCGTTACGGGGCCGGTGCGGAAGGCGAGTTCTTCGTCCGGATCAACACGCAGGACCAGCTCGGCGGCCTCACGGACAAGGACTACCGCAGGTATCCGAATCCCACCGGGGTGACGGGCTCCAACTTCTGCCACATCGGCGTGGACTACGACGCCCGGCGCGGTGTGGCCAAGGTGGTCTCCGTCACCGACAACCTGGTCAAGGGCGCTGCCGGTTCCGCCCTTCAGAACATGAACGTCATGCTCGGCCTCGACGAGACCGCCGGCCTGCGCGGCTACGGCCTCTGATATGCACCTCGACACGAACTCCGGCAGCCTGCGGGGCGATCCGCTCGCGGGCGTCCCGCTCCTGGAGGATCGGGCGGTCCCCCCGGGCGAGCGCTGGATCTACTCGGCCGGCTTCAACGTGGATACCGCCCTCTCCCCTACGGGGCGGATCGACAGCGAGCTGGCCGACCTGCGGCAGCTCGCGGAGTCGGGGGCCCGAGTGGCCGTCCTCTCCCACCAGGGCAGCCACCGGGACGGCAGCGCGGGCTCACTGGCTCATGTCGCCGCCTACCTGTCCCGGCGGCTGGACCGGCCGGTCCCGTACATCCCCGAGAACGCCTCCGCCGCGGCGGTGCGGGCGGCGGAGCAGCTCGGGCCCGGCGGCATCGCCGTCTTCGGCAACACCCGCCACCATGCCGGTGAGGAGCAAGGAAGCGACGAGTTGGCGCGCAGCTTCGCGCTGCTCGGTGACCGGGTCGCCGTGGGCGGCTTCTCCAAGGCCCACCGTGCGCACGCGTCCAACACCGGCCTGCTGCGGCGGCTTCCGGGACACGCCGCCAGGAGCCTGGTGGCCGAGGTCCGGTTCCTGACGCCCTGGGCCGACCGTGGTGACGGTGCTTCCCGGGCCGCTGTGCTCGGTGGCCGTAAGCCGGAGAAGACCCTGGTGGGCCTCGTGCATGCGCGGCGGACCTGCGATCTGGTGGTGCCCGGAGGCGTCGTTCTCAACACGCTGCTGCGTGCGGCGGGTCACCGTACCGGAGCCTCCGACCTGGGCAGCAGTCCTGCCGCCTGCCTCGACGCCGCACGCGCCGTGCTCGCCGCGCGCGGACCGGGCCGGCTGCACCTGCCCCGGACGGTCTGGGCGGCCCCGCTGACGCACCAAAAGCTCACCGGTGCGGCCCGGCCCTTCGCGGTCTTGGACGGCGTGCCCGAAGACCACGCCGTCGTGGACTTCGAGGTGGAGCCTTGGGCGCTGGAACTCCTCGCCCGGGTGGACCGGGCCGTGTTGGCCGGTACGCCCTCCCGTGTCCGCGACGGGCACACCAGATCCTCCGGGGCGCTGCTGTCCGCACTGTCGGGCCTGAGCGGGCGGGCTCTGCTGCTCGGCGGCGACACCGTCGCCGAACTCCCCTGGAGCGGGCCCGTGTCGACCGGCGGCGGCTCGGCGCTCGCGCTGCTCGCCACCGGCACGTGCACGGTGCTGGACGCGCTCCGGGACAACGCCCGCCTCGCCCCCCGTCGTACGAATGAAGGAGCCTGACGCATGGAGATCGACCTGGCCGTGCCCACCCGTGTGGACTTCGGGCAGGGCGTCTTCGACCGAGCGGGTAGCCACACCCGGACCCTCGGCGGGCACGCCCTTCTGGTGACCGGCCGGAGAGCCGCGAGGGCCCACGGCTATCTGGACCGCATGGTCGCGTCCCTCGAATCCGCCGGAGTCCGCGTCACGGTCCACGACCGGATCTCGGCCAACCCGACGTCCGACGAGGTCGACGAGGCCGTCGCCCTGGCCCGTTCCCGAGGCTGCGACGTGGTGGTGGGGCTCGGCGGAGGCAGTGCGCTGGACGCTGCCAAGGGTGTGTGCGTCACGGCTCCTTCGGGCGGGACGGTGCGCGACCTCATCGGGACGACGCTGGCGCCGGGGACGCCGGCCCTCCCCCTGTTGGCCGTTCCCACCACGGCGGGCAGCGGATCAGAAGTCACCAAGGGCGCGATCGTGACGGACACGAAGCGCTGTTTTCGCGCCGGTATCCGCGGGGACGCCCTCTTCCCACGGATCGCGATCGTCGACCCTGACCTGATCGCGTCCCTGCCGCGCCCGCTTCTGGCGGAGAGCGCCTTCGACGCCTTCGCCCATGCGGTCGAGGGCTGCGTGGCCGCACGTGCCGACGCGGCCAGCAAGGCCCGGGCCCATCGGGCCATCGCGCTGATCGCCGAGCATCTTCCTGCGGCCCTCCGCGGCGAGGCCTCCCCCGAGACGCGGGCGGGACTGTCCGAGGCAGCGCTGCTCGGAGGGGTGAACGTCGCCAACGTCAGCACCTGCCTGCCGCATCGTCTGCAGCAGGCCATGGGCTCGGTGCCCCGCGTGGACATCTCGCACGGGGCGGGACTGGCGATCCTGTACCCGAGCTGGCTGCGGCACACCGCGCCCCTGGCCCCGGAGGCATTCGCCGAGGTCGCCGCGCTGCTGGGAGGCACCACCATCCACGAGGCGGTGGGCCGGCTTCTGGCGTCGGCGGGCCTCCCGCTCCGGCTACGCGACCACGGGGTGGACAAGGACGACCTGAGCCGGTTCGTCGAGGGCGTGACGGGCAACCTCGACAACGACCCGGCGGGGCAGGTCACCCGGGACCACCTGTACACCCTCTATGCCGAGTCGTTCTGATTCCCGTGCATCCCACGACCGAGCGCTCCCCGCGTCTCCGGAGAAGGGTTCTCCCGCAGTGCGACCGGTGCGGGAGCCTCCTCCCAGTCGGCGGGCGCCCGCCACTCGCGCCACCGCTCCCACCAGCACTCACCTCGTTCGACGAGTTCCACCACCCGGGCGGCCGCCGCTCGCACACCGCGCTCCTCCGCGGCCGTGAAACCGTTCGCGCGCACACGCTCCTCGAAGTGGTCGACGTCCTTCCAGCGGTACGGGGACCCGTCACCGGGGATGACCAGATCCAGTTCGTGGTCGAGTGTGTCGAACCCGCGGTCCGTGCGGACGAACGGCACCTGGAAGTTCACGTACCACTCCTGGAGCACGCCCTCCTCCCACCGGCCCCAGACCGAATAGCCCTCCCCCGGTCGCTGGAGCTGCAGGACACCGCTCGACTGCCAGAACGGCTCGAATTCGATCCAGGGATGCAACCCCCAGCGGAAATCGCCGCGCCCGAAGGTGAGAGGAGTGCCGTGCGCCAAATACACGGCGAGTACTTGCTCGTCGTCCGCAGCGATCCGTACGGGATAAACCAGCCATTCGCGATCGTCCAAGATCTCGCGTCTGACGACGACTTCGCCGGTGCGGAAGTGTGACCTCATGGCGCGTCAGCGTACACATGCCGCGTGCATCACGGTTTCCGGGCCGCCGCAGCACGAGCAGACGGGAGAAACAGGAGAATTCGCCCCACGGCGAATCGTTGCCTACGGGCAGAAGAGCGTCGTTACGCTGCCCGTGTTCCACAGAGTCTGCAAGTCCCCTTTTCACGGAGGTCGTCGATGACGATTGATGCAACTCGTGTACTGGAAACCCTCCGCAATCGGCAGTTGGTGCCGGACACCTGCCAAGCGGCTTTCGTGGTCGGGTCGTCCGCCCGCGGCTGGGGCAATGAGAAGAGCGACATCGACGTCTACGTGGTCAGCAAGGAGCCCTGGGCGGGGCCGGAAATGATCGACGTCTCGGTGCCGCTGCGCCCTGCCACGATCGGGTGGCACACCTTCTTCACCGACAACCGCGGCTACGACCTCGCCTACTGGCTCGAGGACCAGATCGACCAGATGCTGGCGAAGGTCTCCTGGGACGCCTTCGACCGGACCCGCGCCGCTTCCGGTGATGCGCTCGCGCTCAGGGAGGAGGTCTTCCTGGAGCGCGTGCGGACCTGCCTCCCGCTGGTCGGCGAGGACTGGGTGGCCCGCCGCCGCGCGGAGGTCGACGCCTCGGCCTTCCGGTCCATCCTGGTGACCAGGTCGCTGGGCGAGGCGGACCGGGCGGTGGAGGACTCGCTCGGTCAACTGGAGGGCGGCGATGTGCACAGCGCGGTGCTCTCGGCCAGGATCGCTCTGCATCACACCGTCGACGCCCTGCTGGAGGAGCAGGGCAATTACGGGAGCGAGCCGCCCAAGTGGCAGGCGCGCCGGTTCCGGGAGACCGGCCCCGCGACGCTGTCCTTCGCCAAGTACTGGGATCTCAAGACGATGCGGGACTACAACCCCGATGACCCGTCGCGGTGGATCAACGAGGTACTCACCCTCTGCCAGGACCTGGCCCTGAAGATCGAGGTCTGACGGTCTCATGGGGAACTCGACTTCGCCCGGTGCAGCACGGGTGGCCGAATGATACGGATACACCTCGACGAGTTGACTCTCGGACGGATTCGCATCGCCATCAGCCCTTTGTGGGAAGCGGTTTCCAGTCTGGCTCTGACCATGCGGTACCGGAGCGAGATCCCTTACCCGTACAGAAAATGGGCAGCGGCAGCGCTTCAGCGGGTGTCGCCGGCCCTGCGGCAGGAATTGACCACCACTGTGCGCGCGCACTGGGCGAAGTCGCCTTCCTCCCCCCTCACTCCGATTCCGGACGAGTCGTCCCCTGCCATCGAGTACGAGTTGTCCGCACTGCGGTCGGCCGGCCACGGCCGGTTCGCCCACCTCATGGGCGAGTACTGGGACGCCGCGCTCGCCCGGTCCTGGCCCGCCATGCGCGGCGTGCTGGAAGAGGAGGTGCTGACGCGCGGGCGCATCCTGGTGACCCGGGGCACGGACGCGATGCTGGAGGCTCTCGGCGGCCGGATCTGCTGGGAGCGCCCGGAATTGAGCGTGCCGCATCCCGCGGATCTCGACTGGCGGATGCGGGACGGTCGTCTGGTCATCGTCCCCACCCTGTTCGCACGCGGCGCCCGGGTGTTCGCCACCTGGAACGGCACAGCCGCCTTCTCGTACCAGGCGCAGGGTGCCGCCGTGCTCGGTGGCATCAGCGCGGGTGGGCCGCAAGACCCGGTCGGCACGCTGAGTCCGGGCGACAGGCTGACCATCCTGCTCGGACGGGGCCGGGCAACGGTTCTGCGCGCGCTGCACTCCCCCGCCACCACGACCGGACTGGCCGGCTCTGTCGGGCTGGCCCCGAGCACCGTCTCACAGCATCTTTCCGTACTCTCCTCAGCCGGCCTCGTACGGCGCTATCGGGTGGGGCCATGGGTGCTCTACGAACTCGGCGACTCCGGCACCACCCTGCTGTCGGTACTGGACGGCTGACCTGTCCGGCACCGGCAGCGAGTGGCGCGCTCCTCACTCCCGTCGCAGGTTTCTGATCGCGGGGACGGCGAGCAGCAGTCCGACCGTGACCAGGACCATCGACGAGGAGAAGAACAGCACCGGTGCGACACCCAGCCAGATGGCGGCCGGACCGGCCGCCATCTGGCCTGCCGGCCGCATGATCACCGAGCCTGCGACGTCGTAGGCGTGGACCCTGGCGAGAACGTCGGGAGGGATCTTCGTCTGAACCGCCGTGTGGAACATGACCAGCCAGAACGCCGCCCCTGCGCCCCAGACCACGTAACTGGCGGCGATCACCGGCACCGACAGCTGCAACGCCACCGTGAGCAGGCAGAAGACCGTACCGGTCAACGCGAGAGCGCCGGCCCGCAACGGGTGCGCCGGACGCAGGCGCGCGGCGACCAAACCCCCGAGAGCACTTCCGGCGCCGAACATCGCCATCACGAAGCCGAGGGTGCCTTCCCCGTGTTCCAGGGTGACCAGACTCTGGCCGAGTGCCAGGAAGGGGCCGTTCACGGTGGCCTGGAAGAGCATGAAGATCACGATGACGCCCCAGAGCCAGCTTCGCGACGAGAACTCGCGCCATCCCTGGACGAGGTCGCTGCGCACGGAGCTTCGGCGTCCGGGGCGGGAGATGCGGAGTCGCATGGCCAGCAGGCAGACGCAACTGACCGCGAACGTGGTGGCGTCGAGGACGAGGACGAGCGAGACGGACGAGACGGCGATGAGCACACCGGCGAGGGCGGGACCCAGCACCGTCATGAGTGATTCCGTGACCCGGATGGCCGCGTTGGCCTTCTGGATGTCCCGGGCCGTGCGCGGGATGACGCTCACGTAGCCGGGCTGGAAGGCGGCCGTTGCGGTGCCTCCCAGTGCGAGCAGCGTGACGATCAGCCAGAGGTCGGGCGTGCCGACGATGAAAGCGGCTGCGAGGCCGCCCTGGAAGATCAGTCGGGCGATGTCCGCGGCGACCATGACCCTGATCGGCGTGAACCGGTCGACGAGGACACCGCCGAGGACGACGAAGAGTGCCAGCGGTGCGCCATGGGCCGCGAGGGCGTACCCCACGCCGGTGATGCCGTGTCCGGCCTGGAGTACGGCCACGGTGATCGTGGTCGGTATGAGCATTTGGTCACCGAGCACGGATATCGTGCGGGCCACGAAGAGGAGAGTGAAGTCCCGGGACCAGAGCCGCTCCGGCAACTCACCCTTCTCACGGGTGTGCAGCGCGGCAGGTGCCTCAGTCACGATGCGCGAAGTCGTACTCGACGCGGTCCTCGATCTCCAGGTCGCGGACCAGGCGGGCCACGGTGGAGAAGTCCGTGAACATCATGTCTGTACCGGGGAGGCGGCGGGTGTCGGCGATGATGTCGGTGGCGCCGGCGATGCCGACGAAGTCGAGGATGTCCGCCCAGATGTCGTAGTCCTGGGCGCCGAGGGCGGTGATCGCGTCCGGAAGCGTCTGGATGAACAGCTCTCGCTGTTCCTTGTTCAGGTGTACGAAGATGTCCTTCATGACTTCCGCGACGATGGGCCCGTGAGCGGCCTCGTCCCTCGCGTGTAAGCGTGCCACGAGCGCATGCATGGGCTGAATCGTCCTGTCGTGTGCGAGCAGTTCGAGGAAATTGTTGATGTGGAGTTCACCGACCACCGTCCACACCAGGAACAGTATGTCCCGTTCCCATTTCTCGCTCCGCTCCGCGGTCAGCCGGAACAGACGGGTGTTCGTGACCGGATGCGAGTAGTCCGGTTCCACTGTGAGCCGACGGGCCTCCCTGGTGCGCTGCATGGCCGTCATATGCATATAGGTGTGCCACACCTCGTCGATGTGTGACTGCTGCATCGCCTCTTTGGCCTCGTAGCGGTCCACGCCGGGGAAGACGCCGTGAGTCAGCATCTCGAAGGTCGGATTCGCAACGTGCTCCTCGGCCGCGATCACTCGGGCATTGTATGCCTGCCATGCCAGCGTGCTGACGAGTTCACGCGATTCCTCGGGGGCTTCGAGGAATCGCGGATGGTCGGCGAACGGGACGAGCGTGACTGGATAGTCGGTCTTGCCCGATTCGTCGAGGTCGGCTCCCAGGAAATCCTCCATGTCGGTGCGGACGGTGGCCCTTCGGGGCCAGGACGCGACGAGGCGCTTGAGCGTGCTCGGTCCGACGTGGGGCTCGGCAATCGATTCTGCGGAACCCGGTGCCTGAAGGTTTTCGTCCGTCACAGCGGCGCTCCTTTTTCAGTTCAGGACCCCCGAGGCCGAACACGGCTCCCAAGGTCATCGGATTGCGCACCCATGTGATTGCAGCGCCGGGTGACTTGTCAAGACTTCCGTGGTCGATTTTTCGCACGTGCAGACCAAATGGGATCATCGAGCCCGTCCCCGCGAGAGTAAAAAGGGGCTATTCGGCGCGGGACGAATCGTTGGGCAGTAACACCGGGGCTCGCTACTCTTTTCACTGCAGGCGACATGGTGCAACCAGCCAGGGGGCTCACATTGAGCTATATCGCAGAATTGCGCGCACTGGTGGGCACACGCCCACTCATTCTTCCGGGAGCCGCGGTGATCGTCGTGGACTCTCATCGACAGATTCTGCTTCTGCAACGGGCGGACACCGGGGGCTGGGGGCTTCCCGGCGGGTTCATGGATCCCGGCGAAACCCTTGAGGAGACGGCGCGTCGCGAGGTCACGGAAGAAACCGGATTGGAGATCGAGAACCTCTCACTGATGCACGTCTTCTCCGGTTCCGATCAGTACTTCCGTTACCCGAACGGTGACCAGGTTTTCAACGTCACCACCGTGTACACGGCAACTTCCCAGGACTGGAACTATCGGCTCGATCCGCAGGAAGTCGCAGCAGCAGAGCTTTTCCCGTTGGATCGGATTCCTGCCGACCTCATCGCACCCGAGGTGCCGATCCTGGAGCACTACGCGAAAACGGCCACTCATTCTCTGTGACCCCGGGAGCGCGTCGACGTGACTTATCTGACTTTCCTTGAGTCCCTTCTTCATGATGCAGCCAAGCACGTGATGGAATTTCCGCGCGGTTTGACTGTCAGCGTGAAGAAGGAAGATCCTAATCAGGTGGTGACAGCGGCGGACGCCGCCGTCGGTAATCGACTGAAGAAGCGCATTCATGAGCGTTTTCCGGACGACAGCATCATCGATGAGGAATCGGGGACGGTCTTAGGGTCGTCGCCTCTGACCTGGGTGATCGACCCCATCGACGGAACGTCGAACTTTGCGGTGGGGAGTCCGTTGTTCGGCGTCATGGTGGGCGTGCTCGAACACGGGAAACCCGTGGCCGGCGGGGTGGCACTGCCCGCTCTTTCGGATGTCTATGTCGCCGAGGCCGGGCAGGGGGCGTACCACAATGGCGTCCGTATACAGATCACGCCTGACGTCGATCCGGCGGAGCAGTTGATCGCCTACGGGATGGACATTCACCCGTCGGAGATCGAACTCGACTGCCGCATTGTGGCACGCCTGGCCTCCCGCTGCCGGGGCATTCGCATGAGCAACAGCGTTTTCGACTGCATGATGGTGGCCAGTGGCACGTACGGGGCTTTTCTGCACCGCCGCAACCGGATCTGGGACTGTGTCGCACCGCACGCCATCATCGCGGAAGCGGGCGGAGCGTTCTCCGACATGAATGGCCGGTCTCTCGATTACACGAATCCGACGGGCCGGATCTCGGAGGTCTTCTCCATCCTGGCCTGCGGCTCTGGAGCACATGAACCGCTCACGCACACGATTTCAGGGGGCATCCATTGATACCGCTCGTTTCTGTCGATGTGCGGGAAGCGGAGCCGCTGGTCATGGAGGTCTTACGGTCGGGTCATCTCACCCAGGGCCCGATGGTGGAGCGGCTGGAAGAGGTCATGGCCCAGATCGTCGGTACCGAGCACGCCATCGCGGTGAACAGCGGCACAGCGGCTCTGTCCCTCAGTCTGGAGGCTCTGGATCTGCGTCCGGGGGACGAGGTCATCACGTCGCCGTTCACCTTCGCCGCCACGCTGAACGCCATCATCGCCAGTGGTGCGACGGCCCGGTTCGCCGACATCCGGCCCGATGACTTCAATATCGATTCCGCCCTTGTCGAAGGCCAGATCAACGGGCGGACGAAGGTCCTGCTGCCGGTGAGTCTGTACGGCCAGCCGGCGGACATGATCGCGGTCGAAAAGCTGGCGGCAGAGCACGGCCTGACGGTGGTCGAGGACTCCGCCCAGGCCATCGGGGCGACTCTCGCCGGCCGACCGACAGGCAGCTTCGGGGTCGGCTGTTTCTCGCTGTACGCGACCAAGAATGTGACGGCCGGTGAGGGGGGCGTCGTCACCACCGACGACAGCAGAGTCGCCGACCGCGTGCGCCTGTACCGCAACCAGGGGATGCAAAGCCGTTACGACTACTCCTGTGTCGGCGGGAACTATCGCCTCTCCGACATACACGCGGCGGTAGGCCTCTCGCAGATCCGTCGGCTGGAGGAGTTCTCCACGCGCCGGAAGTACAACGCGGACCGGCTGTCGGAGGGGCTTGCCGGGATTTCCGGGCTGATCCTCCCTGGCACTCTTGCCGGGCGCCGTCACGTATGGCACCAGTACACCGTTCGCGTCACGGACGATGGTGCCTGCACACGGGACGAACTCGCCGCCGCGCTGGCCGCCGAAGGAGTAGCGACGAGCATCTACTACCCGCGGCTGGTCTTCGATTACGACTGCTATCGCGGGCATCCCCAGGTCATGGCGTCAAAGGCTCCTGTGGCGGCACGGATCACCTCGGAGATCCTCTCCCTGCCGGTCCGCCCCGGGCTGACCGATACGGACCTGGATCGCATCATCTCCGCCGTACGGAAGAGGTTGCGCGCATGACCGGAACTCCGCTTCCCCGCGTTCTCCTCGTAGGGGCCGGCGCCATGGGCAGCCACCACGCACGCGTCATCTCGGAGAGCGACCGCAGCAGGCTGGTGGCTGTGGTGGATCCCTCCGAACACGCCGGGCGCAGGCTGGCGCGGCGTTTCGACGCCGACTGGGCACCGAAGCTTGAGGATCTTTCGCGGGTCGATGCCGTGGTCGTCGCCTGCTCGACGGATCAGCACGTGACCGTCGCATCGGACGTTCTGGCAGCGGGAATTCCCCTGCTCGTGGAGAAGCCGCTGTCCGCGAGCCTGAGTGACAGCAAGGAGATGGTGGACACCGCTCTGCGCTGCGGAGTTCCGCTGATGTGCGGGTTCATCGAAAGGTTCAACCCCGCCGTCCGCGAGCTTCTGGCGCGCGCGGAGTCCCCTGTGGGTGTGTGCACGCAGCGGCTCTCCAGTTACTCCCCCCGCATGCATGCCGGCGTTTCCTGGGATCTGCTGGTGCACGATCTCGACCTGACGATCGGCCTGTTCGGCAAAGACACCCCGCAGGTCGTGCGCGCCACGGTCGAACGCCACAGCGGCGGGGGCAGGAAGGGCGAGGACACGGTGACCACCGAACTGCGGTTTCCGGGTGCTCGCCGTGCGAGCCTGACGGCAAGTCGCGTATCGGACACAAGAACCCGGCGGCTCACGGTCGTCGAGCACGACAGGACGATGGTCGCCGACCTCCTGAACCCGTGCGTCACCGTGTACCCGCGTCCATCGCATGCATCCTTCGACGCCTCGGCCGCTGCGCCCCCCGCGGACAGTCCCGCGGAGAGCATTGAGTGCGGCGGGCGTCGTGAACCCCTGGCAGCGCAATGGGACAGGTTCATGGATCTGGCGGCCGGACAGGCCGACACCATCGCGGAGGCCCGCTCGATCTTGCCGAGCCACGAAACCGTCGCGGCGATCCTGGATTCGGCACGGACGGAAGAGCCGGAAGGGGCGGGCGGGCGGGACAACGTGTCGATCCCCTCTCCCCATCTCAAGGGCGTGACGTGATGCCGTCGCGTCTTCCGCACCGTTTCCCTCTGCGCCCCTTCGCACCTCAGGACACCGGGATCGTGCGCTCGCTCGACGTCCATCTGCTGGAGCGTGGTCCGGACACGCTCACCCTGCGGTACGTGCTGGACGGAGACCTCTCCCGCCTCCGGCTCCCGCCCACCCGGGAGCCGCAGCACACCGATGAGTTGTGGAAACACACGTGCTTCGAGATGTTCGCACGCAGGACGGCAGAAGGCACGGCCTACCTCGAACTGAACGCGTCCCCCTCCACGGAGTGGGCTCTCTACACCTTCGACGACTACCGCACAGGGGCGACACCGGCCCGCCCTTCCCGGCCCCCTCGGATCCAGGTCACGCGTACAGCACATCGGCTGGAGATGGAGGTACGTACGGACGTGCGCAACCTGCCGTGTACGGGTGCGATGGCCCTGACCGCGGTGATCGAGGACGACAGGGGGCGGCTCGGGTACTGGGCACTGAAACACCCTTCACCGAAACCAGACTTCCACCACCCCGGCGGATTCCTCATCGCACCATGAGGTGCGGACGGGGCTCGGCTTCGGGTGACGACACATGCGGCATCACCACGACTGCGTGCGTGCACGACGCCCACAGCACCCCGCCTCCATCGGCGTTGAAGTGCGGTGCGCCTCACCGCCACGTTCGGCATGCGTGCCGGCGGCATCGCCGTCGCGGCAGCACTCCTCCGGCGCCTGCCGCTGCTGTCCACGATCTCTGTGCCGTATGCGGCGGCGGGGATGCGGGCGAGGCAGTCGGCACGGACTGCGGATCGGCGACGCGATCGGTTTGGAAGGCTGCTCAGGTGGCGCGATCACAGCCTTGACATATACATACGGCCGGTCGCACTCTTTGGTAATGACGCCCTTCACGGAAGAGACCGACCCCTACTGCCTGCCCGTCGTCGACGCGGCGGCCATGCTGTTCGACGCTCCGTGGCAGCGCTACGCCGTGATCGGCGACAGCCTGTCCGCAGGAACGGGGGACGAGAGCGCCGGCTACGGAAATCAGGGCTGGTCCGACCGGTTCGCACACATCCTCCGGCAGGCGCGGCCGGACGTGGCCTACCTGAACACAGCCGTGATCGGAGCCACGACAGCCGAAACCATCCAACTACAGGTCGACAAGCTGACGGACTTCGCGCCCGACCTGCTTCATATCCCCTGTGGCGCCAACGACCTCGTGCGCCGCGAGCCGGACTTCGACGAGATCGAGCAGAACATGCGCACGTTGTACGGCCTGGCGGCCCGGACCGGCGCCCAGCTCACGACGTTCACACTGGGCCGCGCCTATATCGTGCCCGTGTTCCCCGACTGGACCCGACGCGTGCGCACTCTCAACGACATCACGCGCGCCCTCGCCGCAGAGTACGGCGCCGTCGTGGTCGACATGTGGGAGCACCCCATCAACTCCCGGGAGAACCTCCTGAGCAAGGACGGCATACATTTCTCCACGTCCGGCCAGGCTGTCATGGCGGCCGAGATGGTCAAGGCCCTCGCCGCCGTTCTGGGGCGCCGCACCTCCTGACCGCGCGGAGGCATCGTGAGGCACGACGAACGGCCCGGCACGGGACGGGAGACCTCAGCCTCCCGTGCCGCACCGGACTCGTACCGCCGCACCCGGCTCAGCCGATCGGCCGCTTCACGCCAGTCGGGCCAGCTCGACCCATTCGTGCATGATGCCGGAGGAGATCTTCCGCCGGGCGACGGTGTGCGCGGTGCGGAGCTCCGCTCCCGGTTCCACGCGCAGCTCCTGGCGCAGCATCCGCTCGGCATTGTGGTACGCCCGGACAGCTTCCGCGTATCGGCCGAGACGTCGCAGCGCGGTGAGCTGACGCACGTGGAGCGCCTCGTTCAACGGGTCATCGGCGATGAATCTCGGCGCGCTGAGGATCACCTTGTTGTCCTGTCCCAACGCGAGCCACGCGTCGAGCAGGGCGCCGCGCGCCGTCGTACGCCATTGGTGCAGTTCCTCCGCCGCGGAGGCGATGAGAGGCCCCTGCCTCGTGTCCGTCAACGCATCCGCGCGCCACAGCGAGAGCGCCTCCTCCAGGATCGCCGCGACGACCGAGGGCGCCGCCGGTGCCAGACCGAGCCCCTGTTGCACCAGGTCGCTGAAGCGGTGCGCGTCGACGCATTCCCGGTCCAGATTCAGCCGGTAACCGGAGTCGACCGTCTCGACCAAATCGGCCGGCATGCCGTGTCTCTGCAGCCAGCGGCGGATCCGGCGCATGTGCGCGTGCACCGCGTTGATTGAGTCGCGAGTCGTACTCGCGAGGTCCAGCTCCTCTATGAGTTCGTCTCTTCCGACATCCTCTCCTGCTCGTAACGCCAGAACAGCGAGAATGTCCCTGATCTTCGCACCTGACAACCCCGCTTCCGAATGGTCGATCTCAATGCGCAATGGACCAAGTACCTCAATACGCATGACAGTCAATGCCTGCCCCCGGGTCAACTCGCGCTTCGTCACACCTGGACAAGATCCTTAACACGCTTACCGAACTCCCATGACTGAGGAAGCGTAATGGTTGACCCTTGCCGCCACATCCCACACATTCGAGTAGGCAGCCCGCACGATCCCTGCATGAATGAGCGAGGCCGCGAACCCGTATTTCAACTCTATGAAATCGAAACAAGAAAGGCTGCCTCGAGCCGAAGGCCTGTCCGTCGCGCCGATCTCGCCGGACCCTGCCATGTCACCCCCCTCACAAGGGCGCGAACAAGAGGTACGATCGACCGTATGGGCACCCAGAAGCGTACCTTCCCGATGCGTGCCGAGCAGCTGGCAACCACCGACAAGCGCCTGCTCAGAGGGGCGCGAACACGTGGAACCGTCCTTCGGCGTGCCGTTGACGTCGCCTCACTCGAAGGGCTGGATGACGTCAGTTTCGGCCGCCTGGCGACAGACACCGGCATGAGCAAGGCCGGCATCCAGACCCTCTTCAGAACAAAAGAAGCGCTGCAACTGGCGACCATTGACTATGCGCGCGACATGTTCATCGAAGCAGTCACCCGCCCGGCGCGGAAGGCGCCGCACGGAGTGCGCCGACTACGCTCGCTGATTGATCACTGGATCACGTACGCCGAGACACCGCTGTTCGAGGGCGGCTGCTTCAGAGTCGCCAACATCGCATATTTCGACAGTAAGCCGGGAGCCGTCAGAGACGCCCTGTTCAAACAGCAGCAGGAATGGCTCGAAACGATCAGGAGAGAACTCCAGTACGCGGTCGAATCCGATGAGATCGCGGAACTCGAACTCGATCTCGCTGTTTTCCTGATCGACGCCTCCCTCTGCGCCGCGAACACTGCTCTGAGACTCGGCGACAAGGACGTCATCGACAAGGTTCATCGCACGGTGGACAGTCTCTTGAAGGAATCCTGACCGGCGGCCGGGGATCAGGGGGGCGCGGAAGACGGGAGAGGCCGACGTCGTCCGGGGCGAACACCCCGGACGACGTCGGCCTCTCCCGTGCCGTTACCGCTTCGCCGGCGCCGCCTTCGGCAGGAGGAACACCAACAGGGCTGCGACCGCGGCGATGGCGAAGGTGGTCAGCGAGGTCAACGCGAAGGCATGACCCGCCGCCCACACCGGGCCGTCCGAGTCCGCACCCGTATCGAAGGAGTGGAAGAACACCGCTCCGACCACCGCCACACCCAACGCTCCGCCGACCTGCTGTGCGGTGGACAGGGAGCCCGAGGCCATGCCCGCGGTCTGCGGATCGATCCGCGCCAGGACCGTGTTGAGCAACGGAGTGATCAGCAATCCGCCGCCCACGCTCTGCAGCATCAGCGTCGGGATGACGAGAAGAGGCGTGAGGCGGGGCCCGGACAGCAGCACCACGGCAGTCGTCAGATAACCGGCCGCGAGCACGATCGCTCCCACCTCCAGCACACGCCGGCCGTACTTCGGCACGAGACGTCCGGCGATCAGGCTGCAGACGAAGAAGGTGACGGCGGCCGGCGTGTAGACGAGCCCGGCGCCAAGAGCCGACATGCCGAGTCCGTCCTGCATGGAGATGGACAGGGACAGGTAGTACGAGGTCAGGAGCGCGTACACGGCCAGGACCAGGACGATGCCGAGCGAGAACGAGCGCTGCGAGAAGAGCGAGAGCTTGATCAGGGGCTCGCCACCGCGCCGATCGACCCTTCGCTCCACCACGCAGAAGAGGACGAACGCGGCCAGGCTGCCCGCGAAGCACACCCAGGTCCACCACGGCCAGCCCGCCTCACGCCCCTGGATGAGCGGATAGGTGAGCAGCAGCAGGGCCGCGGTGAGGATTACCACCCCGGGGAGGTCGAGCTTGCGGGTCTGTTCGGCCCGCGACTCCGGCACGCTCTTCAGAGCCACCAGCATCATGGCAACGCCGATGGGGACGTTCACCCAGAACACCGAGCGCCAGCCGGTGCCGAAGAGGTCGGCACCGATCAGGAGACCGCCGACCAGTTGGCCGCTGACCGTCGCCATGCCGATCACGACCCCGAGCACGCCGAAGACGCGATGCCGGTTCTCCTGAGACACCGTCAATGTGATGACCGCGAAGACCTGCGGCACCATCAGGGCGGCACCGAGACCCTGGACGATGCGGGCGCCGATGAGCATGAGCGGACCGGCCGCCAGGGCGCAGACGATGGACGAGAGCGTGAAGACCGCCGCGCCGAGGAGGAAGACGCGCTTTCGCCCGTACAGATCCGCGAGCCGACCACCGGTGATCATGAATACCGCGTAGCTCAGCTGGTAGCCGGCAAGGACCCATTGGAGCTCGCTCGCGGTCGCCGAGAGGTCGGCCTGGATGGCCGGTCCCGCCACCACGACGATGAACGAATCCAGGATCGCCATGAACATACCGACCATGACGGTCGACACCGAAGTCCATGGGACCGCGGCCTCATGAGGGGACGGCGCTTTGGGCGCCGCCTTCAGGGTGTGGCCGGCTCTCGACACGTGAGGCATCCCCTTCATGGCAGGACGGACGGGCTCGGCAATTCTGAGCCCAACATCAGAATACGCACGTGCGTATGCTTACTTCAATCGTTTCCCGCCGTTCGTCAACCGGAACGCCTGCGGATCCGGCCGACGGGTGGCGCGCCAGTAGGAGGTACCGGTCCCCGGCCACGACTGACGGTTGACCCCCTTGTTGTCGAGGAACCAACTGTGGCAGCCGCCGGAGTTCCATACCGACCGCGACAGCTTGGCGTGCAGCCGGGCGTTGAAGCGGTGCTGCACCTCGGACCGGATCTCCATACGCGTGGCCCTCCGGGAGCGCATCAGCTTCAAGCACTCGATGATGTAGTGGAGTTGGGCCTCGATGACGAAGAGGATCGACTGGGCGCCACCGCCGGAGTTCGGCCCCATCAGCATGAAGAGGTTGGGGAACCCGGCGACCGTGGTGCCCAGATGGGCTGTCATCCCGTCACGCCATGCCTGCTGAATGGTCAATCCACCGCGGCCGACGATGCGTTCGGTCGCACAGCGGTTGTCCGTGGCGAAGCCCGTCGCCAGGATCACCACATCCGCCTCATGCAACTCACCGTCCTTCGTCCTGATCCCCGACTCGGTGAACTCGTCGATGCCGGATGTGGTCAGGGAGACGTCGGGGCGCTGCAGGGCAGGAAAGTAGTCGTTGGTGAGCAGGATGCGCTTGCAGCCGATGCGGTAGGTGGGTGTGAGCTTGGCCCGGAGCCCGGGGTCCGGCACCTGCTTGGCCAAGGTGCGCTTCGCCGCCAGTTCGAGGACACCGAGGAACTTGGGGTTGAGGAAGGCGAGCACAGGGAGTTCGTGCGTCCAGTACGCCGTGAGCCGGTAGAGCCGCTGGATGAACGGGAACGACGCGAAGAGGCGCCGCTCGGTCTGCTTGAGCGGCCGGTCGGCCTTCGGCAGCACCCAGTGGGCATTGCGCTGGAAGACGTCGACGTGCCGGGCGATGCCCGCGATCTCGGGAATGAACTGCACCGCGCTCGAACCGGTCCCGATGACGGCGACTCTCTTGCCCTTCAGGTCGACCGAGCCGTCCCAGTTCGCCGAGTGGAACATCTCGCCCTTGAACCGCCCCATGCCGGGCAGGTCCGGGATGTTCGGCTGATGGAGCGCCCCATGGGCCAGCACCACTACCCGCGGGCGGAACTCCTGGCCGGCGCTTGTCGTCACGCGCCAGCGGTCCGCCGCCTCGTCGAACTCGTACGACGTCGCCTCCGTGCCGAACCGGATGTGCTGCTCCAGGTCGCGTTCCTTGACCACGTGCTTGATGTAGTCGAGGATCTCCGGCTGCTCCGCGTACATGCGGCTCCAGTTCCGATTCGGAGCGAAGGAGTACGAGTACATGACACTCGCCACATCGCAGGCGCATCCAGGGTAGGTGTTCTCCCGCCACGTTCCCCCGACGCCGTCGGCCTTCTCCAGGACGACGAAGTCACGATGCCCGGCGTCGAGCAGTTTCATGGCCATGCCCAGGCCGGCGAATCCGGTGCCCACGATCAGCACGTCAGGCGTCTCGACGGTGCCGTCCATCTCCTGAGAAAGGGCCATCGGGCATCTCCTCGTCTGGTCGCTCGCTGCGGGAACATGGGAGGCGCGCGCGAGCTGAAACCGCTGCACGGCCGTCACAGGGAACCCAGCATCCGGGCACCCCCTGAAACTGTTCTGTCCCTGCCCGCGGCGCCGCTTCAGAGGAATGTCAGATCACTGCACCACCATCACTCTCCGAGTACGTCCGACGGACGCAACGGGAGAGCCCTCTTGAGTGTCAAACACATGCCGCGTGGGGCCGCGCGAACGGGAACGGCGCCTTCCGCCGCCCGGCGGCAGGGACCGGCCCGCCTCGTGCACACCCTCGTGGTCGGCGCAGGTCTCGCCGGTCTCGCCGTCGCCGTCCGCCTCCGCCGCGAGGGCTGGGACGACTTCCTGGTCCTGGAACGCGGGCACGGCACCGGTGGGACGTGGCGGGACAACACCTACCCCGGAGCAGCATGCGACGTTCCGTCACATCTCTACTCGTACTCCTTCGCGCTCAACCCGCACTGGAGCCGCTCGTTCTCGCCCCAGCCCGAGATCCAGGACTACATCGAGAAGGTCGCACGGCGTCACCGCGTACGGGATCACCAGATCTTCGACTGCGAGGTACAAAGCGCACGTTGGGACAGCGAGGAGCAGCACTGGAACATCGGGACGTCCCAGGGGGACTTCATCGCCACCGTGCTGGTGGGCGCGTTCGGAGCCCTGTGCGAGCCCGCGCTGCCCGACATCCCCGGCATCGATGCCTTCGCAGGAGAGGTGCTCCACTCGGCTCGCTGGAACCATGACATCGATCTGGCCGGAAAGCGGGTTGCGGTCGTCGGCACGGGCGCCTCTGCCATCCAGATCGTGCCGGCCATCGCACCGCAGGTGGCCGAGCTGCGGGTGTACCAGCGCACGGCTCCATGGATCATGCCCCGGCTGGATCGCCGCTATTCGACGGCCGAACGCCTTGCATGCGCATACGTGCCCTTCTACCAGCGCACCCTGCGAGCCGGCATCTACTGGGCCCATGAGGCGCAGGCCGTCGCGCTGGCGAACAAGCCCGCTCTGCTGAGGCCCGTCGAGCTGTTGGCCCGTGCCAAGCTCCGTCGCGAGGTACGGGATCCAGAGGTCCGTCGTCGCCTGCGCCCCGACTACGGGCTCGGCTGCAAACGCATCTTGCTGTCGAACACCTACTACCCCACGTTCAATCTGGACCACGTCCGCCTGGTGACCGACGGCATCGCGGAGATACGCGAGAAGTCGATCGTCACGAAGGACGGCACGGAACATGCCACCGATGTCATCGTCTTCGCCACCGGTTTCCATGTCACCGACTCCCCCATGTATGAGCGGATCTCCGGCGAGGGCGGGCGCAGCCTCGGCGAGGTGTTCGCCACCGTCGGGCGCCGTTGCTACAAAGGCACGGCCATCGCGGGATTCCCCAACATGTTCCTGCTGGTGGGTCCGAACACCGGACTCGGCCACAACTCGATGATCTTCATGATCGAGGCGCAGGTGAACTACCTCCTGGGCGCCCTCACCTCCATGCGGCGCCAGAAGCTGCGCAGGATCGAGGTCCGGGCGTCGGCACAGGAAGCCTTCTATCAGGACCTCCAGAAGAAGCTCGCGCGCAGTGTGTGGAACACCGGCGGCTGCGTCAGCTGGTATCTCGACCGGCACGGCGCCAACACCACGATGTGGCCTGGGTTCTCATACGCCTTCCGCCGCATCACCCGCACATTCGACATCGAGGCCTACACCATCTCGAGATGAGGACGCGCATGGCGAAGAAGCCGCTGGACAGCTTCAAGGACAAGGTCGTTGTCATCACAGGGGCCGGATCCGGGATCGGCCGTGCACTCGCCGTACGCCTGACCGAGCTCGGGGCGCATCTTGCTCTGTCCGACATCGATGCGAAGAGCGTCGAGGAGACGGCCAACATCTGCTCGAACCACGGCCGGGACATCTGGGCCACGCGACTCGATGTCACGGAGCGGGAAGCAGTCACCGAGTACGCGCATGATGTACGCGCGTACTTCAGCACGGTCCATCAGGTATACAACAACGCGGGCGTCGCCTACTACGGCGAGGTGGAGCAGCAGTCGTTCAAGGACGTCGAGCGCGTCCTGGACATCAACTTCTGGGGCACCGTCTACATGACGAAGTCGCTCCTCCCTTACCTCATCGCCTCCCACGACGGGCATGTCGTCAACATCTCCAGCCTCTTCGGCCTGATCACATATCCCGGTCAGAGCGCCTACTGCGCCTCGAAGTTCGCGGTCCGAGGCTTCACCGAATCTCTGCGCCAGGAGATGCTGCTCGCCCGGTATCCGGTACGCGTCACGGCGGTCCACCCCGGCGGCATCAAGACCTCGGTAGCCCGCAACGCCGGCGCCGCGCCCGGGCTGGACCCGGCGTCCATCGCACGGGCCTTCGACAAGCGCCTCGCCCTGCACACCCCCGAGATGGCGGCGGAGACCATCGTCCGAGGAGTGCAGGCGCGTCGGGCGCGGGTCCTCATCGGCGCGGAGGCCAGGGCGCTCGACGTGTTGGGAAGGATTGCGCCCGCGAGTTCGCAGCGCTTCGGGGCCATCATGTCCCGGCTTCTCAGAATCGCACCTCGTCCGGGGGCGCGCCGGTGAACATTCCGCTGCCCGTGGCGCGGGCCCTGCTGCATCCGTTCTTCCGCGGCACCTTTCACCCTCGTGTTCCCTGGGCGGTGCAGCGCGTGCTGTTGAACGCGACCGCTCTCGCCCAGCCGCTGCCTCGTGGCACGGTGGTCAAGGAGGTGCGCCTCGGCAAGCGTCGCGCCGAACGGGTGACGTCCGGGACCGTCACCGCTCCCGGGACCGTTCTGTATCTGCACGGTGGTGGATTCACCGTGGGCTCTCCCGCGACGCACCGCTCCCTCGCGGCCCATCTCGCCCAGGCGACGGAGCGCCCCGTCCATGTGCTCGACTACCGCCTGGCCCCCGAGCACCCGTGCCCAGCGGCTCTGGAGGACACACTGGAAGCAATAGAGGCGCTCACGGAATCAGAGGGGGACGCGGCGTCCTCTCTCGTGCTCGCCGGGGACTCCGCGGGCGGCGGCATCGCCCTCGCTGCGGCGCAGCATCTCGCGGCCGGCGGCGCCGACCGGTCCGAAGGAGACAGAGGCGGCTCGCACCCCGCACCGGCGGCGTTGGTGCTCATCTCGCCCTGGGCCGATCCGGGCGACACCGCCGAGCGGAGTCGGGATCTCGTCGTCAGCCGTGCCTGGGGACTCGCCTGTGCCACCGCCTACCTCGGCGACGGCGATCCGTCGGACCCCCGCTATGCCCCTGCCGGAGCGGGGTTCACCGGGCTTCCTCCCACTTATCTCCACACCAACAGGAGGGAGTTGCTCTATCCCCAGTGTCTTCGCCTGGCCGCCTCGCTGCGCGGGGCCGGTGTGGAGACGAACCTTGTGGTGAGCGATGTGCTGTGGCATGCCGCGCAGGCCCAGGCCGGGCTGGTCTCGAAGGCCGCCGCCTCGGTCGGGGACATCGGGGTATTCCTGACGGGACGGTGGGCGCAGCAGCCGGCCGGCCCGGCGGCTGCGCACGGAGCCTGAGCCTGCGGCCGCGGCATCGGCGAGAGCTCCCGGCGGAGGGACGGTCGGCGGGCCCGAACCCTCCTGCCGGGAGCTCGCGTCTGCGTGTTCAGCGGTGGTTCCGGACGGCCGTCGCGTCATCCGTGGTGGTCGGCGGGCGGCGGCGGATACAGCGCGTCGCACGGCACAGGGACGCCGCCCGCCTACCGGACGCAGACGGGCGTTCCGGCCGCGCGGCAAGGTGCCCCGGCCGCCGGCGGGCGCCCACCGGGGGCGGCGGGGACGGTCCTCATGGAATCACGCCCAGTTGAGCAGCCCATTCATCCGCAAGGCGGTCCGCCAGTCCGGCGATGCTGTCGAGCCGCGCATCCCGGCTCCATGGACGGGTCTTTCCAGCCGGCTTGTCATCCTCGACGGCGCCGACTGCCTCCCCGGCCTCGCGAGGCCGCTGCACAGGCCCCCCGCTCATTCCGAGCCCCCCAGATCGGGTGTCCGCCCGGCATAGCGGGCGGACACCTTTTCGGATATGTTCGCCGCCGTATTCCTGGCCGCGGCGGAGATGAACGGCTCCAGCGTCTTCTCCAGCGCCCGTCCAGCCATTCCACCGGGCAGCGAGAATCCGATACGGATCTCCACTTCGCTGCGGTTTCCGGAAACCTCCCGGAAGAGGAAACTCGTGGTCGATCGCATACCCGAGATGGATTCGTAGGAGACCCGTACGTTCTCCTCCCAGTGCACGTTCTTGATGGTCGACCTCTGGCTGGACGGACCGAGTCTGATAGTCGACTCGAAGACCGCCCCCAGGCCGTGATCGAGTTCCCCGACGGGGCGGTAGCTCGTCATACCGTGCCAGTACTCGAGAACGTTTCGATAGTCATCCAGGTAGGAGAACGCGAAGTCGAGCGGGGCATCACATGTTGCGGTGAAGCAGACCTCTGACATTTGTTTCCCTTCAGATGATGTTGGTCGCCTTCGCCACACTCCACAGCGATCGGAACGACATGCCGCCGTCGAAGGCGAAATACTCGGGCAGTACAGCGTCCGGGTACCACTTGGACTTGTATTCCAACTGGCTCTTCGCCGGATAGACGCGGTCCCCGTGATCGGCGACGAACCGGACCATCCGGGCTGCTGTGCGGCTCGCGGCCGGCAGCTCGTATTTGCTGTCGAGGCTGGTGAACGGCGTGAAGCCGAAGTGCAGCCAGGGGATCTCCAACGCCCTCATGTCCTCGATCGCCCGCGCGTTGATGGCCTCCATCACCCCTGGTGGCGAATCGGGAAGACGTCTGCTCAGATCGTGCAGCCACCCCGGACGGGAACCGTAGACGGGCACATACGACACATAGGCGATCGCCGTTCCCTCGATCTTCCCGACGTACAGCTTGCGCAGGGCCTGCCACTCGCCCCCCATCTCGCCGATCAGGAAGGAGAGCTCCTTGGTGTGCTTTCCCTTGTCCCGGAGCCATCGCTCGTTGATGGAGTTGATCTCATCGGCGCACTTGTCCGGATCCACCTCGCTGATCTCGAGTCCCGATCTCACGGCCCGGGATATCTTGTTGCGAAGCCGCACGAAACGCTTTCCCCGGAGCGTAAAGTCCGCGAGCCGCACGGCATAGGAGGCACCCACCTGGTTCACAGTGAGTCCGAGAGCAGCGAGCAACTCGGCATCTGCACGCTGGAGTTGGGCGCCGATCACCTTGCAACCGTGCTCATGGGCATGAGCGAGGAACCTGGACTCCAGTTCCTCCCTGCACGCCGGGTCCGCGAATGGCCCACCGAGCTGAATCCAGCGACGCCCCTGGACCTGATAGCAGACAAATCCGTCCAAGTCATCGCAGCTGAAGTACTTGTTGCCGCGGTTGAGGGCGAGGAAGGCGCTGGGATTGTCCGCATGGCGTTCCAGGGCCGCGACAATCGAAGCGCGGGGTTCCGGCCGGAGCGAGTCGGGCATCTGCATGCTCTGTCCTCACGTACGGAAATCGGTCTGCGAGAAGCTACCAGCCCTTCTCTGACGCGCAGCCCAAATCGACGCCATCTCAATGTCAGCCCCGTTTCAGAGTCGCCTTCGATACTCATTCTCGCAACGCTGACAGCGGCGTACACGTCATGACGTCGCCCTTGCCGACATCTACCTTGCGGGGTCACTTTGGCACCAAGTGTCGAGGCTCACTCAATCCCTTCACTCAGTAGTTATGTACGCGGGAAGAACGTCGAGAGCGGCCGGTGGGTCTACGTCCTGTCGGCCCACGCCGTACTCGACGACTCGTTCGCGAGTCTCACGCTCAAGCGGCGGCTCGAGGCCGGCCAGGTCGACCCTGCAGAGGTTCCGGAGGGCGTCATAGCCGGCCGGGTGGCGCTCGCGGACGCAGCGATCGTCGAGGACGCGTTGAGCGCGGCGGCCGAAGCGGCAAAGATCTGGCGTGCGACGCCGCTGTCCATCCGGTTCGACGGCTGGATGGAGCTGCTGCGTACCGCAATCGAGAACCACGAGGACGAACTCGTGGGCCTGCTCACTCTGGAAGGGCATCCGCTGGAGCTCGCCAGGTGGGAGATCTCCGGGATGCGCGAACTGACGAGGCCGGAGTCGGCGCGGTACCTGCGCACCCAGCTGCATCAGGAGTTCTCCGTCGGCAATCGCCGCAACATCGTGCGGCGGCAGGCGGACGGGGTCGTCTGCATCACACCACCCGCCAATGCGCCCCTGGTCAGCGCGTTGCTGGGGACCATGAGCATCCCGGGCGGCAATGCGGTCGTTGTCCGCGCGCCGCGCACGGCTCCCTACGGGATCACGTACGCGCTGAGGAACATCATCGCGCCCCTCCTCGATCAGCTCGGGGCACCGCCAGGAGTGCTCAACGTGGTGTGCGGGAACCCCGCCCCGATGCTGGACGCATGGCTCGGGAGCCCTCTTGTCGACGACATCATGTTCTTCGGCGATGTGCCGGCCGGGCTGAAGCTGGAGCGGCGCTGCGTGGAGGCGGGCAAGAAGCCGATCCTCGAACTCGCGGGCAACGACTCCGTGCTGGTGTGGAAGGACGCCGATCTCGACGGCGCCGCCGACGCGCTCGTCGAGAGCTTCTACGGCTCGGGCCAGCTGTGCATGGTCCCCAACCAGGCCGTCGTGCACCCCGATGTCGCGGACGACCTGATCGAGCGGGTCGTCGAGCGTGCGCGGCGGCTCCGGCCCGGGTATCCGGACCAGGAGGGGGTGCTGCTCTCGCCGGTGCTCCGACACGACAAGTTCCACGACTTCCTCGACGACGCCGTGGTCAAGGGCGCGGCTGTGGTCTTCGGCGGTCACGGCATGCAACTCGACGGGACCGTCGACGACAGTGCCGGGTTCTTCCTGCAGCCGACCGTGCTGCGCGTGGACGGCCTCGAGAACGCACGCGAGGTGAAGGCGGTCAAGGACGAGACCTTCTTCCCCCTGCTGCCGGTCGTGGTGCCCGGGGCCGCCGACGACGAGGCGCTTCTCGACGCATACGTCGAGTTCGTGAATTCGAACCGGTACGGGCTGCGGAACTCCCTGTGGGCACGCGACGAGAAGGTCGTCGAGCGGTACATCGCTGACACGGCCACCGGTGGCCTGCTCAAGGTCAACGACTCCCACATCGCGTTCACCGCTCCGCTGCCGTCCCACGGCGGCACCGGACTGACCGGTGGAGTCTTCGGCGAGGCCAACTACCCGGTACTGCGCACGACCCATCTCCAGGGAGTCTCCGTCGTCGCGGACCCCGTCGCCCGTTCGGCCGCCGCCCCGGAGACGAGCGCCCTTCCCGAGAACGAGGAGGACTGCGTTGCGATCGCTCGATGAGGCCCGTGCGGTCTGTGAGCACCATCTGCCCGGCCTGCTTTCGAAGCTGGCCGAATCGTCCTTGTCCGACCTGGAGAAGCCCGGCAATCGCGGCATGGAGCTGTTCCGCACCGCCGGCGGCCCCGCCCTCGTCATTCCCAAAACCTATGCTGGAAGGGGCGCGAACGCCCTGGAGGCCGTGCAGGTGACCCGCGCGATCGGTGCGGCGGCGCCGTCGCTGGCCGTGGCGACGACCATGCACCACTTCTCGGTCGCGACCATCTTCACACTTGCCGAGAGCCTGCGCTCCAGCGGCGTCGAGTGGGCGCTCCTCGAAGGAATCGCCACGCAGAACCTGCTCGTCTCCTCCGGATTCGCCGAGGGCAACCCGGGCCAGGGCATCCTCTCCCCCACCGTCAGCGGTGTCCGCGCGGACGGCGGCATCGTCGTCAATGGCGCCAAACGCCCCTGCAGCATGTCCCGTTCGATGGATCTGCTGTCGGCGAGCATCGCGGTGCCCCGCGAGGACGGGAGCCGCGACACCGTCCTGATGCTGCTGCCTGCCGAGACCCCGGGAGTCTCCGTCCATCCGTTCTGGAAGAGCGATGTCCTCGCGGGCGCGGAAAGTGACGAGGTGCGGCTCACGGACGTGTTCGTCGACGAACGTCTGCTGGTGCCGACGGAGCTCGGCGAGCACGGTGAGATCGACGAACTGCAGACGATCGGACTCATGTGGTTCGAGATGCTGATCACCTCCTGCTACCTGGGCATGGCCAGCGCCCTGGTGGAGAAGGCATTCGCGGGCAAGCGGATCGGCCCTGCCGTCGTCGCGGATCTCGGCATCAGAATCGAGACGGCGACTCAGCTGCTCGAGGGGATCGCCAGGCAGCTCATGGCCGACGAGGACGACAACGCCGCACTGGCCCGCACCCTGGTCGCCCGGTACGCCGCTCAAGAAGCCATCGTCGACTCCGCGCGCCGGGCGGTGGAGGCGCTGGGGGGCATGGCCTACATCGGGTCGACGGACGTGGCCTACCTCGCCGCAGCCTGTCACTGCGTCAACTTCCATCCCCCGTCACGGTCTTCGACCGAAGCCGCGCTGGCGGACAGCTTCCGCGGTGACGTGCTGCGCTTCGAGTGAGACCCGAGTGATCCGACAGAAAGGTGAGACGTGGGCTCAGCCATGCACAACGACGAGACGTTCGACGACGCCCGGGTTTCCGCGGCGTACCGGCGGACCATGAGTTCCGGGCGGGCCCGCCTGGCCGAGGTTCTCGGCGGTCAGGTGGAGGTGGAGTCGTCAGGAGCGTGGGTCACCACCAGTGACGGCCGCACGTACTTCAACGCCGGCGGCTACGGCGTGTTCATCACCGGCGCCCGGCACGCCACCGTGGTCCGCGAGGTCGAGCGGCAGTTGCACCGCCATCCGATCGGCACCCGGATCTTCCTCGACCCGGCCGCAGCACGCGCCGGCGAGCTCCTGACATCCGTGACCCCACCGGGTCTCGATCGCATCCACTTCTCGGGTTCGGGCACCGAGGCGGTGGAGGCCGCCATCAAGCTGGCCCGGCTCGGCGGCCGTCGGCGGCTCGTGTCGATGGCCGGCGGTTACCACGGGAAGACGCTGGGGGCCCTGTCCGTCACGGCGAAGGCCACCTTCCAGGAGCCCTTCCGGCCCCTGCTCCCGGATGTCGCGCATGTACCGTTCGGCGACACCGCGGCGCTGACCGCCTACCTGGCACGGTACCCGGGCGAGGTCTGTGTCATCGTCGAACCGGTGCAGGGCGAGGGCGGAGTGGTGATTCCCCGGCCCGGATATCTCGGCGAGGTGCGAGCCGCGTGCTCGCAGTACGGCGCCCTGCTCGTCGTCGACGAGATCCAGACGGGACTCGGCCGACTGGGCACCTGGTGGGGAGTCGACGCCGAGGGCGTACGACCGGACATCCTGCTGTCGGGCAAGGCGCTGGGCGGTGCCGTGATGCCGGTCGCCGCGACGATCGCGACGCCCGAGGTGTTCGCGGTGCTCGATCGTGATCCCGTCCTGCACACCTCGACGTTCTCCGCGGCGCCCATCGCCATGGCCGCGGTGTGCGGTGCCATCCGGGCGATCCGCGAGGACGGTCTGGTGGAGCGGGCGGCTTCCCTGGGCAGCCGGATCACGGCGGACCTCGCGCGAATCACGAGCGCCCATCTGGCACACCACCGCCATGAGGTACGCGGCGCGGGTTTGCTCATCGGTGTCGAATTCGCCGATCCGTCCATGGCCGCGGACCTGTTCATCTCGCTCATCGGCAACGACGTCGTGGCGAACCTCTCCCTCAACTCGGACAACGTGGTGCGGTTCACGCCGCCCGCCACGATGACGGACTCCGACGTCGACTTCTTCATCGAGCGGTTCGACCGGGCGGCCCGGCAGGTCGCCGAACGCAATCCCGAATACGAGGTACTGACACATGCGTAGCCTGCAACTGACCCTGCGCTCCACGGGCGTCGATGCCGACAGCGCGTACCAGCGCATCACCGAGTTCGAGCGATACTCCGAGTTCGTGGACGAGGTGCGTTCCGTCGTCGTGCACCCAGGTGGCGGGGACGGACCGCTGGCCAGCGACTGGGACATCTTCTTCCGGAACGGCCCGTTGCGCTGGTCCGAGATCGACTACTTCCAGCGGGACGCGCGGCGGATCGTCTTCGAGCAGACCGACGGGGACTTCCAGCTGTTCCGCGGTTCATGGGTGGTCGAGCCCACCGCCGACGGCTGCGAGGTGACCTTCGAGGTGACCTTCGACTTCGGGATTCCGAGTCTGGCGGGCGTTCTGGAGCCGATCGCGTCCAAGGTGCTCAAGGAGGCCATCGCCACCATCGTGGGCAGCCTCCTCGGCAACGTCACGGTCGTCGACGATCCGTCCATCGCCGCCGTGATCGACGCGCGGTTCGCAGGGGCCGGCGTATCGCGTCCCGCACCGGTCGCATAACCGGGAGGACTGCGATGGATCACGTGAATCGATTCGAGAGCAGGACGACCTTCGCGCTCCTGCGCCTCGAGTACGGGGTCGCCCTGGTCGTGTGCTCCGTGCTGTTCCTCCTTCACCTCTCGGAAGTGCGCTGGTGGCCGGCTGTGCTGCTGTTCGTCTACATCGACGTGATCGGCTATCTCCCGGGAGCCGTCGCCCACCGCCGGGCCAGGGGCGGCGACATTCCCAAGGTGTACTACGTCCTGTACAACACCATGCACAGCCTGGTCACGAACGCGATCGTGGTGGGTACCTGGGCCCTCGTGGCGGGGTTCGAGTGGGCGCTGCTGGCGGTCCCCATCCATCTGTGCGGTGATCGCGCGCTGTTCGGGAACTTCCTGAAATCGTTCAAGGTGCGGTTCGAGCCGGTCCGGCTGCCTGCCTTCGCCGAGTTCGAACGCCGTCTCACCGAGCGGGACGGGCCAAGTCCTCGGCTCCCCGAGCGGGTCTGAGGTGAGGAGCAGATGTCCGTGACTATGGAACGCCCCGTCATCATCGGCGCCGGGCCGGGTGGTCTCGCGGTCGCCTGGACCCTCAAGGAGGCCGGCTACGACCCACTGCTCCTGGACCGGGAACAGCGGGCCTGCTCGACATGGCACTCCTACTACCCCTCGCTGCGCATGAACTCGTGGAGGCGGTTGAGTTCGCTCCCCGGCATGCGGCTTTCCTCGGAGTACGGCCCGTGGCCCATGCGCAACGATTTCCTGACGTACATGAAGAAGTACGTCGAGGTGCTGTCGCCCGACATACGCTTCAACACCGACGCACAGCGCGTGGACCGCGACGGCGATCGCTGGGTGGTGCGCACCGCGGACGGCGATCTGCGGACCGAGCACCTGGTCGTCGCGACCGGGCTGCACCGCAAGCCGTTCATTCCCGGCTGGCCGGGACTCGACGAGTTCGAGGGCGAGTTCCTGCATGCCCGCGAGTACACCGTCCCCGGGCCCTACACCGGCAAGGACGTGCTGGTGGTCGGCTGCGGTCCGACCGGGATCGACATCGCCGTGGCCGTGGCACAGGCCGGTGCCTCCCGGGTACGGATGTCCATTCGGAACATGCCGGTCCTGTTCAAGCTCAGCCCCACGACCTCGCTGCTCTGCCAGGCCATCAAACACGGCCCGATGCCCCACTGGCTCGTCAATCGCACCAGCCTCCTGATGCATCGGATGCAGTGGGGTGACCTGACGCGCTACGGAATACCGCAGCCCAAGGAGGGCACCATGGCCGGCACCGACCGCATCGGCCACTCCTACGGCGCGATCGACCGCGGTCTGATCGCAGGCGTGCGCGACGGGTCGATCGAAATCGTCCGCGGTGTCACCGGGTTCAACAGGAAGGCCGTGCTGCTCGACGACGACACCAGCATCAAGCCGGACGTCGTCATCGCGTCCACCGGCCAACGACCTGACATGGAGGGGCTGCTGGGGCATCTACGGGTGCTCGCTCAACCGGGTGGCCGCCCTCTGGTGCACGGCGCCCGGACGCTCCCGCACGCGCCGAACCTCTACTTCCAGGGATACCGGCTGCCGCCTGGTCAGCTGCCCGACATGGCCGTCGACGCGCGCGCGATCGCCCGCGCCGTGTCCGGGTCGCGGCGCTTCGGCCTGGCCGGAGCTCTCCGGAGCAGGCGATGAGCGGACACACCACCCCGTGGGCCGCGGGCCAAGAGGCGACGCGTCCTCGGCTGCGCGGCAGGCAGCGCTGCGATGTCGCGGTGATCGGCGCGGGCCTGACCGGACTGTCCACGGCCCTCGAACTTCTCACCGTCGCACCGGAGCTGAGGGTCCACGTGGTGGAGGCGGACAAGGTCGCGGCGGGGGCCAGCGGTCGTGGCACCGGGCTCCTCGGCCCGCGCATCGGTCCCCCGCTGCACATCGCCCGGCGGCGCTTCGGCGATGAGGTCGCCCGGGCCGCGCACCTGTGGTCGGTCGCCGCCGTGCGACACGTACTCGATCTGGTGCGGCGCCACCGCATCGCGTGCGACCTGGTGCCGGGCGGTCAGCTCGTCGTCGCGTCCGACGAGCCGGCCGCCGAGCATCAGCTCAAGGAGCACCGGGCGGCGCGGATGCTCGGCCTGCCCGACCGGGTCGAGTTCGTCGGACGGGGCGAACTGCCCGAACACGCGGTTCGCTACCACAGCGGTCTGCGCTACGGCCCGGCCGCGACGCTCGACCCGGCCGCGCTCACCGAGCAGCTCGCCCGCGCCGGCGAGGAGCTGGGCCTCGTCATCCATGAGAGCAGCCGGGTGCGCGGGGTCCGACGGGGACTGCTCGCCACCCTCCTCACCGACGGCGGCGAACTGGTCGCCGACCATGTCGTCGTCGCCGTCAACGCCTACGGTGGCGCGCTGGCGGAGGCTCCGTCCGGCCTGCTCGGCGTCCGTGTGCAGGCGGGTGTCACACAGAAGCTCTCCGATGACCAACTGGCAGGGCTCGCCGGACTCGCCGACGAACCACTCATCGAACACGGCGAGGCTGCGCCCTACTTCCGGCTCACTCCGGACGGTCGGCTCGTGGTCGGCGGTGGTGCTGTCGAGCGGGGCGTCCACGGATCCCTCGCCTCCCGCCCCGGACGACTGCTCGCCGCCGTACGCGCCTTGTCCCCGTCGCTCGCCGGCATCACACTGGATGCCACCTGGGCAGGGCCGATAGCCGTGACCCGCGATGGTCTGCCCGTGCTCGGTGAGCACCGGAAAGATCCGTGGCTGCACCACGCGGGCGGCTGCAACGGCCACGGGCTCGCGCTCAGCACCTACCACGGCGCCCTTCTGGCGCGCCGCATCGCCGGCGCGGACCCGGGGCCGAGCGAGCTGCCGTGGCTGCGGTCGAAGGGGCCCTGGCTGCCCCGCGGGAGGGTGGCGGATCGCGCGCTCGACCGCTACCTGGGTCATCTCACGGCGGCAGCCGCGCCGTCCGGCGCCGCGGAGGATCCCGTGCCGCCCGACCGCTTCGCACCACGGACGGAGGATCCCTCATGAACGGCGTCGTGCGGCACACGTCCAGCGCGTGGGAACGGCTGGCGAGGTCGGCCTCGATCAGCAAGGTCCCGATCACGGAGCCCCTGGACCGGATGCCACCCGGCCCACGCGATTCGGTGGCCTGGCAGACGGTCCGTTTCCGGCGTGGCAGGCAGCACTATCTGACGCAGATGCACGACCGGTACGGGGACATGGTGACCCTGCGCGTCGTGCCCGGCGGACCGTTCGTTCTGCTGCGGGACCCCGAGCACATCAAGGAAGTCTTCCGCGGCTCACCGGACGTCTTCCACGCCGGGGAAGGGAATTCCCTGCTCGTGCCGATCGTCGGACGTCACTCCGTGCTCACTCTCGACGCGCCCGAACACCGTCCGGCGCGCAAGCGGATGATGCCGCCGTTCCATCACGAACGCATCAGCCGGCTCACCGTGGCGATGCGGGAGTTGGCGGAGCGGGAAGCGCGGAGCTGGCCGGTCGGCAGGCCCGTCGACTTCCTCGACCGGGCTTATGCGCTGACGCTCGACATCATTGTCCGGGTGGTGTTCGGCGTCGACGACCCGGGGCGGGCGGCCGCGTTGGGGGCCGCGCTGCGCTCGATGGCGGACATCGGCCTGTCCGAGATCCTCGTCTGGATCCGGCCGGGGCTGGGCAGGTTCTGGCCCTGGACCAAGGTCGTCCGCGGCCTCGAACGGGCCGACGAGCTGATCCACGAGGAGATTGCCCGACGACGGGCCGATCCGCACCGCTCCGAGCGCACCGACGTCCTGTCGATGCTCCTGGAGGGCGAACCCGACGACGAGGTGGTGCGCGACGAGGTGGTGACGCTGCTCGTGGCGGGGCACGAGACGACCGCGGTCGCACTGTCCTGGCTCTTCGAGCGGCTGCTTCGCCATCCGCTCGTCCTGGCGCGCGTACTGGAGGGCCTGAACGAGCCCAAGGACCCCTACCGGACAGCCGTGTTCAAGGAGGCGCTGCGTGTCCGCCCGGTGATCCACAACGTGGCGCGGCGCCTCACCGAGCCGATCGAGCTCGGCGGATACCGGCTGCCGGCCGGTGTGTCGGTGCTGCCGTCGATCGGCGCCGTGCAGTGCGATCCGCGGCTGTGGGGGCACGACGCCGGGATGTTTCGTCCCGAGAGATGGCTGGAGAGCACCCCGCCGCAGAACGCGTGGATTCCGTTCGGTGGCGGCGCCCGTCGGTGTCTGGGCGCCACCTTCGCGCAGGTCGAGGTGGAGACGGTGCTCTCTGGGGTGCTGAGCACCGTGGAGTTGCGCGCCGCCGACAGGGGGGACGAGCCGAGTGCCATGAACCACATCACCATGATCCCGAAGCGTGGTGCACGCGTCACCGTCGTCCGCAGGATCCAGCCGTGACCGAGCCGATCCTCAGGAGAGACATGTCCACGAAACAGCGTTCACGTCTGGTCGCGATCCTCAATCCGGCGGCGGGAGGCGACGGGGAACATCTGGTCGAGACCCTCGCGTCGCGGGAGAGGGTCCGGGTGGACGTCGTCAGGACCACCGCCGCGGGAACCGCCGCCGACATCGCGTACAAGGTGGCGGGCGACTCCGAATCCGTGGACGGCGTCGTGTCCGTGGGAGGTGACGGAACGACGTTCGAGGTCGCCACGGGACTGTGGCGGGCGGGCCGGGCGGGTGTCGAGAACGTCCCGCCGCTCCTCGTCGCCCCCGGTGGTACGGGCAACTCCGTCTACCGCGGTCTGTGGAACGACGAGCCATGGACCGCCGTCGTCGAGCGCGTCATGAGCGGCCGATCCCGAACGCGAGCCCTCGATCTCGCCCGGATCGATCAGAACGACCAGATCGTGGTTCTCGGCTCCGGCAGCGGCCTGTTCGCTCAGACCCTGCTGAAGGCAGCCGAACTTCCGGGCAGCGGACGTCAGTTGCTGATGGACGCAGCAGTCGCGGCGATGGCGGACCATGTGCCCTACGAGGGCCGGGTGTCGGTCGACGGGGAGGTCGTGTACGAGGGGGGCGTCGTGGAGACGATCACGGGCGGCTTCCGGTATCGCGGCGGCCTGTTGAATCTCGTGCCCCGTTCGGTGCTCGATGACGGCCTGCTCGACATCACGGTCGTGACGGCCGAGGCCGACATGAACGCCTTCGCGCAGGCCGCGCTCGGAGGCAATGTCTACGACGTACCAGGGATCGGGTGGCGGCGTGGCGCGCACATGACGATCGAGCGCCTCGACGGCCAGCCGCTGCTGTTCGAGCACGACGGCGAGGTCATGCCGCGCGTGAGCGCCTCCTGCGACCTGCACACGCTTCCGGCGGCGCTGGACGTGCTGAGCACGTCCGATGCCACCGCCTGGTTCCGGGAGGGATGACGCCGATGCCTCAGCACAGCCCAGGGGAGGCGGGCGACACGGCGCCGAGCGCCGAGGCGTGCCGCGAGTACTTCCGCAAGCTGACGGCCGGCGTGGCCGTGGTCACGGCCTGCGGAGCGAACGGCTGGTCGGCCTCGACCGCCAGCACGGTCACGAGCGTGTCCCTGGCACCACCGGTGATCCTGTGCTGCCTGTCGCAGGGTTCGGACACCCTCGCCACGATCCGCAATGCCAGGCGTTTCGCGGTCCACCTGCTGGCGGACCATCAGGGCGACATCGCCGATCGGTGCAGCCGGCTGCCGAGCGGAAGCTCCCGGCTGACGGACCTCCAGGACGAGGTGCGCCTGATCCACGGTGCGCCGACGATCCCCGGGACCCTGGCCGTGAGCTGGTGCGATCTGCACTCCATCACGGAGGTCGGTGACCATGTCGTCGTCTACGGGCAGCTCTCGTCCGTGCATGTCTCGCACGGACGTCCGCTGCTGTGGCACGACCGGTCCTATCGCGCACTCGACACGGGCGTCGAGTCGGTGGTCACCAGGCTGTGAACGGCCACCAGGTCCAGCACCGCCCCCCGGGACGACCCGCAGCACGACTCGACGAAGGCCGGATGCCCATGTCCAGCGATCCCATCGCCTCTCCTCGCACTCGCGCCCCGCACCCAGAGCGGCCTCTCCTCCCCCACACGTCCCTGACCGCACGGCTCGCCGACTGGGCCCACCGGGTGACGTACGACGACATCCCGGCGCTCACCCGGGAGGCCGCGATCAGCCAGTTGATCTCCAACCTGGCCGCGGTCCGTGCATCCATGGCTCATCCGTTGGGGAAGGCCCTGGTCAGCGCGTTCGGATCCCCCCTCCAGGGGGACGCCGGCCGCTCGGCCCATGTCCTGTCCGCGCTGGCGACGGCCCTGGACTTCGACGAAGTGGCGTATGCCGGGCATGTGTCGGCCGGCGCCGTGAACGTCGCGGCCGCGGAGGCTCGGCACGGCAGCCTCGACGGCCGGTCGCTCCTCGCCGCGATCGTCGTCGCGAACGAGTGCGCGGCGCGCATCACCGCCGCGACCATCCTCAGCCCGTTCTTCCGCGGGCAGACCAACACCCACTGCCACTCGGCGAGTGCCGCGGCGGCTCGACTGCACGCGCGTCGCGCCCCGTGCGCCGAGTGGACGGCGGCACTCGGCCTGGCCCTCGGCATTCTCTCCGTCCCGCTCCACCACGGCGTGGTGACGAGCGATGTGAAGGCGCTCACGGCGGCGGCCCCGGTCCGGATCGCCCTCGATGCTTGCGATGCGGCGGCCCATGGCCTGAGCGGCGCCGACGACATCCTCGAACATCCGGACGGTCTGCTCGCCCACCTCTCGGCGGTGCCAGTGCCAAAGACCGTGGACAAGCTCCTCGGCGTCCGCTGGCACACCGACTCCCTGACGTACAAGAGATTTCCGGGGAGCGCCTACCTGCACGCGGCCTTCGACTGCGCCGAGCGCCTCCACGAGCGCCTCGGACGAGTCGACGCCGAGAAGGTACGGCGCATCACCGTCGCCGGTTCGCTGCTCACCTCGCAGATGGAGCAGAAGGTGGCGCCCGCTCTGCGAGGCCCCCTGACTCCGGTGCCGGCCGCGACCCTGTCCGTCGGCTACGGGGTGGCGACCCTTCTACTCACGGGCTCGTTCGGGGTGCGGGACTTGGATCCCGCCGCACTCGGCGAGACGAGTCGTTGGGCGCTGGCGGACAAGGTGGTGGTGGAGCACGACATGGACCTGTCGCTGGACATGGCCCGAGCGACCTCACCCCTGGGCGAAGCGTTGCGGGAAGCCGGTGAACGCGCGTTGGACTGGCTTGAGTTGAAACGTTGGGGCGGTGCGGGCGCGTCGGTCATCCTCGCCTCGCTGGGCGCGTCCGAGGAAACGTTCGAGAACGCGACGATGGCGATCGGCGCACGGGTCCGGATCGAGCTGGTCGACGGCACCGTCGCAGTCGAGGAGTGCAAGGCGTTCGCCGGCTCCGCGGGGGCCTCGACGCGAGATGAGCAGCGGACGCTGGTGCGCCGGAAGTTCCTCGGCACCGGCGCCGCAGAGGAGACCTTGTCCGCTCTGGAGGACATCGGGAGCCTCGGCCCGGGCACCGTGTCCAGGGTGTTGGAAAAGGCCCTGGACATCACCACATGACTTTCCGTCCCCTGCGGCACTGCCTGCGTTCTCGGTCCCATCAGGAATCTTCGTGCCTGTCGAGGAGAGCAAGGATCGGGCCTATGCGAACACGCGATGTGATGGAGAGTTTCCGAAAGATGTTGCGCAGGTGATAATTGACCGTGTGATGGGACAACTCCAGTTCCCTGGCGATCTGTTGATTGGTCAGCCCGTACGTCACATACCTCGCGATCTCGATCTCCCTCTGGGTGAGTGCGGCCGGCCGATCGGCCCTTTCCGACGTGGCGTCATTGACGTCGCGGCCGAGGCCGGGCCCACCACGAGACCTGCCCCGCCGGCCCACGGGCCCCTGCTCCTCGGGCGCGGAATCGACGCCGTGCCCGAGACGCCGGCCCAGCCATGCCGAGCGGGCGTACTGCGCCGCGGACTCGATGGCAGGCACATCGGGATTGCTCCGAGCAAGCTCTTCGACCGCGCGCAGCGAGCGCTCGGCGAGGAAACGGTCTCCCGCGGCGCGCGCCGTCATCACCATCCAGGCAACCCGAGCAGGATCCTCGACGAGGCATCCGGACGTGGTGGCGAGTTCGGGCCACTTCGCATGCATCAGCTCGACGGCCCTGCCCGCCCCGTCCCGGTCCGCGGCAAGCACGATCTCGGCGAAGGCGGCCCGGGCAATGGAGTCCGGGTAGGCGTAGTAGGTGGATCGCCGATGAAATTCCGCCAAGTCCTGCGAGGCCGAATCGGCCTCGCCCAACCGGATGTGGGCCATGGCGGAAACCGAAAGAGCCAGTTTCACGCTCACCGCCGAGCCGTGTCGATCACTGAGACTGATCGCGGCATGCGCCTTGCCGATGGCCTCGGTGAAATTCCCCTTTTGCAGGTCCAGCGTCGCGAGCAGAGCACCGGGCAGCGAGCTGAAAGCCAGCAGACCGGCGCCGTCGATGAGGGTGCGCATGTCGTCGATGACCCGGATGGCCTGTTGCGAGACATGTATCTCGATGAGCTTTTTCGCGAGCAGCAGCTTGGCGTAGAGCTTCCACATGGGAATCACGTCCCGGGACTTCCGCATGGCAGACTGATTCAGCCAGAGCCCCATGATGAGATCCCCTTCGTGCCATTTCTTGATCGATTGGACACAAAGGGCGACGACGTTCAGCGAGTCCGAGCCCCCGCCCTCCTCCTCATTCACAACCCATTGTTCGACGTCTTCACCGATCATGGATTCCACAAGAATACGGAAAGCCATGACGTCCCGGCGAGCGGGAAGGTCGTCGCCGAGTTCGGCGAGAGCCTTGTTCACGGCACTCAGGGCTCCCTGGACGTCCCCCCGGACAAATCTGATGCGGGCCCTGTCCAGATTCAGTCTGGCGCCTTCACTCATGTCCGCCGAGTGATGCGCCCCTATCAGGTAAAGAACATCACTCATCGAGGTCGGGTCGGACAGGGAATCGGGTCTGCGACACCCCCTCTCCGCGCCAGGAACGATCTCATCCGCCGATGCCCCTTCTGCCATGCTCGAAGCCCCCCCGTACTACCTACTTCAATCGCCACCATCAAGCCTTGCTTCCCGGGCTCGCCGCATCCCGCGCCATGATGCTTCCGCGATTCGGAAATCGACTCTAAGTCGGAAAAACCGGGCTGCACAAAGCCCACTGAAAGTACTAGAACCACCCGCCGAACATCAATTGTTACCAATGAGTTACATCGCGCCAGCAGGTGATGGCAGTCTCATTTTCGGTGCCCGATTCGAATCAACACCTCCTAGACTGCGAAAAAGGAGACAATCTCCGACAGTTAATATTAAAGCCCATGTCAATTCTCGCCTCCCTGCTGGATCCGACGCCATTGGCGCACCGAAGTCAGGGATCGGAGTCGAACGATTTCAGTCATGTGAAATTGATCACGCGAGGTGCTCGTTCGCATGGCCATAATCCGATTCCACCCGAGGAGCAATCCCTCATGCATGACGCCCGCCTGGGTGACGAAGCCGTCCGCCGTCCGGCCCACCGCAGCTGCGCACTGGCCCTCTCCTCCCTGGAAAGCCTCCTGTCCCACCGGAACGAGAGCATCCGATCCGCCGACGAGTTGCGCTCGGAGTCGAAGCGGATCGCGCGGGAGGTGCGGCGGACGGCAGGTCCGTCACCGTCAACGGCTCCGGCCTGCCGATCGGCCGCACCCCGGCCGCGGTGCTGGAACAGCGCCAGGAGGCCGACGGCTCGGTCCTGCTGCCCGGCCCCCTCGCCGAATATCTCGGCCTCCGCCTGATCAAGGACGGAACGCCATCGGAGACATGAGCGGGCAGCGGACATGCCGACGGGCCGCCCCGTCCGCACGGGCGGGGATCCGCCTCAGGGCCGGTCCCAGAGCATCCGGACGATCGCGACGCGGCCTGCTCACCGTTCCCGGGTCAGTTGCTCGTCGAGTTCGTCGAAGAGCAGCTCGCCGTGGTCGACGTGGCCGGTGCGGTAGGCCGCCCGCGCCACCAGGTGCGCGGCGACCGGACTGGTCATCAGTTGGAAGAACGCGATCAGCGCCAGGGTGGCGAGGTCCATGCCGATGCGCATCCGCAGGGCGACCCCGGCGAGGACCACGATCAGGCCGAGGGTCTGCGGTTTGGTGGCGGCATGGCTGCGGGACAGCACATCGGGCAGCCGCAGCATGCCGATCACTCCGAGCAGGCAGATGGCCGCGCCGATGAGCACCAGGGCCGCGCCGGCGGTGTCGAGGATCCGGAGCCAGGTGTTCACCTCGCCTCCCCCTCGGTGCCGTCGCGTCCGTGGCCCTTCGCGGCCGGACCCGTGCCGCCGCGCCGGCGCGCCGGGCGGTCGCGGACGGCGATGAAGCGGGCGATGCCGACCGATCCCGTGAACCCGAGGAAGGCCAGCACCAGCATGATCGGGAAGTAGAACGGATCGCGTGCGAAGGCGGATTTCGCGCCGAGGCCCGCGATGATGAGGGCCGCGCCCACGTCCAGCGCGATGGCGCGGTCCAGCATGGAGGGGCCCAACCGGATGCGGGCGAGCAGCAGCGCACCGGCGACGACGATCACGACGACGGCGGCCGTGAGCAGCAACCGGTCGACGGTTTCCGGGACGGTCATGTGCCGCGCCTCCTCATGTGCCATGCCTCCTCATGCGCCGCATCTCGTCGTGCGCCGCATCTCGTCATGTCTCGTGCCGCCCCGGGTGGGCGATCGGTGGTGGTCCGGCCACCCGGGCGATCTCGTCGGGGGTGCCGAAGGCCCGCACGACCAGCCGCTCCAGTCGCCACACGGAGCGCCGGGCCGCGTCCAGCGCGGCGGGCCGGTCCGCGTCGAGCACGTGCAGGAAGACGGTGGCCGTGGCGCGGCGCACCTCGACGACCGATCCGCCGGGCACGTTCGACACGGCGACAGCGGTGGCCGCGAGCATCAGGTCGGAACGGCAGCGCAGCGGTACGGCGATGACCGCGGCCCGGTGCGGGTGGCCGACGAAGATCTGCCGGGTGACCCGCACGCCCGAGGTGTACATGTCGTAGAGCAGTGAGCCGCCGAGCACCAGGATGCCCCAGGGGTGCAGGCGGAGTCCGAGATCGACCCGGGGCAGCGGGAAGGCCAGGCAGACGGTGATCGCGACGACCACGCCGGTGAGTACGTTGGCCCAGTTCGGCCCGGACCAGAGCAGCACCCAGATCAGGGTGAGCCAGGCGATCAGCGGGATGTCCAGCACGCGTCGGCGCGCGGCCCAACCGCGGTACGGCGGCTGCCCCTTGTGCCGGAACGACAGGGTGATGACGCGTTTCACCGGCCGAGCACCGCCTCCGTGTAGGGGGAACGGGCGAGGAGTTCGGCGGCGGCCCGGTCGGTGTACGAGGTCAGCGGTCCGGCGAACACGGTAAAAGCGAGGCCGAGCGCGACGGCCGCCGCGGTGGCCGTCGTCATCCGGCGCGGCAGCCGGGTCGTGGTGGTGACGGCCCGTCCGTGCAGGGTGGCGGCGACCGCGCGTCCGGCGGGCTCATGGCGGTGCCGGACCGATTCGTCGCCGCTGCCGGGGATGTGGTCGGGGCCCGGGTCGACATCGGTGTCGTCCTCTTCGGAGTCGGACTCCAGGACGGTGCCGGTCGCCGCCTGTCCCGGGGGCGCGGTCCGCCAGAACGCCAGGTTCCAGACCTTGGCCACCACGTACAGCGTGAGGAGGCTGGTCACGGCCGACCCGGCCACGAGGAGCCAGGCCCAGGCGCCGCCGTCGGCGACTCCGGCCCGCATCAGCCCGAGCTTGCCGATGAACCCGGAGAGCGGCGGGACACCGGCCAGGTTCATGGCGGGGACGAAGAAGAGGACGGCGAGCAGCGGGGCGGCCTTGGCCAATCCGCCGATGCGGGTGAGCTCGGTGGTGCCGCTCCGGCGTTCGATCAGTCCGGCCGCCAGGAACAGCGTGGTCTGGACGGTGATGTGGTGGGCGACATAGACGATCGCGCCGCCGTACGCCTCCCGGGTGGCGAGGCCGATGCCGAAGACCATGAAGCCGATGTGGCTGATGAGCGTGAAGGAGAGGAGCCGTTTCAGGTCGGTCTGGGCGACCGCTCCGAGGATGCCGACGGTCATCGAGGCGAGCGCGACGGCCATCAGCAGGTCCCCGAGCCGGTTGCCGGGGAAGAACAGGGTCTCGCTGCGGAGCATGCAGTAGACACCGACCTTGGTGAGCAGCCCGGCGAAGACCGCTGTGACGGGGGCGGGCGCGGTCGGATAGGAGTCGGGGAGCCATGCGGCGAGCGGGAAGGCGGCGGCCTTGAGGGCGAAGACGGTGAGCAGCATCGCCTGGATCGATGTCTGTACACCGGGCGGGAGTTCGGCGATCCGTTCGGCCAGTTGGCCGAAGTTGGCGGTGCCGGTCGCCGCGTAGGTCATGGCGATGGCGGTGAGGAACAGCATCGACGAGAGCAGCGAGACGATCACATAGGTGGAGCCCGCGCGGACACGGGGGCCGGTGCCGCCGAGGGTGAGCAGGACGAAGCTCGCGACGAGCATGGTCTCGAAGCCCACGAAGAGGTTGACGAGGTCACCGGCGAGGAACGTGTCGGAGACCCCGGCGACCAGGATCAGATAGGCGGGGTGGAAGACCGCCACGGGCGTCTCCTCGTCCCGGTCGGCCATGCCCTGGCCGATGGAGTAGACGAGTACGCAGAGCGTGATGGCGGAGGAGACGGTCAGCATCAGCCCGGACAGCCGGTCGGCGACGAGGGTGATGCCGAGGGGCGGCGCGAAGTCGCCGAGGTGGACGGCGAGCGGGCCGTGGAGGTCGGTGACGATCATCAGGACGGCGGAGAGCGCGAGCACCACGCTGAGCACGACGACGCTGACCAGGCGCTGGACCAGTTTGAGCCGGGTGCCGAAGGCGAGGCTGAGTCCGGTGGCGCAGAGCGGCAGCAGCACCGGCAGGGGGACGAGTGCGTTCATCACGGGGACGAGTACGTTCATCCGGTGGCTCCCGGGTCGGTGTCGTCGGGGCGGGGCGGTCGCGGGGGGCCGTCCTCGGGGCGGGGCGGTCGCTCGGTGTGGTCCTCCGGGCCTGAGGCGCCCGGCGGGTGGCGCGACGGGCCGGCCGACCTGGGCGCATGGTTCTGCGGGCGGACCCGTCCCTCGGCGTAGTCCTCAGGGTCCGCGCCCAACACGTCGTGCCAGAGGTCCCCGGTGGCGTACCGGCCCCGGGCCTGGAGCGCGCTGTCGGCCCGCAGCCGGGCGCGCAGGCGGCGGCGCTCCTCGCGGTACCTGGCGCGCTCCGCGGCCGTGACGTCGGCGGCGGCCCGGTAGCGTTCGCGCAGTTCGTCCCGCTCCCCCAGGACCTCGGCGCGCAGTGCGATGCGGCGGTCCTCGTCGTCGTCGTGGACTTCGTCGGTGCCGTTCAACTGGTGGCTGCGGTAGGCCATGGCCAGGAGGAAGGCCGTGGTGGCCAGGGTGATGACGATGGCGGTGAGGGCGATGGCCTGCGGCAGCGGGTCGGCGACCAGCCGGAGCGGTACGCCGTAGAGGAGGGGTTCCCGGCCGGCCGGTCCGCTCGCGGCGACGATCAGCAGGTTGATGCCGTTGCTCGCGATCACCGCGCCGAGCAGGATGCGGGTGAAGGGCCGGGTGAGCATGAGGATGCCGCCGACCGCGCACAGCACCGCGGCGGTGGCCAGGAGCGAGGCGCTCACCGTCATGCGGGGACGCCTCCCGTCCCGGGCTCCGGGTCCGGCCCCTCTCCCGGTGGTGCGCCGGTGTCCGGGCTCCGTGTGCCCGCCGCGTCGGCCTCGACCGCCGCCGCCCGCTCGATCTGGCGGTCGATCTTGGCGCCGAGCGCGCGCACGATGTCCAGCGTCACGCCCAGGACGAGCAGGTAGACGCCGAAGTCGAAGAGGACCGGGGTGGCGAGGTGGTACTCGCCGAACAGCGGCAGCCGGCCGTGGTGGGTCCAGGAGTGCAGGACCGTCCCCTCGATGAGCCCGAGCAGCGCGACGCCGGTGGAGACGAACAGGCCGAGGCCGGTGAAGAGTCCGGGCTGCAGGGGTGCGGCCTCGGCGAGTTCGAAGCGGCCGCCCGCCAGGTATCGGGTGATCAGGGCGAGGCCCGCGACGAGACCGGCGACGAATCCGCCGCCCGGCATGTTCTCGGCGCAGAAGAGCAGATACACCGAGAGCACCAGGACCGGGTGGAACAGCAGCCGGGTCACGACCTCGAAGACGACCGAGCGGTGTTCGGGGGCGAGGGTGGACCCGGCCGCGAGCCAGCCGCGTTCCGGCGCGCCCTCGTCGCCGCGCGGCAGGCCCGTCATCGTGGGCGCGGACAACGACCAGGCGGTTCGGCCCCGCAGCTCCTCCCTCGGCAGCGGCTCCTCGGTCCGGCGGTGCAGGTAGATCAGGCTCGTCACCCCGATGGCCGCCGCGGCGAGCACGGCGGACTCCCCCATCGTGTCCCAGGCGCGCAGGTCCACCAGGATGGTGGCCACGACGTCCTTGAGACCGTGGTGGGCGGTCTCCTCGACCATGGCCGCGCCTGCCGGGGTGGCGCCGCGCGCCGCGGCGGCGATCCACACCACCACGCTGAGCGTCGCCGCCGCGGCCAGCGCCACCGGGACGCGTACGGCCCGCCGCCGGCTGCTCACCGACTCCTCGAAGCGCACCGGCATCCGGCGCAGGACCAGCACGAACACGATCATCGCCACGGTCTCGACGCAGAACTGGGTGAGCGCCAGGTCCGGCCCGCCCTGGACGACGAAGAGCAGCGCCGCTCCGTATCCCGTCAGCCCGGCCAGGACCACGGCCTTCATACGGCGGCTGACGGTGAGACAACAGAGCGCCGCCGCGCAGGTCAGCAGGGCGATGGCGCCCTGCAGCGGGGTGTCCCAGAGCCGTGGGGCGGCAACCCGGTGCCAGGGTCGGTCCACACCGAGCACCGCGAGCTGGCCGATCAGCATCACGAGCAGGGTGGTCGCGAGGTAGACGGAGAGCGAGCCGCGCTGGATCAGGCCGGTGAGCTGGAGGGAGAACCGTTCGAGTCCGAGCAGCAGCTGGCCGAAGACGGCGTCGGCGGTCGGCCAGGCGATGCGCCGGGAGAGCCGTGTCACGGTGGTGCGGCCCGCGAAGAGGAGCACGCCGCCCGCCACGGCCAGGGCCGAGAGCAGCAGCGCGGTCCCCGGCCCGTGCCAGAGCGAGAGGTGGTAGGGGTGCGCGGGCGCGGGGAACGTGTCGGCGTACGCGCCGAACAGCCGGTCGGCCCATCCGACGCCGGGCCCCAGCAGCAGCCCGCAGGCCGCGAGGAGGGCGGGCGCCGCGAGGAACGCCGGGCCGACCCGGTGCACGGGGGTGTCCTCGACTCCGGGTTTGCGGGCGAAGGCGCCCCATACGAACCGCAGGGTGTACGCGACGGTCAGCGCGGAGCCGACGACCGTGGCGGCCAGGGCCCAGCGGTCCGCGGCGTCGCCGTGCAGCAGGGTCTCGAACGCGGCCTCCTTGGCGGCGAAGCCGAGCAGCGGGGGCAGGGCGGCCATGGAGGCGGCGGCCACCACCGCGACCGCGCACACCTGCGGCAGCGCCCGGCCCACGCCGGACAGGGCGCGCAGGTCACGGGTTCCGGCTGCGTGGTCGACGATGCCGGTGACGAGGAACAACGGGGCTTTGAACAGGGCGTGGGCCAGGATCATCACGGCGGCGGCCAGCGCCGTGTCGCGGCCGCCGGCCCCGGCGAGCAGAGTGAGGAAGCCGAGTTGGCTGACGGTGCCGTAGGCGAGGACGAGCTTGAGGTCGTTCAGGCGCAGCGCCCGCCAGCCGCCGAGCAGCATGGTCGCGGCGCCGAGCACCAGCACGACCGGCCGCCAGACCGGGACGTCGGCGAAGGCGGGGGCCAACCTGGCGATCAGGTAGACACCGGCCTTCACCATCGCGGCGGCGTGCAGATAGGCGCTGACGGGGGTGGGCGCGGCCATGGCGTTCGGCAGCCAGAGGCTGAACGGCCAGATCGCCGACTTCGACAGGGCGCCGCACAGGATGAGCACGACGGCGGTCGAGACGGCGGCGCCGGCCGGGGGCGGGTCGGCCAGGATGGCGGAGATCCGGTAGCTGCCAGCGATCTGACCGAGCATCAGGAAACCGACGAACATGGCGAGTCCGCCGAGCGTGGTCACGACGAGGGCCTGGAGTGCGGAGCGGCGGCTGTGCTTGCGCTCGCTGTCGTACCCGATCAGCAGGTACGAGAAGACCGTGGTCAGCTCCCAGAAGACGTAGAGGGTCATCAGGTCGTCGGCGAGGACCAGTCCGAGCATGGCGCCCGCGAACGCCAGGAGGTTGCCCGCGAAGCCCGCCAGTCCCGGGGCGGAGTCGGTGAAGTACGAGGCGCAGTAGAGCAGGACGAGCGTGCCGATACCGGCCGCGAGCAGCACCATCAGTTCGGAGAGCGCGTCGAGCCGCAGCGCGGTGCCGACGCCGTACGCGGGCATCCACTGCCACGTCCAGGTGACCGAACCGCCCGACGCGGTGGCGCTCCACCATGTGGCCGCCCATGCGGTGGCGGCCGCCGGTGCCGCCGCGAGCACGACGAAGGCGCGTCTGCCCAGTAGCCGTACCAGCGGGCGTGCACAGCAGGCGAGGGCGAAGTGGCAGACGATGAGCGCGGTCATGCGGCCCCGGCGGGCGCCCCGCGCCCACCCCGGCCGGGAGGCCGGAGAGCGAACGTTGTATCAAGGACAAAAGGCACTCAATACAGATATAACCCCGACCGCGCCTCTTCCCCACGGCGCGCCGCGCCGACTCGGCGCAGTGCGCCGGATCGCGGGCGAAGGGCTCACGGCGGACGCGATTCATCACGCGCGCGCACTCCCGGCGCCCGCACCGCCTCTCCGGCCCTCCTCCGCTAAATCGGCACGGAATAGACACTTCCGGACTCGGGTGACCACGATGCGTGATCAGCAATGCCCATATGAGCCAACTTTCTTTTCATTTTTTGCAGTCTGACTACTATCTATCTGTCGAAGTTCTCAACGGATTTGACCAGTCCTGAGGCTGGCACCATCGTCAAGGAGTACGCCCTGCGCACGCGCGTCTCACGGCGGACCAAGTCGACCACCATGTCGCTGCGGACAGCCCTGCTCGTACTGGCCATCGTCCCGGGGGTCGCGCTCGCCGCCCTCTGGGCCGTCACAAGTGGTCAGACCCTGTCCGACTTCCAGCGGCAGGCGGCCCAGGGCAAGTTGGCGGAGAAGGCCGGTCAGCCGTCCAACATCGTGTACTACAACCTCCAGGAGGAGCGTCGGCTCAGCGCCGACGTCCTGGACGGGCGCAAGGGCGCCGAGGAGGCGTTGCGACGGCAGCGCGTCCTGACCGACGACGCCATCGAGAGCTTCCAGGCGCTCTCCGACGTGGCGGCCGACGACGCCCCGGCCGAGGTCCGCGACGCCGTTCGCACGGCACGCGCGGCGATCGGTCAACTCCCCTCCCAGCGCGCCCTCGTCGACGAGGGGGGCTCCGAGCAGCAGAAGGCCGCGTACGCCTACTACTCGGACCTGATCGCGGTGGACCTCAAGCTCTTCGCGGCGCTCAGCCACGTCGACAACGGCCGGATCACCACGATCTCGCAGCCGCTCGTCCACCTCTTCTGGACCAAGGAGATGGTCTCCCGCTCGGACGCCCTGCTGGCGCGCGGCTGGTCCAAGGGGAAGCTCGGCGCCGAGGAGTTCGCCGAGGTCGAGGAAGCCGTCATGGGCCAGCCGCTCCTGTACACCACCCAGGTCGTCCCCTATCTGTCGGCGGACGAGAAGGCCGCGTGGGAGAAACTCACGCACAGCCCGGCCTGGAAGACCAAGACGCAGTTGGAGAACCGGATACTGCGCCCCGCGCACACCGACGGCGCCGGCGTGGTCACCCTCGACGCCGGCGACGAGAAAACCTGGCGCGGAGCGATGGACGGGGTGAACACCCAGCTCAAGGACCTGCTGGAGAAGCGCACCGCCACCGTGGTCGAAGAGGGCAAGAACAGCGTGCTGTCCCTCCTGTTCCGGATGGCGCTGACCACGCTGGTCGGCCTGCTCGCCGTGATCGCGGTCATCTGGACCACCTGGCGCCTCACCCGCAACCTCCGCCGCCGCATCGGCGGCCTCCAGGAGCGGGCCGAGGAACTGGAGAAGGCCCTGCCCGAGGTGGTCGAGCGGCTGGCCCGGGGAGAACGCATCGACGTCGAGGCCGAGGCCCGCGCCATCGAGCACGAGGCAGGCAAGGGCGACGAGCTGACCCGGCTCGGCGACGCCCTCAACCTGGCCCGCACCAGCGCACTGTCGGCGGCCGTCAAACAGGCCGACCAGCACCGCGGGTTCGAGAAGCTGCTCCAGCGCATCGCCCGCCGCACCCAGCAGTTGATCGGCCAGCAGTTGCGGAAGCTGGACGACCTGGAGCGCAAGCACGAGGACCCGGAGATCCTGGAGGGCCTCTTCGACCTCGACCACCTCACCGCGCGTCTGCGCCGGTACGAGGAGAACCTCGTGATCCTCGCGGGCGGCACCCCGCACCGGCGCTGGCGCAAGCCGGTCCCGCTGCTGGACGTGATGCGTTCCGCGCAGGGCGAGGTGCAGGACTACCGGCGGGTCGTGCTGGACCTCGACGGCAGCCCCTGGATCTCGGAGCGGGCCGTCGGACCGGTCACCCATGTGCTGGCCGAACTCATCGAGAACGCGCTCAGCTTCTCCCGGCCACCGAGCCCGGTCGAGGTGCGGGCGGCCAAGGTGAGCCGCGGTCTGGCCATCGAGGTCGAGGACCGGGGCCTCGGGATGGACGACGACCAGCTCGCGGCGGCCAACGAGCTGATGCTCCACCCGCCGCGCATGGACGTGCTGGCCCACTCCGACGACATCCGGCTCGGCCTGCACGTGATCTCACGGCTCGCGCACCAGCACGGACTGCGGGTGGAGTTCCGTTCGTCGCCGTACGGCGGCACCCGCGTGGTGGTGCTCGTTCCCGACGAGCTCACCGTCCCCGCACCGCACTCCGGCCCGGTCGGCGTGCCGTCCCCGGCCGCCGAGCCTACGCCGGCGCCCGCACCGGAGACGGCGCCCGGCGAGCCGCTGCCCACCCGCGTCCAGGGCCGGGCACTGGCCGACGTGACCGCGCTCAACGCGGCGGGCGCCCCCTACGCCCAGCAGCCGTACCAGACCCCCGAGCAGCCTCACCCGGCGCCCGGCACCGCGTACCCGGACGGCGGCCAGGAGCACCTGTACCCGCCGGAGGAGAACGAACGGCCTTACGCCGCACCCCCGGAGGGCCCGGTTCCGAACGGGCGGCACGGTGCGCCCGCATCCGCCGACGACGCGTTCGCCGCGGTGCCCGCGGAGCCGTTCCCCGTGCCTCCGTCCCCCTACGGCACAAGCCTGTCGTCCTCCACCGAGCAGCCGTACATGACGGCCGCCGGCCAGTACCCGGTGAACCCGCCTCCGGGCCACCCTGCCTCCACAGAGCCCTTCCCTGCACCGCCGCAGCCGTACACCACCGGCTATCCCGTCGGCGGCGCGTTCGATCCCGCGAGGCCCGGGCCCCGGCCGTCCGTGCCGGGTGACACCCGCCCGGCGCGGCTGTCCGTGTCCGAGCCGGACCACCCGGCGCCGCCGGACCCGGACGCCGTGAGCGCGGGGAACGGTTCCGGACGGCCCGCGCTGCCCGCCGGGAACGCGCTGCCCGCACCCGGTACCGAGCCCCCGCTGCCACGTCGCGTGCGGCAGGCCAGCCTGGCGGACGAGCTGAGGGTCGCCCCGGCGGCCCGGAACACCGTGCCCCGACAGCCGGGCCCGGAAGAGACCCCGCAGGCGCGACCGGCTCCCCGCCGGTCCGGAGCGGCGATCGGCGCCTTCCAGCGCCGGTCGCGCGCGGCCCGTGCGACCACGGAGACGTCACCGCGGCCCGCACCGCCTGCCACCCCGCACCCCACGAGAGAAGAACGGTCATGACACGCACAACCGCCACACACCAGGACCTCGACTGGCTGCTCGACGGCCTGGTGGACTCGGTGGCCGAAACCCGGAACGCCGTCCTGCTCTCCGACGACGGCCTCGTGGTCAGCCATTCCCGCACCATCGAGCGCGCCGACGCCGAGCGTCTGGCCGCCATCTGCACCGGCCAGCAGAGCCTGGCCCGCGGTGTCGGCCAGCTCTTCGACGGCGGCAGCGTCCACCAGGTGATCGTCGAACTCGCGGACCTGTGGCTGTTCATCATCTCGGCCGGACAGGGCACCCATCTGGCCGTGATCGCCTCCCAGGAGGTGGACGCCGAGATCATGTCCCTCGCCATGCACAACCTCGTCCAGCAGGTCGGCCAGAAGCTCGCCACCCCGGCCCGCGGCGAGTTCGACGCCTTCGGCACCGGGGACGGGCAGCGCGCGTGACTCCCAACTGGGATGAGGACGCCGGGGAGGACGGGGCGGGCACGATGGTGCGCCCGTACACCATCACCCGGGGCCGGACCGCTCCCGAGCGCGACGACTTCAGCCTCATCACCGTGCTCACCACCGCGCGGGACCCGAGGAACGAGCACGGTGCACCGATACTGCCGGGGCGTCTCCAGCCGGAGCACCGGCTGATCCTGGAGCGTTGCCGTCGGCCTTCCGCGGTCGCCGAGGTGTCGTCCGACCTCGGCCTCCCGGTGTCGGTGACCAAGATCCTGCTGGCCGACCTCGTCGCCCAGGGCCTGCTGACGGCCCGCGCGCCGCTCTCGGTGGCGCGGGCGGCCGGCGGCGCCGACATGGGCCTGCTGGCCGCCGTTCGTGACGGACTCCGGAGACTCTGAACCAACATGACAATCAGTCAGGCGGCTCCCGCCGCCGTCAAGATCCTCATCGCCGGGGGCTTCGGCGTCGGCAAGACGACCATGGTCGGCGCCGTCAGCGAGGTCACCCCGCTGAGCACCGAGGAGTATCTGACCCAGGCGAGCGTCGGCGTCGACGACCTGGCCGGTGTCGACCAGAAGGACACCACCACCGTGGCGCTGGACTTCGGCCGGATCACGGTCAGTCCGGAGCTGGTGGTCTACCTCTTCGGCACCCCCGGCCAGGAACGCTTCTGGTTCATGTGGAACGACCTGGTGAACGGGGCGCTGGGCGGGGTGGTGATCGCCGACACCCGCAGGCTGGAGACGAGTTTCGCCTCGATCGACTTCTACGAGAGCCGGAACATCCCGTTCGTCGTGGCGATCAACTGCTTCCACGGCCACAACACCCGTACGCCGGAGGAGATCAGGGCCGCGCTCGACCTTGATCCGCATGTGCCCCTGCTGGTCGGCGACGTCCGCGAGCGACCGTTCTCCCGGGACGTGCTGCTGGCGCTGGTGGACCATCTGATGGGCCTGTCGGCCGGCACCGCCTGACGGTCGCCGCCGCCGCGCCCGCCGGCCGGTCGCGCCCCTCCCGTCTCCCCCTCCTCGTCCCCTCCCTCGTCCCGCCCTTCGTCCTGTCCTTCGCGTTCTGGAGAAACCTGAGATGGCATCACCCCTGCGTGTCCTCGTCCACGGCGGCGGCATCGGCGGGCTCACGCTCGCCACCGCGCTGGGCCGATGCGGCCACACCGTCGAAGTCGCAGAAGTCCGCGACGAAGTGGAGGCACTGGGGGTCGGCATCATCCAGCCGTCCAACGCCCTGCACGTGATGCGCGAGATCGGCGTCCTGGACGACTGCCTCGAGGCGGGTTTCGAGTGGGAGACCCTCACCATCGTCGACCCGGCCGGCGGAACGCTCGCCGAGATACCCCAGCCGCGGATGGACGACGCCCCCTCAAACAACGGCATTCCGCGCCCGGCCCTGGCCCGGGTGCTCAACGCCGCCGCGGTCGCCGCGGGTGCCGCGATCCGTTTCGGCACCACCATCACCGAACTGACCGACGACGGCGCCGGTGTGGACGTCACCCTTTCCGACGGCTCCACCGGCCGCTGGGACCTGGTCGTCGGCTTCGACGGCATCGGTTCGCCGTTGCGCACCCGGCTGTACGGGAACCGTTACACCCCCGAGTACACCGGCTTCGCCAACTGGCGGGTGACCGTGCCCCGGCAGCCCCGGGTCCAAGGGGTGGTAATGGGCACCGCGGGCAAGGAGGCCAAGGCGCTGCTGACCCCGATCACCGATGACCTGATGTACCTGGGCGCGGTGTTCGCGGAGGCCGAGGACTTCCGGCCGGACCCGGAGCGGGCCCACGAGCAACTCGCCGAGCGGCTGACGATGTTCTCCGGTCCGGTCGCCGAGGCGCTGGCCGCGATCACCGACCCGGCCTCGGTAGTGTATTCGCGGATCTCCCAGGTGACGGTCGAGGAGCCGTGGCACGTCGGCCGGGTGGTGCTGGCCGGTGACGCCGCGCACGCCTCCACCCCGCACATCGCCCAGGGCGCGGCCATGGCCGTCGAGGACGCGCTGGTGCTCGCCCAGTCGCTGGACGCCGAGACCGATGTGGACGCGGCGCTCGACGCCTGGGAGGCGCGCCGCCGCCCCCGTGCCATGTGGGTGCAGGCCATGTCGCGCGCCGTCCTCAAGCAGGAGACGGGCAGCGAGACCACGCCCGAGGAGGACGAGCTGCTGAGGATCGGCATACCGGGCGCGGCCCACGCGCTGGTGAAGCCCTACTGACCGGCGCCCGCCCGTCCCGCCGCCCCGCCGCCCCGTGCGGCTGCCGGGGCGGCGGGGCGAGGCGGACCGGTCGCGCGGGGCGGGCGGGCCGGACCGCCGGTCCCCGGTCCGGCCCGCCCGACGCCCGTGCGGTCCGCTCTGCGGGTTTCACGCCGTCCGCTCTGCGGGTTTCACGGTTCGTCCTGATCACGATCCGCGGGGGGCGCGCTCAGGGCAGGACCGCCACCCCGTCGATTTCGACGAGTGCCTGCTCGTCCCGGAGACTCGCCACCCCGATCACCGCCATCGCCGGGTAGTCGCGGCCTGCCAACCGGTGCCAGATCCGGCCCAGTTCGACGGTGTGGGCGCGGTACTCGGCCACGTCGGTGGCGTACACGGTGACCCGGGCCAGGTCCGCCGGAACGCCGCCCGCCGCCCGCAGGGCGGTGAGCAGATTGGTGAGCGCCGCGCTGAACTGCTCGGGGAGCGTGCCTCCGACGACCCGGCCGCCCGGGTCGAGGGCGGTCTGCCCGGCCAGGAAGACGAGTTGGCCGCCGGTCGCCGCGACGGCGTGCGAGAACCCCGCCGGGGGCGACAGTTCGGTGGGGTTGATCCGGTGCACCGGACTCATGCGGACGCCTCCCTGTTCGCGTACAGCTCCTTGGCGATGACGGTGCGCCGGACCTCGCTGGCGCCTTCGTGGTTCCGTGGCGCGCGGACCTCCCGGTCGTGGTGTTCGAGGAGGTGGCCGCGGCGCAGGGCGCGGGCGCCGTGCAGCTGGACGGCGCGGGCCATGCCGACGGCGAACGCGCCCACGCCGGGGCGGAAGAGGTTCAAGGTGTCCATGGCGACCCGGAAGCCCCGGTCCGGTTCGCCGAGCACATCGTCGACGGTGACGGGCACACCGTCGAGGACCAGGGGCCCGACGGGGCGTGGAGCGAGCATGTCCAGTGCGGTGCCGGTGAGGCCGGGGCGGTCGGCGGGCACGGGGAACGCGGTGACTCCGCGTGCTCCGGCGCCCCGCGTCGTGCGGGCGAAGACGGTGTGGAAATCGACCCCCGGGGCGCCGGAGATCCAGCACTTCTCCCCGGTCAGCCGCCGGCCTCCGTGATCGGAGCCTGCGCCCGGGGCCGGTTCGGCGAGGGTTCTCAGCTCCTCGCACCAAGAGGTCTGTTCCGGATCGAGCGAGAATGCCGTCATCACGGCGTCTCTCCTGTCGCGTCTCGTCTGTGGCGTGCTTCTCGTTCGCTGGATTCCTCGTCTCCGCGTACCTTCGCCTTTCGCGTACACGCGTATCGCCTGCCCCCTCATCCGCGTACCCGTGTCTCCGTTTGCTCTCGTCCTCCCGGCTCCCCCGACTCCCCCGCTCCCCCGTTCCGCCGTCCCTCATCCGCCGGGCCCGTGCTGTTGGCCGGAAAGCTTCACCGGCCAACAGCACTGGCGGGGCGTCATGTCCGTATCCCGTCCGTGCGCCCGGCCCCGCCGGTTCCGCCTGCCTTCGCCATGTCACGGACCGTTGACTACCGTCACCGGAACGATACGCTCCAAGGGCGACAAGGGGGCGATCCGTCATGGACCCGAAGACCTCAGCGCACCTCGACACCTTCGCCCGCGAACACCTTCCTTCCCCGGACCAGTGGCCGGAGCTGCTCTTCGACCTCCCCGAACTGCGCTACCCCGCCCGGCTCAACTGCGCGACGGAACTCCTGGACCGGACCGCCGACCGGCTGGGCTCCGACCGCCCGGCCTTCCGTAGCGTCGGCGGCGCGGTATGGAGCTACGGGGAGCTGCGGGAGCGGGTGGACCGGATCGCCCACGTCATGACCACCGATCTGGGGGTCGTCCCCGGCAACCGGGTCATGCTGCGGGGCCCCACCACCCTTCATCTGGCGGCCTGTTGGCTCGCGGTGCTGAAGGCGGGCGCGATCGCCGTCACGGTCCTGGACCGGCAGCGGGCGGCCGAACTGGCCGCCATCGGCTCGATCGCCCGGGTGAGCCATGCGCTGTGCGACGTCCGGGCCGTCGACGACCTGGTGCGGGCCAGGGTGCCGGGGCTGCGGATCACGGTGTACGGAGGCGGTGGGCCGGACGATCTGCTGCGCCTGGCCGGGGCCAGAGCCGAAGCGGGTCCCTACCCCCCGGTGGACACGGCGGCGGACGACGTCGCGCTGATCGCCTTCACCTCGGGCACCACCGGACGTCCCAAGGGCTGCATGCACTTCCACCGGGACGTGCTCGCCATCGCGGACACGTTTTCGCGCCATGTACTGCGTCCCACCCGCGACGACGTGTTCGCGGGCAGTCCGCCGCTCGGCTTCACCTTCGGGCTCGGCGGTCTCGTCGTATTCCCGCTGCGGGCCGGTGCCAGCGCGCTGCTGCTCGAACGGTCCGGCCCGGACCGGCTGCTGCCCGCGCTCGCCGCCCATCGGGTATCGGTGCTGTTCACCGCTCCGACCGCCTACCGTCTGATGCTCGACCAGGTGGACGGGCACGATCTGAGCGCGCTGCGGCGCTGCGTCTCGGCCGGGGAGAACCTTCCGGCCGCCACGTGGTGGTCCTGGTACGAGCGGACGGGGCTGCGCATCATCAACGGCATCGGTGCCACCGAACTCCTGCACATCTTCGTCTCCGCCGCCGATGACGCGGTCCGCCCCGGCACCACCGGTCTTCCGGTGCCCGGATGGCAGGCCCGGGTGCTGGACCGCGAAGGGCGGCAGGTGCCGGACGGACAGCCCGGTCTGCTCGCCGTGCGCGGGCCGGTCGGCTGCCGCTACCTCGCCGACGAACGCCAGCGGGAGTACGTGGCGCACGGCTGGAACATCACCGGCGACACCTATGTGCGGGACGCTGACGGCTACTTCCGCTTCGTCGCCCGCGCGGACGACATGATCGTCTCCTCCGGCTACAACATCGCCGGCCCCGAGGTCGAGGACGTCCTCCTGCGGCATCCTCGGGTGGCGGAGGCCGCGGTGGTGGGCAAGGCGGACGAGCTGCGCGGCCGGATCGTGGTGGCGTACGTGGTGCCGCGCGCGGGCGCGCGCCTGTCGTCCGATGAGCTGCTGACCTATGTGAAGGGCGAGCTGTCCCCGCACAAGTGCCCGCGTGTCATCGAGTTCGTGCCCGCCCTCCCGCGCACGGCGACGGGGAAGCTCCAGCGTTTCCGCCTGCGCGGCGGTGGACCCGAAGGGGACTGAACGGGGCGAGCGGGACGCCGGTGATCTCGTCGACGTCGCCGCCCGAGCAGAAGCCGCGCCCCTCCCCCGCGAGCACCAGGGCGCGTACGCGGCGCTCACGGGACAGTCCGGCGAGCAGGTCACGCAGATCGACGCAGGCGCCGAAGGTGAGCGCGTCGAGTCTCTCGGGCCGGTCGAGGGTGACGGTGGCGACTCCGTCGTCCGTCGTCAGGCACAGATGACGCCATTCATCCGTTCGGGGGGCGGAGCCGGGAAACGGGCTCACGAAGGCGGCTCCGCTTCAGCCGTCGGGCCGCCATCTTCCCACGAAAGTATCACTTATATGTGACTTCCGTCATGGGAAAGCGATATGCCGGAGCGTGAGAACGTAGTGCCGAACGTCCCCCTTCGCACCGGTCGGCGGACCCTTGTCCGAGTTGTTGCGCTTCGTAAGGTTGAAGTTCAGAAGTTATTGACCTCAAGAGAGTCACCCGACAGGGAGTCCCCGACTCCGGAACGGAAACGCTGCCGTGCCACCCGATGCCCCCTTCCCCGCCTCCTGGCGGGTCGCCCTGCCGCACACGACGGTGGCCGTTCCGGTCGCCCGAGCGCTGATCCGTACGGCACTGGCGGACATCGAGGCGGCAGCCGACTCCGAGACCGCCGAACTCCTCACCGCCGAACTGGTCGCCAATGCGGTGGAGCACACCCGCGGCGACGAGCCCATCGAACTGGTGGTGGAGCTCTACCCGACCGGCTGCCAGGTGGAGGTGCACGACCGCGACCCCACGCCTCCCGGCGACCTCTCCCGTCCCATGCCCGGCCGCGAACCGGACCCCTGGCAGGAGCACGGCCGGGGCCTGCTGCTCATCCGCACGCTCAGCGCCTCCTGCGGTCACCGCACGACGGAGCACGGCAAGGCCGTGTGGTTCACGCTGCCGTCCCAGGCGGCGCCCCGCGACTGACCTCAACACCCGGGCGCCGCCCGGGGAGCCGCCCGGCCCCTACCGGGCCTGCGACGCGGCAAGCCGGGAGCGGCTACGCCCGTAGCAGGCGTACACCACCGCGCCGACCAGCAGGAACACGGCGAACTGGACCCAGGTCGCCCAGCCCGTCCCGTACATGAGGTAGAGGCAGAAACCGACGCCCAGAACGGGGCTCAGGGGATACAGCGGCACTCGGAACGACCCGCGCACCTCGGGGTTGCGGCGGCGCAGCATGATCACCGCGAGGTTCACCACGACCATGATGCCGAGGGTGCCGATGGTGGTCAGGTTCACCACCACGTCGAGCGACGAGAAGGCCGCCGGGACCGCGAAGACCACCGCCGTGACCCAGGTGTTGGCGACCGGCGTCGAGGTGCGCGCGGAGACCCGCTCGAAGACGCGCGGGATCAGGCCGTCGCGGGACATCGACATCAGGATGCGGGTCTGGCCGTACATCACCGTGAGCACGACGGAGGCGATCGCGACGACCGCCCCGAACGCGATGACCGCGCCCCCGGCGGACGATCCGGTGACCTGGTCGACGACGATCGAGAGCGCGGCTGGCCTGCCGGCGACGTCCCGCGGGCCGAGCGCGCCGATGGCGGCGAGCGCGACGGCGCAGTAGAGCACAGTCACCAGGCCGATGCAGACCATGATCGCGATCGGGATGTTCCGGCGCGGGTTTCTGACCTCCTCGCCTGCGGTGGTGATGGCGTCGAAGCCGATGTACGAGAAGAAGGCCAGCGACGCGCCCGCGGTGACCCCGCCCACCCCGTGCGCGAGGAAGGGCGTGAGGTTTCCGTGCCGGAAGGCCGTGAAGGCGATCGCGCAGAACAGGGCCAGAATGCCGATCTTGAGCACGGCCATCGCGGCGGTGGCCCCGGCACTCTCCCGGACGCCGCGCACCAGCAGGGCGGCGGCCATCATGATCACCAACACGGCCGGCAGGTTGATCAGTCCGCCGTCGGCGGGCCCCGCCGAGAGCGCGGCGGGCAGTTGCCCGCCGAACAGGCTGTCCAGGAGTTCGTTGAGGTACTGGCTCCAGCCGACGGCGACCGCGGAGACCGAGACCCCGTACTCCAGCAGCAGGCACCAGCCGACGAGGAACGCGACTCGTTCACCGAAGGTCGCGTAGGCGAAGGAGTACGAGCTGCCGGACACCGGGATCGCGCTGCCCAGCTCGGCGAAGGAGAAGGCGGTGAAGACGCACGTGATCGCGGCGAGCACGAAGGAGAGCACGACGGCCGGCCCGGCCTTCGCGACGCTGTCGGAGAGGCCGACGAAGATGCCGGTGCCGACGACGGCGCCGACACCGAAGCACACCAGCTGGAAGAGGCCCATGGTGCGCTTGAGGCCGTGCCCCTCCAGGTCGGCGCCGGATTCGGCGATCAGCTGGAGGGGGTTCTTGATGCGCGGACCGGCCGGGCTCGGACGGTTCGGCGGGCGCAGCGGACTCACGGGGCGATCTCTTCTCTGGTGGAGCATGTGGGGGGCGGCGCCGGGGGCCCGTGGGGAGCCCCGGCGCCGGTGGAACTTCGAAGGCCGCCGGGGCTTCGGAGCCGGACGGGGTACGGCCGTCGGCAGGATTGGGGCTGCCGGAGGGGCCGCGGCGCCGTGGGCTGGCACTCACGAAAGCGGGGTTCGAGCGTCCGCGCCCGAACCCCACCAAGGGGCACGATAGTAGTCACCCCTGCGCATGTTCACCCAATCGGGTGCATGACCATGCGGTCAGCCGCCGCAAGCCGTGGCCCCGGCCGCCGGGCCCGCCAGCGTGGCCACCAGAACGGCCTTGATCGTGTGCATCCGGTTCTCGGCCTCGTCGAAGACGATGGAGTGGGCGGACTCGAAGACCTCGTCGGTGACCTCCAGCTCCGTCAACCCATGGGCCGCCGCGACCTCCCGCCCGACCGCGGTGCCGAGGTCGTGGAAGGCCGGAAGGCAGTGCAGGAACTTCACGTCCGCGTTGCCGGTGGCCCGCAGGACGTCCATGGTCACGGCGTACGGCGCGAGAGCCTCGATCCGCTCGGCCCAGACCTCCTTGGGCTCCCCCATGGAGACCCAGACGTCGGTCGCGACGAAGTCCACTCCCTTGACGCCTTCGGCGATGTCCTCGGTGAGGGTGACAGTCGCGCCGCTCGTTTCGGCCAGCCTGCGGGCCTCGCCGACGATCTCGTCGGCCGGCCAGTACGACTTCGGCGCGACGATCCGTACGTCCATGCCCAGCAGTGCCCCGGTGACCAGGTACGAGTTGCCCATGTTGAAGCGGGCGTCACCGAGATAGGCGAAGGCGATGCGGTCCAGCGGCTTCCTGCTGTGCTCGGTCATGGTGAGCACGTCGGCGAGCATCTGGGTCGGGTGCCAGTCGTCGGTGAGGCCGTTGAAGACCGGAACGCCGCCGTGGACGGCCAGTTCCTCGACGGCTGCCTGGCTGTCGCCGCGGTACTCGATACCGTCGAACATGCGACCGAGGACGCGTGCCGTGTCCTTCACCGATTCCTTGTGTCCCATCTGGGAGCCCGAGGGATCGAGGTAGGTCGTGGAGGCCCCCTGGTCGGCGGCCGCCACCTCGAAGGCGCAGCGGGTGCGGGTCGAGGTCTTCTCGAAGATCAGAGCGATGTTCTTGCCACGCAGCCGCCGCACCTCGGCACCCGACTTCTTCGCGGCCTTGAGCTCGGCCGCGAGATCGATCAGACCGCGGAACTCCTCGGCCGTGAAGTCCAGCTCCTTGAGGAAGTGGCGGCCTGCGAGGTCTATGGCCATGGGACAGCTCCTGGGTGAGGCGGCGATCGAACATTCAGCGACCATGAAAGTCTATACGAAGCCTTGCATCGCTATACAGTGCCGCTGGGAGCACGAAGGGAGCCGGCTCCGGCTCCGAACACTGTCGCTCCCGGGGCGCCCGCATCACCGCACGGCATCGCGCTCCACGGGGCAGCTCATGCAGCGGGGCCCGCCCCTGCCCCGGCCCAGCTCGCTGCCGGGGATCTCGATGACCTCGATGCCCTCCTTGCGCAGATGGGTGTTGGTGGTGACGTTGCGCTCGTACGCGACCACGACACCCGGTTCGACGGCGAGCACGTTGCAGCCGTCGTCCCACTGCTCGCGCTGGGCGGCGTGCACGTCCTGGACGGCTGTGAGGACCCGGATCGAGTCCAGCCCGAGGGCATGCGCGATCGCGTGGTGCATCTGCTCGGGCGGGTGATCGGTGACCTTCAGGTCCCTCGGCCCGTCGCCCGGTTCGATGGTGTACGAACGCAGCATGCCCAGGCCCGCGTACTTCGTGAAGGTGTCGCCGTCGACCATGGTCATGACCGTGTCCAGATGCATGAACGCCCGGCGCTTGGGCATGTCGAGCGCCACGATCGTGCGCGCCGAGCCCGCGTCGAACAGCCCGCGGGCCAGCATCTCGACGGCCTGCGGGGTGGTGCGTTCGCTTATCCCGATGAGCACGGCACCGTTCCCGATGACCAGGACGTCACCGCCCTCGATGGTGGAGGGATAGTCGTCCTGCCCCTGCGACCAGCGGTGGAAGGCACCCGCGTCGGGGCCGGTGAAGAGCGGATGATGACGGTAGATCGCCTCGAAGTGGACGGTCTCGCGCTGCCGGGCCGGCCAGCGCATCGCGTTGATGGACACCCCGTCGTATATCCAGGCGGAGGTGTCCCGGGTGAAGAGGTGGTTCGGCAGCGGGTCGAGCAGGAAGTCGTCGAGGTCCATGACGTGGAAGCGGACAGAGGTCGGCTCGGCATGCCGCTCCAGGAACTCCCGCTTGGTCATCCCGCCGACCAGCGCCAGCGCCAGCTCCGAGGCAGGCAAGTCCTCGAAGGACGCCCGGAGGTGCTCGGTGGCGAGCGGTCCGTACTCCTTCTCGTCGAAGACCCGGTCCAGGACGAGCCGCCTGGCCACCGGGATCTCCAACGACTCACGCAGCAGATCACCGAAGAGGTGCACCTCCACCCCGCGGTCGCGCAGCACGTCCGCGAAGCCGTCGTGCTCCTGGCGGGCCCGGCGGACCCAGAGCACGTCGTCGAACAGCAGCGCGTTCTTGTTGTCGGGTGTGAGCCGCTTCAGTTCCAGATCCGGACGGTGCACGATGACGCGGCGCAGCCGCCCGGTCTCGGAGTCGACGTGGAATCCCATGCCTCCATCCTCACCGCGCGGAGGATCGTTCACCCGGCGAATCGCCAGCGGGTTTCCCGTCTTCGTGGCGCGCGCCGTCCGCCGGCGCGGGCGCGACGGCCCGCGCGGTGCGCCGGCCCGCTGGACCAGGACGGACGCGAGCGCCGTGACCGGCGGCCCGTGTCCGTCCCGGCACCGGCGCCGGGCGGGGCCTCAGAGGCGGGGGTCGACCGGCTCCGACTCCAGGGCCAGTACCGCGAACACCGCTTCGTGGACCCGCCACAGCGGCTCCCCGTCGGCCAGCCGGTCCAGCGCTTCGAGCCCGAGCGCGTACTCCCGCTGCGCCAGCGAGCGCTTGTGGCCGAGGAACCGGCCGCGCAGCCGCTCCAGGTTCTCCGGGCGGGTGTACTCGGGTCCGTAGATGATCCGGAGGTATTCCCGACCGCGTACCTTGAGCCCGGGCAGGACGAGCCGTCCGCGGCCGTCCCGCACGAGCGCGGCGAGCGGTTTGACGACCATGCCCTCACCGCCGTTCCCGGTCAGCTCCAGCCACCAGTCGGTCCCGGCACGCACCGATGCCTCGTCACCCGTGTCGACGACGATCCGCCGGGTGACCTGGAAGAGTCCCGTCGGATCGTGCTCGACCATCCGGTCGATCCAGGCCAGCTGCTCGTCGTGCGGCACCGCGGCCAGTGAGCGACCCTCCACGGCGAGCACCTGGAACGGCGCGAACCGGACCCCGTCCAGGCCCTGGGTGCTCCAGCAGTAGCGGCGGTACGCCTCGGTGAACGCGGCCGCGTCCTCGGACCGCGCGCGCCGGCGGTCGGCGAGGGCGGTCACGTCCACTCCGCGCGCCGCCGCTGCCGCCAGAGCCGCGCCCGCCGCGGGCAGGGCGGCGCCCGACGCGGCGCCGACGGAGGCGTACTGCGAGCGCAGCAGCCCGGACGCCTTGAGGGACCACGGCATCAGCTCGGCGTCGAGCAGCACCCAGTTGGTGCCCCACTCCTCCCAGAGCCCGGCGGCGGTGACGGCGGTACGCAGCCTGTCGAGAACCGCCTCGGTGAACGCGGCGTCGCCGAAGAACGGGCGCCCGGTACGGGTGTACAGCGCACCGGTCGGGCCGTCCGCGCCGCCGGGGGCGCGGGTGGCGTCCCCCACACCGAAGCGCTCGCGGGCGGTGTCCGCGTCCCGGCAGACCAGGGCCACCGCGCGGGAGCCCATGTGCTTCTCCTCGCACACCACGCGGGCGACACCGTCCGCCCGGTACTGGGCGAACGCCTCGGCCGGGTGCTCCAGATAGCCGTCCTCGCGCGAGGTGGCCGTGGGCGCCATGGTCGGGGGGAGGTAGCCGAGCAGCTGGGGGGCGACGGCGAACCGGCTCATGACCTCCAGCGCCGCCGCGGCGTTCTCCTCACGGACCGCGACCCGGCCCAGGTACCGGGTCTCCACGATCCGGCGGCCGTGCACATCGGCGAGGTCCAGCGGCCGGCCCTCCCGGCCGCCCGGCGCCTCGGTGGTCAACGGCTTGACCGGCTCGTACCAGACCTGCTCGGCCGGGACGTCGACGATCTCGCGCTCCGGCCACCGCAGCGCGGTCATCTTCCCGCCGAAGACCACGCCCGTGTCCAGGCAGATGGTGTTGTTGACCCAGGAGGTGTGGGGCACCGGGGTGTGGCCGTACACCACGGCGGCTCGGCCCCGGTACTCCTCCGCCCACGGATAGCGCACGGGCAGGCCGAACTCGTCGGTCTCGCCGGTGGTGTCCCCGTACAGCGCGTGCGAGCGGACCCGGCCGGAGGTGCGCCCGTGGTACTTCTCGGGCAGCCCGGCGTGACAGACGACGAGTGCGCCCCCGTCGAGCACGTAGTGGCTGACGAGCCCGTCGATGAACTCCCGCACCCGCTCCCGGAACGCCGGGTCCCTCTCGTCCTCGCGCTCCAGCTGCTCGATGGTCTCGGCGAGTCCATGGGTGTGCTGGACCTTGCGGCCCTTGAGGTACCGGCCGAGCTTGTTCTCGTGGTTGCCCGGTACGCACAGGGCGTTGCCCGCCGACACCATGGACATGACGCGGCGCAGGACACCGGGGCTGTCGGGGCCACGGTCCACCAGGTCGCCGACGAAGACGGCCGTGCGCCCGTCCGGGTGCGCGCCGTCGACGTAGCCGAGCTCGGCGAGCAGCGCCTCCAGCTCGGAACGGCAGCCGTGGACGTCGCCGATGATGTCGAAGGGACCGGTGAGGTGGCGCAGATCGTTGTAGCGGCGTTCCAGCACGACTTCGGCGCGCTCGACCTCCTCCTCGGTGCGCAGGACGTGCACCTTGCGGAAGCCCTCGCGTTCCAGGCCGCGCAGCGAGCGCCGCAGTTCGCGGCGGTGGCGCTGGATGACGCGGCGCGGCATGTCGGCCCGGTCGGGGCGGGCCGCGTTGCGGGCGAGGCAGACCTCCTCGGGCAGGTCGAGGACGATCGCGATGGGCAGCACGTCGTGGCTCCGGGCCAACCGGACGAGCTGTCCGCGGCCCTCGGCCTGGACATTGGTGGCGTCCACCACGGTCAGCCGGCCGGCGGCGAGCCGCTTGCCGACGATCGTGTGCAGGACGTCGAAGGCGTCCCGACTGGCACTCTGGTCGTTCTCGTCGTCGGCGACGAGACCTCGGCAGAAGTCCGAGGAGACGACCTGTGTCGGCTTGAAGTGCCTGCGGGCGAAGGTGGACTTGCCGGAGCCGCTGGCTCCGATGAGGACCACGAGGGAGAGGTCGGTCACGGGCAGGGCGCGGGACGTGCTGGTCATGCGGCTTCTCCCTCCGTCTCGGTCCGGTGCGCGGATCCGTTCCCGGACGCGCTCCCCTGGGTGTCGGCGGCCCGGCCTCTGGCCCGGCGCCCGGTGTCGTCGGCGGCGGTCATCGTGAACAGGGCCATCTGCGTGGGCGGCCCGACCTCCGGGTCATCGGGCCCCACGGGGCGGAACTCGACGCGGTATCCATGCCGCTCGGCCACGTTCCGGGCCCATGCGCGGAACTCGGCCCTGGTCCATTCGAACCGGTGGTCGCCATGACGCATGTGTCCGGCCGGCAGGGTCTCCCAGCGGACGTTGTACTCGGCGTTCGGCGTCGTCACGAGCACGGTCCGAGGGCGGGCCGAACCGAACACCGCGTACTCCAGCGCGGGCAGCCTCGGCAGGTCGAGGTGTTCGACGACCTCGCTGAGCACGGCCGCGTCATAGCCCTTCAGCTGTTTGTCGGTGTAGGTGAGCGAACTCTGCCGGAGCGTGATCCGCGCGGCCTGCCGCTCACCCATCCGGTCCAGCTTGAGCCGTCGCGCGGCGACGGTCAGGGCGCGCATGGAGACGTCCACGCCGACGATCTGTGTGAACGCGGTGTCCTTGAGCAGCGCCTGCACCAACTGTCCCTGGCCGCAGCCGAGGTCGAGCACCCGGCGCGCGTCGGCCGCGCGCAGCGCGTCCAGAATCGCGGTGCGCCGCTGCTCGGCCAGTGGCACCGGCTTCTCCTCGGTGTCCTCGGTCTCGTCCACGGCGTTGTCGACGTTCTCGACGTCGAGGTCGTCCGACTCTGCGAGCCGCACCAGTTCGAGCCGCTGTGCCGCCTGCCGCGACAGGTCCCACCGCCGGGACAGATAGCGGCTCGTGATCAGTTTCCGCTCGGGGTGCGTGGCCAGCCAGCCCTCTCCCGCCCGCAGCAGCTTGTCCACCTCGTCCGGTGCGACCCAGTAGTGCTTGGCGTCGTCGAGCACCGGGAGCAGGACGTACAACTGTCGCAACGCGTCCGCGAGCCTCAACTCGCCCTCCAGCGCAAGCCGGACGTACCGCGAGTCCCCCCACTCCGGGAATCGCTCGTCCAGCGGTATGGCCACCGCGTCCACCCTCGTCCAGCCGAGCGGCCCGAAAAGTGCGCGCACCAGTTCCGATCCGCCGCGCGCCGGCAGCGCGGGCACCTCGATCCGCAGGGGGAGCGGCGTCCGGGCGCGCTCGGGCAGCGCCTGGCACGCCCCCTTCAGCGCGGTCTTGAAGACTGTGCTCATCGCCACGGAGAGCAGCGAGGACGCCGCGTACGGACGGTCGTTGACGTACTGTGCGAGTGCCGCGTCGGGGGCGCCGCCCCTTCCCTTGCCCTTGCCTCGACGCACCAGTGCCACGGGATCCACCTCCAGCAGGAGCGCCGCCGTGCAGCGCTCGGCGGACGCCTCGGGATAGAAGACGTGTGCCGTGCCGTGAGAGGTGGAGAACGCCTGTGCCTTGTCGGGATGCTTGTGCAGCAGAAAGCCGAGGTCGGTCGCGGGACGTTCCGGGTCGCCGGTGGTACTGATCGTCAAGAACACACGTCCGATTATGGTCCGGTCCACTCACCCACCACCAAGCATTTTCAAGTGCCTTGCTCCCGCCGTACTTCCTGGTCACCCCTCCCTTCCGCACGCCCGGCGCCGACACCGAGCACCTCGGCCAGCTCCGTGACGGTGTCCGGTCCGATCCGGCAGCACCCGCCCACCAGCCGCGCGCCCGCGTCCCGCCAGGACCGTGCCGTGCCGGGATCGAACGTGACGCCGCCCGCCCACGCCGCGCCCCGGGTGTCCCACCGCTCGCCGCTGTTGGGATAGACGACGACCGGCTTCCCCGCCGTCTCGGCCGCCACCCGCACCGCCCGGTCCGCATCCGCCGGATCGCAGCAGTTCACCCCCACGGCGAGCACCTGATCGCACCCCGCTGCCACCGCGAAGGCCGTCTCCAGCGGCTGTCCCGCCCTGGTCCGGTCCCCCGCGACGCTGTACGAGAGCCAGGCGGGCAGCCCGCATCCCTCGATCGCCCGGAGCATCGCCTCGGCCTCGTCGACGTCCGGCACCGTCTCCAGCGCCAGCACGTCGGGCCCCGCCTCGGCGAGTGCCTCGATCCGGGGCCGGTGGAACCGCTCCAGCTCCCGGACCGAGAGCCCGTATCGGCCCCGGTACTCACTGCCGTCCGCCAGCATCGCGCCGTACGGGCCGATCGAGGCGGCGACCCATATCTCCCGCTCCGCTCCCTCCGCGGCCCGCCTCGCCAGCCGGACGCTGCGGGCGAAGAGCTCCGCCGCCCCGGCCCGCCCGATCCCTCGTCGCCCGAACCCCTCGAAGGTCGCCTGGTAGCTCGCCGTGATGAGCACCTGCGCGCCCGCCCGCGCATAGGCCGTGTGCGCCGCGACGATCTGCTCCGGCTCGTCAGCCAGCGAGCGGGCCGACCACAGGGCATCGGACAGGTCGCACCCCTGCGCCTCCAGTTGATTGGAAAGACCCCCGTCGAGCAGGACCACTCCCTGGGAAAGCGCATGACCGAGACCGCGGGCGGACGCGCCCTCGACCGGACGTCGGACGGATTGCAAGGTTGCCTCCTTCATGAGCCACGACGCGCCTCGACCACCCTGGGTCTTGAGGGCGGCCCGGGCCGGGCCCCTCGCCCCGGGCCGCCCCGGCAGATCGAGGCCGGGCCGAACCCCCGAGCCGATCCCGGGGTCCGGTCCCGGTCGGCGTCCCGGACCCTCCGGTGCCGAGCGGCCTCCTGCTGGAGAGCGCCCGGGCCGTTCCCCGATCGGACGGCGTGGGCGGCGGCCCGTTCAGCCGAGCCGGGACTGGACCTGGGACGAGATCAGCTCCAGATGCTCCAGATCGTCCAGGTCCAGGACCTGGAGGTAGATGCGGGACGATCCGATCGCGCCGTACCGGCCGATCTTGTCGACGACCTCGGCGGGCGAGCCCGCGAGTCCGTTGGCCTTCAACTCCTCGACCTCACGGCCGATCGCGGAAGCGCGACGCGCCACTTCCGCGTCGTTCTTGCCGACACAGACGACGAGGGCGTTGGAGTACACCAGATCGTCGGGCGCGCGGCCGACCGCCTGAGCCGCTTCCCGGACCCGGCCGAACTGCTTCTCGCTGTCCTCCAGCGACGCGAAGGGGATGTTGAACTCGTCCGCGTACCGAGCGGCCAGCCTCGGGGTGCGCTTCGCCCCGTGCCCGCCGATCAGGATCGGCACCTTGGCCTGTGCGGGCTTGGGCAGCGCGGGCGAGTCGGTCAGCTGGTAGTACGTGCCGTCGAAGCTGAACGTCTCACCGATCTCGGTCGACCACAGGCCGGTGACGATCTCCAGTTGCTCCTCCAGCCTGCCGAACTTCTCCTTGGGGAACGGAATGCCATAGGCCCGGTGCTCCTCCTCGAACCAGCCCGCGCCGAGTCCGAGCTCGACTCGGCCGCCCGACATCTGGTCGACCTGAGCGACCTGGATGGCGAGGACACCCGGCAGCCGGAAGGTCCCGGCGGTCATGAGCGTGCCGAGACGGATTCGCTTGGTCTCGCGCGCCAGCCCGGCCAGAGTGATCCACGCGTCGGTCGGGCCCGGCAGCCCGTCGCCGGGGCCCATGCGAAGGTAGTGATCGGAACGGTAGAAGGCGTCGAAGCCGAGGTCCTCGGCCGCCTTGGCGACGGTGAGCAGAGTGTCGTAGTCGGCCCCTTGCTGGGGCTCGGTGAAGATTCGAAGATCCATACCACCATCCTGCACCTCGGGACGCCGGCCGCTCCTCTCCCCGTACCCCGCACGTACCACCATTGCCGATGCCGGATGCGGTACTGCCGGCCGTTTCCACCGGTCACGGCCGACTCGCCGTTCGCCACCGATCCACGAACCACGCCCCATCCATGGACCATGACCGAACCAGTGGCCGCAATCGACGCGTTGATCACACCCACCCGCTGGTCACAATCGGCATGGCGTTCGCGCACCGCCCGCTGCTCACCACCGGCCCTTTGCCGGAGCGACCGGTCTGCCGACCGCACCGAACGGGCCGTCCCGCTCCCGGCCTCCTTCCGGACTTCGCCGTCGTTCCCGCTCCTGTTCGTCCAGACACCGCAACATGCCGTGCACCCGGTCCATCGACTCGTCGGCCGCGTCGATCGCCTCCATGCACTGCCAATAGAGCGCCTGCTCATCGGTCTCGCACGCCACCCCCACCAGGGCCATCCCCACTTCCCCGAGCAACGCTCCCAGACTCGTCAACGTCGCGCGGGGTTCAACCAGTTCGGACAACTGGACGGCCCTCGCGACCTGCGCTCGCGCCGCCGGATGGTCCAGTGGTCCTCCGCTTCTGCCACCGATCTCACTGAGCCCGCGCGCCTCGCCCCGTAACTCCTTCGGCCCCTCCACGGCCAGCCGACTGCCGATCGCCTGGGCGAGCGCCTGGGCCTGCCACGCCTCGGTGATGATGTCCGGCGTGCCCCGGCTCTGCGCCAGCGCACGCCGACTGACTCCAACAAGCCGCTCCGCTTCCATGTGTGACCCCCGTCCGTACGAAAAGCCGCTCAACTCATCCATTACCCACAGTGAGGGCACCAGCATCGGAAAGCCAGGGGAATTCGGAAATCTGTGGACACAAATTCAACTGTGGATAAGTTGATCACTCCGAAGAGTAACGATCCTGGGATGCGGCACCCTCAGGGCGCCCCGGAATCGGAAATCTGACCTCATTCCGGTCGATCTTCTCCGACAGCGCCTGCAGCGCATCAACCCCCAGCGCCTCGCACAACTGCAGCAGATATGCGAGGACATCCGCGACCTCGTCCGCCACGCGGTGCGCCGTGCCGGGATCCTCCATCACGCGCGCCGACTCCTCCGGCGTCAGCCATTGGAAGATCTCCACCAGCTCGGACGCCTCGACGCTCAGCGCGATCGCCAGGTTCTTCGGGGTGTGGTATCGCCCCCAGTCCCGCGCGGCCGCGAAGGCGGCCAGTCGTCGCTGCAGGGCTCGTACATCAAGTTCCGTCACCATCACAGGTCTACCACTGTCACCCCGGCCGTCTCCCCAGCCCCGAACGCACCCCGTTCGGTGACCGTGCCCACCAGCCCGATATGACCGGTCGCGGCGACCGAGACCGCGAGATCCAGCAGTCCGTGCAACTGCCGTCCGTCCAGGTCGCGGTCGAGTCCGTCGGCCAGCACGGTGAGTGTCTGGAGGGCCGAGGGCACCTCTCCGACGGCGTCCACCGCCAGCACCCCGGGGCCGACGAGCAGGACGAGCGCGTGCGCGAGGTACCGCAGCTCGCTGTCGCCGAGCCGGCTGAGCGGCGTGCTGCCACCGCCCTCACGCCGGACCACGGCGCGCACCAGCCCGTCCGGCAACGGTTCCACGCCCAGTGCGGTGACCGGCCGAGTCCAACCGGCGCGGGCCGCCGCGACCAGCCGGGCGTGGGGTTGGGCACACTGCGTGCGCGTGCGCTCCAGCACCGCCGCGAGGTTGTCGCAGCTTCGGCGCAGCCGGTTGTCACCCGCCGGAACCGGGGCACGCATCCGCGACGGCTGCGGTTCGCAGGAGAAGACCGACCGGAGGGCCACGATCGTCTGTTCCGCCGCGGCCAGGACCTGTAACTGCCCCTCGGTCCTGCCCGCCACCCGCAGGGGCAGCAGGGCCGTGCCGAGCCGGTCGTCGGGCAGCGGTGCCCGGGTGACCGGGACCGTGCCGGCCGTATGCCAGGCCGCCTGGACCATCGAACGGCCAGGATCGCGCAGTGCGGTGGTGAGCAGCGTCTCACCACCACCGGTGAGCCGCTCGCCGACGATGCGCAGGGTGGGCTCCGCCTGGACGGCGACATCGAGCCGCACCGGTCCCACCGGTCCGTCCGTGGTACAGCCGATGCGGAACCCGCGCCGCCCCTGCGTGTCGGCCACGGCCCCCTCCGGTACGCAGCCCTCCGGATCCGGGAACACCTCGCCGAGCGGCTCCCCGCCCGCCAGCCGCGCCAGTGCCTCGTAGGCCCGCAGCACACTCGACTTGCCGCTGCCGCCGGAGCCGGTGAAGAGCGTGACCGGGCCGAGGCGGAACGTGGCACCCCGGTGCGCGGCGAAGGCGGAAAGGCGCAGCTCGGTGACCACGGGCCCGGCGGAACGGACGGATCCGAGCGAGGGCGGAGCGGCGGAGGGACGGACGGATCCGGCGGAAGGCAGAGGTCCGGCAGTGCCGACGGATCCGGCGGAAGGCGATGCGGCGGAAGGCGATGCGGTGGTGGGGTGGAGGGACTCGATGGAGCGGAAAGACTCGGCGGAGCCGAGGAGCTCAGCGGCGCGGACGAGTCCGGCGGGAACCGGCGCACCCGCGCCGACCGACGCGACGGAACCGGCGCGGACACGGACACTCCCGGCACCGGGCACCCCCGCGTCGGCGACGGTATCCGGTGGCGTACCGGAGGCGGGCGGCGGCATGGTGGTTCCCGGCGGCGTACCGGAGGCGGGCGACGACGTGATGGTTCCCGGGCGGAGTGCAGTCATGGGCGGACGGTATGCAGACCGTGAACAGAAGAACCGTTCCGCCTGGCCGACCTTCCTACGATCGGGCTATGTCTGCCGCGGCGCCCCCGCGCGGTGGACCTTCCCGACCGCGGAAGCCGCTTCTTCCCGCCTGCCATGGGCCCGCCGTCCGCCCGGTGAACCTCACCGCTTCCGTGATCGAGGAGGCCGGTACCGGAAGCCCTCCCCCGCTCGCCGGGTTCCGCGCCTGGCGCGTGACCGCCGGACGAGCCGGCTCCTCCGCCGGGGCGCGCCCCGCACCTCCTGCCCGGTGTGCGACGCCCGGGACGCGTACCGCGTTGCCGGGGTCGGCCGAGTGCGTCCCGCACGCGGTGGTCCCCCACCCGGCCGCCGGACAGACACCTCGCCGCCGTACAGACACCTCGCCGCCGTACGGACGCCTGGTGCCGCAGGACCGGACACCGCACGCGGCGCCCTGCGAGCGAACGGCGTCATCTGCCGGACGCGGCCTAACCCTGGAGGCCGGCCGCGGCCGCCCCCTCGACCTCCATGCCCGCCGGTGACAGCAGGAAGACGTTCCGGTCGACCCGGTGCATCCCGCTGCCGAGACCGAAGACGACCCCACTGGCGAAGTCCAGGATGCGCTTGGCCACGTCCGGCTCGGCGTTCGTCAGGTCGAGCAGCACCGGAACCTGCGCGACCAGATACTCCGCCACCTCGCGTGCGTCCGCGAAGACCTGGACCCTGATCACCACGAGGCGTCGCTGCTCGGCCTCCGAAGGCTCGTCGGGGACCGTACGGTGATCGACCCGTGACGGCCACTCGTTGCGGCTGCGCAGAGGCACGACCTGGGCAAGCCCCTCCCACTGCTCGTCCGTGACGTCGTCGTACCTGTCGTACCTGCTCACCGGACCACCCCGTCTGTGCTTCGGTCGGCGTTGCGCCCGCTGCGCTCGCTGTTCATCGGGCAATTCTCTCGTCCCTCACCCGTTCGGCGTACTACCGACACGGTTCACGGGCCGATCGGCACGCCTGTCGGGGAGCCTGCGTCCGTGTCCGCCCGGCCCGAGTCCGCGCCCGGCGGGGCCTCGGTCGTGTCCCCCCGGCCCGTGGCCGCGTTCATGTCGACAGGGGTGAAACGTACCGGAAGCCTCACCAGGGCACGGTGGAAGGGTCCCGGACGCCATCTCAGCTCATCCATCGGAACGCTCAGTTCGATGTCGCACAGCTGGCTGGTGAGCTGCTCGATCGCGGTCATCGCCATGAGCAGCGCCGGCTGCTGCGCCGGGCATCGGTGCGGACCGGCCGACCAGGCCAGGTGGGCGCTGGATCCGGAGCGGGTGCCGGAAGCGGGGAAGCCGGGCCCGGACTGGCCGTTGGCCGCGGCGTAGGAGACCAGGACCAGTTGTCCCGCGTGCAGCCGGACACCGTGGAACTCGGTGTCGTGGCGGGGGTAGTGGGCCGAGAAGTTGGCCAGCGGGGGGTCTTGCCAGAGGACCTCGTCGATCGCCTCGTGCGCCGTCATCGCCCCGCCGTGCAGCGAGCCCGCGTACCGGGCGTCCGTGAGCATGTGCAGCAGCGCGTTGCCGATCAGGTTGGTCATCGGATCGTGACCCGCGCTCATGAGCAGGGTGATCTGACGGACCGTCTCATCGTTGTCCAGGTCCGCGGGATGGGCGAGGAGGTAGGAGGTCAGGTCGTGGCGCGGCCGGTCGCGCCGGGCGGCGACCAGATCGGTGACGACCTGTACGAGGTCGGCGTAGGCGGTGGCGGCGTCCTCGGCGGAGTTGAACATCCCGGCGATGCCGTCGACGATGCGCCCCGCGTCGCCCGGTGGCACTCCGAACCAGGTGACGAAGACGTGCACCGGGAGCCGTCGGGCGTACTGGGCGATCAGGTCGCCGCTGCCGGTGGCGGCGAATTCGCCGATCAGGCGCCGGGCGGCGCGAGCGGTCTCGGCACGCAGGACGTGCGGCTCGATCAGGGCGAGGCCGTCGTTGATGGCCCGGCGGTAGCGGGCGTGCACCTCACCGTCGCTGAAGAGCGCGGTGGGCCGGTAGCCGAGCATCGGCAGGACCGAGGAGTCCTCGGGGACGGTGGCCTGCCAGGCGCGCGGGTCCTTGGTGAAGGTGTGGGTGTCGCGCAGCAGGTCCACGGCGGCCTGGTAGTCGATGACCAGGAGCGCGTCGATGCCGGGGGCCAGCCGGACGGGGGCGAGGGGGCCGTGCTCCCGCAACCGCCGGTAGTGCCCGTGCGGGTCGGCGGCGAACTCCGGGCCGTACAGGGCGAGGGGCTGCGGCGGCTGTACGAACGGTGTCATCACGGATCCTCGGGCGGGGGCAGTCGGGTCAGCACGTGTTCGGCCAGCGCGATGAGCGCGTCGATGCTGCCGCGCCGTTCGCGGGCGTCGCACTGCACGAGCGGGGTCTCGGGGTCGAGGTCGAGGTGCCCCCGCAGGACGTCGTCGCTGTGGGCGGGGGCGTCGGGGAAGCGGTTGACGGCGACGGCGTACGGCAGACCCTGCTCCTCGACCATGTCCATGACCGCGAAGGAATCGGCGAGCCTGCGGGTGTCCACCAGGACGAGTGCACCCAGCGCACCGCGCGCGATGTCCTCCCAGAGCGGGAAGAACCGCTGCTGTCCGGGCGTGCCGAACATATAGAGCACGAGGTCGTCGAGGACGGTGAGCCGGCCGAAGTCGACGGCGACGGTGGTCGTGGTCTTGTCCGGCAGTCCCGCGGTGTCGTCGAACCGGACGCTGGACTCGGTCATCGCCTCTTCGGTGTGGAGGGTGGCGATCTCCGACAGCGTACGGATCAGCGTGGTCTTGCCCACGCCGAACGGACCCGTGACGACGATCTTCATCAGGGTCCGGGCGGCGGACGGCAGGTAGCCGACGCCCGCGCGGTCAGTGGAGGGAGCGGAGTCCAACGAGCAGCCTCTCGACGAGCGACCGGTCGATCTCCCCGGCGCTGGGGATGGGCGGTCGGATGTGCAGATGTCCGGCGGCCGCGAGGTCTGTGGCCAGGAAGACCGTGGCGCTGGCCGGAAGATCCAGGTGGGCGGCGCACTCGACGACGGTGAGCGCTCCCGGTGCCAGTAGTTCGCACAGCCTGCGCTGCTCGGAGCCGGCGTCCGGGGGCAGGTCCGTGTCGGTGCGTACGAGTACGGCGAGCCGGTCGAGTGCGGGCCCGGCGGGCCGGGTCCGGCCGCCGGTGACCAGATAGGCGGGGATCAGGCGGCGTCCTCGGCCGGCGGTCATGGCCGGTCGACGGGGTCTGGTCGGCGGGAGGGCGCGTTCATCGCCCGGGTCAGGGCGCTCACCTGGACCTGCATCTGGTACGCGATGTCGCCGAGCTTGGCCCCGGGCTCGGCGAACAGGGCGAGCGTGGTGTTGCTCCCGGCCGGTACGACGATGGCGAAGCCCAGGTCGGACTCGACGACCGTCTGCGCCAGCTGTGGCGCCTGGACGTCGGTGAAGGCGGTGGTGAACGCGCGGGCCGCGGCGTGCAGGGTGGCGGTCATGGCGGCGACCCGCTCGCCCGAGGCCCGGTCCAGTTCGGGCGACGCGCCCTCGACGAGGCCGTCACCGGTGGCGACCACGGCGTGCTGGACCCCGGGGAGTTCCAGCAGGGGGGTCAGCACCCAGGCGAGGTCACCGGTGGTGGGGGTGGGGGCGCTCACGTCTCGTCTCCTTGTTCGTGCCGGCCGTCGCGGTGGTGCGCGTGCTCGTGGTGGTGTTCGTGGTCGTCCGGTACCGGGGCGGTGGCGGCCCGCCCGGTCGAACTCCTGCCGTTGAGAGTGCCTTGTTGGAGTGCCGCCCAGGAAGCCCCCGCCTGCTCCGGTGTACGGGACACGCTTTCGCGGCCCCGGGTGGCCGCAGCGGTCGCGGAGCGGGCCGCTTCGGGACGCGGGGAGCGGCGGCGCCGGGTGGGAAGCCCGGTGGACTGCCCGGCGCCCGGCTGCGGCGCGGAGGCGGACGCGTGCCCGGGAGCGTCGGCGGCGGAGGCGGTGGCCGTGGCGGCAGCGGAGCGGGACGACGCGGCCGGGCCCGAGGACACGGCGGAGTCCGGAGGGGCGGCGGAGCCGGACGCCGGGCCGTGGGCCCGGATCGGCGACGGGGCGAGCGCGGACAGACTGTGGTCGTCCTCCAGCACGGTCAGCAGATGGGCGGGGACGCGCAGCATCGTCCGCATGCCGCCGAACGGCGAAGCCTCGACGTGGCAGTCGAAGCCGTACTGCGCCACGAGCCGGCCGACGACGGCGAAGCCGGTCCTGGGCGGATCGCCCAGTTCGGTCAGGAGCACCTCGGACCGGCCGGCCAGCAGCCCGCGGGCCCGCTCCAGCGCATCGTCGTCCATGCCGATGCCGCCGTCGTCGACGACCAGGAACGCACCGCGTCCACCGCTCTGCTGGATGGTCACCTGCACGTCGGTGTCGGGATGCGAATACGCCGTGGCGTTGGCCAGCAGCTCGGCGAGCGCGATAGCGAGGGGCTCGGCGGCACGGGCGACGAGCGCGAGCCGCTCGTCGCGCAGATGGTTGGCGACCTTGATCCGTTCGTAGCCCGAGACACGGGACTGGGCACCGAGCACGATCTCGACGAGCGGCGAGTTCTGGCGGGCAAGCCCCGGCCAGGCGTCGCACAGCACGGCGGTGGCCTGGGTGCGCCGCAGCGCCAGCTCGTTGCGGAAGTCGAGTTGCAGGATCCGCGGATCGTCGTACTCGTGCTGGAGTTCGTGGAGCAGCTGCTGCGACTGGTTGAGCAGGGACTGGATCTTCGCGGAGGTGCCACGCATCGCCGCACGCGCGGCGGCGTCGACCCGCCCGCGCTCCTCGACCACCGCCGTGCGGGTGGCCTGCACGGCCTCGGAAAGCAGTCGGGCGGCCTCGCCGTCGATCTCGGCCGGCTGCCACAGCCCGGGGACCGGTGCGGTGGGGTGGGAGAGGGCGAGCGCGGCGGCCGGGATGCGCCGACGGGCCAGCTGCCGGATCTCGTCGGTGAGGGCGGCGGTACGGGCCTCGGCGGCCTTGGTCTGCCGTTCGGCCGTCTCGGCGCGGGTCAGCGCCAGGTACTCCGAACGCACCGCGTTCCGTGCGCGGGCGCCCGCCGCCACGGCCACGGCGGCGGCGATCATCGCCAGGATCCATCCCATGCCGTCACCACATCCCTGTAGTCGGGCCGGTCGTCGGCCACACGGGTCTTCGCCCGGATCGGGCGCCGGGCGGCCCGAACCGGTGTCCGGCGGAAACGGCTGCGGTGCTCCTGCTCACCGCTCGGCCGTGCCCGCCGTCTCGCGGGACTGCTCCATTTCCCGGGCGACGACGGCGACATCGGTCATCACCTGGAGCACTCCGGGCAGTTCGGAGCCGTCGAGCTGCCGGTACTCACTGCCGATGGTCACCACCAGCCGCTCCGGGAGCCCGAGTTCCCGGTAGCGGCCCTCGCCGATGACCCGGCGGGCCGCCTCCAGGGCGGGGACGCCCGCGGCATGGAAGGCGTGGGCTCGCTCGCGCACGTACTCCAGGTACACGATGTGCTCGCGCACCCCGGCCCGGTCGAGCACCGGCCCGTGCCCCGGCACGATGGTCTCGGCGCCGGTGGCCAGGATCCGTTCACAGGCCGCGATGACGTTGCCGAGCGGGCCCGCCCAGTGCACCGCGTGGTCGCCGGGCCGGGCGGAGGTCGAGGAGAAGATGACGTCCCCGCTGAACACGGTGTTCTGCTCGGGCAGATGAACCATCAGGTCGCCGGTGGTGTGGGCGGGGGGCAGCGCGGTGAGCCGGACCGGGTAGTCGCCCAGGGTCAGTTCGAGCTCGCCGGTGAAGTACGTGGTGGGGTGCACGGGCTCGGTCCGCGACCAGTCGAAGGGGCCGAAGTGCCGGGCGAGGTAGGCCCCGAGCGCAGACTCCCGGTCCCCGCTGACGACGAGCGCGTGCTGCTGCTGCGGCGTGGGTTCGTAATGGATGTGCTCGCGGGCCTCACGGGTCGCGATGATCTCCGCGTCCGGAAGGACGCCCGCGCCCCAGAAGTGGTCGCCGTTCGCATGGGTGACGATCACCCGGTCGATGGAGACGCCGTCGGGCAGCCGCTTGGTCGACTCGGCCAGGAACCGGCCCGCGAGCGTCCTGTCGTACGGGGTGTCGATCCAGAGCGCACCGCGGGGCGAAACGAGCAGACCGCAGTTCGCCAGCCCCCAGCCCCGTTTCGGCGGAAGCCATGCGTACAGGCCGCGGCCCAGATCGACGATGTCTCCACTCGTGATCGACATGGACGCGATTATGCCCACCGTTATCCGGCCATGCGTTCGAAGTTGGTCACTATTAGGTCTCGTTGGCGTGAAACGGCCACTTACTCACTCTCATGGCGGCGCATCGGTGACCCTGGGGAACCATTTTCCCTCACCCCCAGAAGGGGCTTTCCGGCCAAATGACGCAACCCACCCCTAGGGTACCTCTGTTGCGCCAGAAGGCCGACGAGCCACTGTCAAACCCGATCAGGCCGATTACCCACCGAGCATGGCTGAAAACAGCCCCTATGAATGCCCGGGTTCCGCCGACCGGCGTGCCCTCTTCCGTCCGGGCCCCTCCGACCGCGGCGGGGCCCGCACCTTCCACCACTGCCGGAACCCTCCCCCGGCTCCCCGGGCTCCCCGGGCTCCCGCAACCCTGTGCCCTCGCCCCTCCCCGGAGGTACGCCTCAGCGGACCTGTCCGCGCTCGAAGTACGCGACCAGCTCCGGGTCGAGGGCCGGTACCTCGTACGGCACACCACCCTCGCGCAGGGAGCGCGTGGCCAGCACACCGGCGGCCACGCTCATCCGGGCGGCGACCGGCGAGGTGTCGGTGACGCCGCCGTCGCGGACGAACCGGCAGAACTCCGCCATGATCCGGGTGTCACCGCCGCCGTGGGTGCCCCCGGCGTCCGGCACCCGGTAGGTGATGTCGGCCTCGCGGCGGTAGCCGGTGGGGCCGGTGTTCCACACCTTGACCTCGTCGCCCGGACCGTCACCGAAGTTCTCCAGACGCCCCTCGGTGCCGATGACGGTGTAGTTCCGCCAGTAGTCCGGGGTGAAGTGGCACTGCTGATAGGCGGCCACGACGCCGTTGTCGAGCCGCATGTTCATCACCGAGACATCCTCGACGTCCACGGTGTGGTGCAGGTCCTTGCGGGCCGTCGGCGGCCAGTCGAACTCGCGCAGCCAGTTCGCGGGGCGCGGGGTGTCCGGCTCCCGGCGCGGCAGGTCGCCGTAGACGAGCAGGTCGCCGAGTGCGTTGACGCGGCGGGTGTAGCCGCCCGCCAGCCAGTGCAGGACATCGATGTCGTGGGCGGCCTTCTGGAGCAGCAGACCGGTGGTGCGGGTCCGGTCGGCGTGCCAGTCCTTGAAGTAGTAGTCACCGCCGTAGCCGACGAAGTGCCGTACCCACACGGTCTTGGGCTCACCGATGTCACCGCGGGCGATGATGTCGCGCATGAGGCGCACGACGCCCATGTGCCGCATGTTGTGTCCGACGTACAGCCGGGCGCCGGTCTCGTACGCCGTGCGCAGGATGGTGTCGCAGCTCTCGACCGTGATGCCCAGCGGCTTCTCGACGAAGACCGCCTTGCCCGCCCGGAGCGCGTCGACCGCGACGGCTTCATGGGTGTCGTCCGGTGTAGCGACGATGAGCGCGTCGAGGTCGTCGCGGCCGAGGAGCTGCTTGTAGTCCTCGACGGCGACATCGGTACCGAAGCGCTCGGCCTCCCGTCGGCGCACCTCGGGGTCGAGGTCGCAGACGGCGGTGATCGCCGACCCCTTTCCGGGGTGGTGGGCGGCCGCCGCGATGGAGCGGCGCAGGCCGAGCCCGATGACGCCGAGTCGCAGGTCTGACACGGTGGTCCCTTCTGTCCATGGGTGGTGCCGGGGGTACGCGCGGCCCGTGGGGACCGCCTCCGCCGGGACGCGGGCACCCCTACGGAACGGCCGGCTCCGCACATGCGGGTGCACGGATGGCATCCCTCGGCGGCGACAGGCCCATAGTTCACGACGCCGCACCAGAATGGCAAGAGTTGTTCATTTAGCAGGGATATCGCGCATCTCTCAGCACGAGAGCGTCCATAAGCATCCATGGAGGCATCACACGACCCATCAGGAGCGCCCCGCATGCCCTCTCGGCGCACCTCGCGCGCCCTCTGCGCACGACTGGTTCGCGCGCCTCGCCCCGCCGTGTCGCGCACCGTACGGGCGACCGGGTCCGGGTACGACCCGACCGGACCCCGATCACACAGGTCCGGGGGAAGGAGGGTCAGACGGCGACGACGGTGACACCGGCCTCCGAGAACCGGGCGACGGCCTCGGGCGCGATCCCCTTGTCCGTGACCAGGAAGTCGACCTGCGCGAGGTCGCAGACCCGGGCGAAGGCCCGTTTGCCGATCTTCGAGGAGTCGGCCGCCACCACCACACGCTGCGCCTGCTGGGCGAGCAGGCGGTTGATGCTGGCCTCGCCCTCATGGTGGACATAGGCGCCGCGCTCGGTGTCGATCGCGTTGACCCCGAGCACGGCGACGTCCAGGGTGATCTCGCCCAGGACACCGCTGGCCAGGGGGCCCGTCAGCTCGTACGACTGCGGCCTGGCCACACCGCCGGTCACCACGATCTTGATCTGGGGCCGGATCACCAGTTCGTTGGCGATGTTGAGGGCGTTGGTGACGACGGTGAGGGCCGGCTGAGCGCCCAGCCCCGCAGCGGTGTCCCCGGCGACGTCGGAGCGCGTCGCCAGCGAACGGGCCACCTCGGTCAGCGTCGTGCCGCCCGTCAGTCCCACCACCTCGCCCATCGCGATCAGTTCGGAGACGGCCCGGCCGATGGCCTGCTTCTCGGGGGCGTGACGGCCGGCCTTGTAGCGCAGGGCCAGCTCATAGCCGACCCCGTGCGCGACCGCTCCCCCGCGGGTGCGCGTCAACAGCTGCTGCTCGGCGAGCTGGTCCAGGTCACGACGGATGGTCGCGGCCGAGACGTCCAGCGTGGCGGCGGCGTCCTCGACCTCCACCCGGCCGTTCCTGCCGACGAGCTCCAGCAGCGCGTTCCACCGGGCTTCCCTGGACAAGAGAACTCTCCTCACGATCCCGGGCTTCGGACACCCATCCCCGTGGGTACGGTCACCGGACACGCGCAAGCGTGGCACACAGCACTGCACGGTCAAGCATTCTGCACACTGAATGCTTGATAATGCTCGCATCACCCATATAGCGTGCACGAACGAGCATCATCCTACGAGTTCGGAGTGCATGAAGTGTCATTCGTCGAGATCGAGACAGCCAGTCAGCCCGAGTGCTGGCGCCGCGCCGCCGATCTGGCCGCCTCCCAGTCGTCCGCGCTGCCCGTCGCCGGTGAGCGCGTCGCGGTCGTCGGCTGCGGCACCTCGTTCTACATGGCCCAGGCGTACGCCGCGCTCCGCGAGGGGGCCGGGCAGGGCGAGTCCGACGCCTTCGCCGCCTCTGAGTTCCCCTCCGGCCGGGCGTACGACCGGGTCGTCGCGCTCACCCGCTCGGGCACCACGACCGAGGTCCTGGAACTGCTCGACCGCCTCCGCGGCACCACCCGCACGGTGGCCATCACCGCCGACCCGGACACCCCGGTCATGACGTCCGCCGACGATGTCGTCGTCCTGGACTTCGCCGACGAGAAGTCCGTGGTGCAGACCCGGTTCGCCACCACGGCGCTCACCCTGCTCCGCGCCCACGTCGGGCTGCACACCGACGCCGTGGTGCGCGACGCGGAGACCGCACTGGCGGAGCCGCTGCCCGAGGGGCTGCTGGACTGCACCCAGTTCACATTCCTCGGCCGGGGCTGGACGGTGGGGCTCGCCAACGAGGCCGCGCTCAAGATGAAGGAGGCCTCGCTCGCCTGGACCGAGTCGTATCCCGCGATGGAATACCGCCACGGTCCCATCAGCATCGCCACCGACACCACCGCGACCTGGATGTTCGGCACCGCGCCCGAGGGTCTGCCGGAGCAGCTGCGCGCGACCGGTGCCCGCTGGGTGGACAGCGACCTGGACCCGCTGGCGGATCTGGTACGGGTGCAGCTCCTGGCGATCGCCCGCGCCACGGCCCGCGGCCTGGACCCGGACAGTCCGCGCCACCTGACCCGCTCGGTCGTGCTCGCGGACGACTGACGGCCGCCGGGCATCGTGGGGCGGCCTGCCGTGTACCCGGTCCGGGTATGCGGGAGGCCGCCCGAGAGACCCTTCGCCGCCCGCCCCAGCCGGGCGTTCACGAGGGGTCCCGCCCTGGCCGCCGACCGGCGGATCCGGGTTCCTCGGCGTGTCCGAGGGCACGGAGGCCGCCCCGGACGAGGCGCATGGGGGCGCTGGCGTGGCCGCCTCCGCTCGATGTGCTCCGCGGGAAGGGCCGCCACGGAGACGGTCCCCGACCGCACCGGCAGGCCGGGGGCGCCAGTGCCCGCCGAAGCTTGACGGTGCGCGATGTGAGGGGCCGGCCTGCGTGTCCCGGCCCCTCGGGGGGCGTCGTCTCAGGACTCCTCGAAGTAGACGTCGAGCACCGCGTCGAGCTGCTCCGCCCACCGCTTCAGATCGCTCCGGGCGGGCGCCTCGACCTCGGCGTTGAACCACCGACGGGTCGACAGGTGGACCGTGACGGTGAACCGGCGGCCGAACCTGGCGGTCTTCATCTCGACCGCCCCGATCTCGTCCCAGTCGAATTCGGCCTCCTGATCGTCCAGCCGGAACCGGACGCCCTCGTGGTTCACCGTGATCGCCCCGCGGCGGTCGGTCACCTCGAACTCCGGCCCGTCCTTTGGTCGTTGGTCGCTTGTCTCCTTTCCTTCGGTGGTGGGCGCCGCGTCATCGCCCGCGGCGTCCGCGGCTGCGGACGGCTCGTCGAGGGACGCCTCGCCGCCGTCGGCGGACTCCGCGGGGGCGTCGTCGACGGCGACCGCGGCGGTCGCCGCCTCGTCCGCCTGCTTCCGCTCCTGCTGGCCCCGGCTCGGTGCCGTCGTCCCGGCGGCGACGGGGGCCGTGAGGCCGGGGATGTACGCCGGGTCTGTCCCCGCGGCGTACCCGGGCTGAGTGTTCGGATCTATGCGCTGCTCCACGGCGGGCAGTATGGCCGACGAACCTGTTCGAGAACCAGCGCCCCCCGCGCCGGCCGCCCGTACGCCCCGGCAACTCCCCCGAACGCCGGGCCGGAACCCGCCCGGCGTACGGCCTCAGCGCGTCCGGTCCGCCACCAGCGCGGCCACCCGGTCCAACGGGAGCGCCGGAACGTGGTGGCCGGCCCGTCCGGTCATCGCGTGCGCGCCGGTGAGCGCGTTGAGCACCGCCTCCTCCACCGATTCGACCACCGCTCCGTAGAAGGGGTCCATCCGGCCCCAGGGCACGAAACGCATCGACTCGTACGGCGCGCTGTCGTCGTCCTCGGGGAACGTGCTGGTCAGGGCGGACGGGTTGGCCGTGGAGAAGGCCAGGAAGAGGTCTCCGGAGAAGTGGCTGCCGGTGGTTCCGGTGCGGCCGAGGCCCAGTGTCGCCCGTCGCGCCATCGCCTTGCACTGCCCCGGCAACAGCGGCGCGTCGGTCGCCACCACCACGATCACCGAGCCCGCGCCGGGCGGCACCGGGCGCTCCGGGTCGGCCACCGGACCGCGGCCGGGTGCCAGGGCCGAGTCGGCCGCGTCGGCCGGAGCCCGGGCCGCGACCGGGGCGGGCAGTTCGCGCCCCACCGGCACACCGGCCATCATCAGTTCGCGCCGTGCGCCGAAGTTCGCCTGCACGAACGCGCCCACGGTGTAGCGGTCCGCGCCGTACCGGACCACCCGCGACGAGGTCCCCGAGCCACCCTTGAAGCCGTAGCAGCGCATGCCCGTGCCGCCGCCGACACACCCCTCCTCGACCGGCCCGGAGTCCGCCGCGTCGATGGCAGCCCCCGCGTGGTGCGGCCGCACCGCCGTGCCGTGGATGTCGTTCAGATGGCCGTCCCACGTCTCCGTGACGACCGGCAGCAGCCATTCCGGTGCCATGCCCGCGCAGTTGGCGCGTACCCACTCGACCACGCCCCGGTGCACCGGGCCCACCGCGTACGTGTTGGTGATGAGCACCGGGACGGCGAGCGACCCGCTCTCCTCGATCCAGGCCGTCCCGGTCATCTCGCCGTTACCGTTGAACGAGTGCCGGCCGGCCGCGCAGGGGGTGCCCACACCGTCCCGGCCGCGCGGCAGGAGCGCGGTCACCCCGGTGCGCACGTCGTCGCCTTCGACGAGGGTGACGTAGCCGACCTCGACGCCCGGAACGTCCGTGATCGCATTCCACCGGCCCGGCTCACCCGTCAGCGGGATGCCCACCTCACGCGCACGCCTGCGTTCTTCGTTCGTGTGATCATCGCTCATGCGAGCAGAGACTACGGGCGGTCCCGGGCCCCGGACGAGAGGGAGGACGACAGCCGCCCGGAAAGCCCGGCGCCGTGGGAGACGGCCTACGGGCCGACCGGCGCGTTCTCGATGACGATCGCGGTCGCCACCAGACCGTCGGCGACCAGCCAGCGGCCCGGCAGCTGCCTGGGGACCGTCGGTACAAGGGCCGACGGCGGCGCCTGGCTCCCGAAGGCCCGTCCGGGCACGGCCTGCGGCCCGGACTCCGGAACGGTCTGCGCCCGCGCCGCCAACTCCTCTTCAGGCACCAGGAGTTCCGCGGTGAAGGAACCGTCCGGGTGGAGCACGATGTCGGCCTGCTCGAAGTCCAGCCAGCGATGGGTAAGCGGGAACCACGTCTTGTAGACGCTCTCCTTGGCGCTGAACAGCAGCCGGTCCCAGTGGATTCCGGGGTGCCGTCCGCGCAGCTCGCGTTCGCGCCGCTGCTCGGTCGCGAGCGCGATGCTGTCGTGCACGTCGTCGGGCAGCGGCGCGTGCGGTTCGGCGTCTATGCCGATGGAACGGACCTCCGCGCGGTGCGCCACCGCGGCGGCCCGATACCCGGCGCAGTGGGTCATGCTCCCAACGGTGGCGTCCGGCCAGACCGGGGCACCGCGTTCGCCCTTGAGAATGGGCGCGGGGGCCACGCCGAGCGCGCCGAGCGCGCGGCGGGCGCAGTGGCGCACCGTGGTGAACTCCCTGCGCCGTACCTCCACGCTGTTGCGGATCAGCTCCTCCTCGGCGGGGAAGAGCGTGGCGTGGGGCGGATCGGCGAACGCCTCCTCCACGACCACCCGCGACGGCAGGATCTTCTCGATCACGGTCTCCCCCTCATCCACTGCACCGGCTCGGCGGTTCGGCACCGTCCGGCCGGGCCGGTGCCGGTTCCAGCATTCCCCTCACAAGAACACTCATGCCCCTCCCGGCATCATCCGTCCCGTCGCGCCGGTCGGCACGTCCGCGGACTTTCGGCTTCGTTCGACGAGCCGGTGAACCTTTCCCGCCCCAGAGCCATGAGGGCTGTCCCGTCCTCCGTGGTGGATCTGCGGGCGGGGTCGGATGCGGTGCGTCGCAAGGCGGAGGGGCGCCCGCACACGGGATGTACGCGGGCGTTCCGACAACGCGGCGCGGTGCCGCTGCCGCCGTCGGACGCCCGCCAGGGGCGACGGACGGCTCTCAACTCGGGATCGGCTCCGGCTCGGCCCGTCCGGGCCAGCGTATCCGGGTCGCACAGAGCGACACCAGCAGCGCGGAGGCGGCGACGGCCCCCATCCCCCACACCAGACCGTTGGCGTTCGCGATGAAGCCGATCACCGCCGGTCCGGCCAGCAACCCCGTCGTCCCCATGGCGGCGACCAGCGACAGGGCCCGGGTGCCCTGACCCGCCGCCGCCACGTACACGCACGGTGTGACGGCCGCGACGCCCAGGCCGACACAGGCGAAGCCGATCAGTGCCGGAACCGTGCCACCGGCCAGCAGGGCGAGTGCCAGTCCCGCCCCGGCCACCGCGCTGCCGGCCTTCACGATGCGCCCGTCGCCCCAGCGGCTGCGCCAGCCGTCGGCGAAGAGGCGCGCCAGCACCATCATGACCGAGACGACCGCGATGCCCATGGGTGCCAACTGCGCGGACGCTCCGGCGACATCCTTCAGGTAGAGCGCGGACCAGTCGTTCATCGCGCCTTCGGTCACCGTGCCGAACACCATCGCGCAGCCCATCCATATGGTGACGCGGGACGGCATGGTCAGCCTGCGCCTGCTCTCCTTCGGCGTCTCCTTCTCGGCACCACTCAGGTCGTCCGCCAGGAGCCCCGAGCGGGTGAGCCCCACCAGCAGCAGCAGGAGTACGGAGGCCACTCCGAAGTGCACCGCGACCTCCGTCGTCACGATGTTCACGCCGGAGGCGAGCAGCGCGGCGAAGAGGGAACCGGCACTGAAGGTCGCGTGCAGCCTGGACATGGCGGTCCGCCGGAACGTGGCCTCCAGTGCCGCGCCCTGCGCGTTCATGGCGACGTTGAGGCACCCGACGGCGACGCCGTCGCAGCAGATCGCCACGAGCGCGACCGGATAGTTCGGTGCCGCGGCCAGCGCGAGCAGCAGCAGGCTCAGACAGATGGCCGACAGGAATGCGAGACGCCGCGACCCCAACCGTCTCATCAGCACCGTCACCAGGGGGAACGACACCGCCGCGCCGGCGCCGCAGGCCATCAGCAGAAGGCCCAGTTCCGCTTCCGAGAGATCGAGCCTCGTCCTGATGGCCGGGAGCCGCGACGCCCAGGTCGCGTACTGGAACCCGAGAAAGCAGAACAACGCCGCGATCGCGAGTTGTGCCCGGTGGAATGGGTCACGGACGCCAAGCATGTGAGATCAGCCCACTTCGTCTTCCAGAGGCGCCCCGGGCGATGGCTCGGTGGCGCAAACCGTTCTCCCGGTGCGGTGGTCCGGCACCGTCCTGGACATGTACACCGCGCCGGGGCCGTAGCCCGGCGGCGGTGCGGTATGGGGGTGGGGGCGGTATCCGTTCGCCGACCAGAACGCGTCACTGCCCAGGACGGCGACCAGGGAGATGCTCCCGTACCCCTTCGCACCGGCCGTCTCCGTGAAGTGGCGCAGTAGTTCCCTCGCCAGTCCTCCGCCGCGGAACTCCTCGTCGACGACGAGGTCGTGCAGATGCAGGTTCCGCGAGTGGAAGACGACGTCCTCCGGCCGGTCGAGGTCCGGGTACGCGAGCTTCGGGTACGGGAGAGCCAGCAGGTAGCCGGCCGTCCGCCCTTCGCGGTCCAGCACGAAGCAGGTGCCGGGAGACGCCCGGGCCCTGGACCGCAGGGCGTCCCGTCCCTCGGACAGGCCGTGGGCGCCGTACACACGGGCCTCCAGCACCGTGATGCCGTCCCAGTCGCCCTCGGCGATGTGCCGTATGCGCACGTCGTGCGCCGTCCGTCTATTCACTGTCCGTCCAGGTGGCGGGGAGGGGTTCGAAACCGTTGAAGCCCTGGGTCATGTATCCGGTGGCGTAGGCGCCGCAGGAGAGGATCCAGACCGGATCGCCCGAGGCGACGGCCCTGGGCACGAGGACACGGTTGTGTTCGTGGGTGTAGGCGTCGTCGCTGTCGCACGTGGGCCCCGCCACGACGGCCGGAACGTGGTCCCGACCGTCGTGGGTGGGAAACAGCAGCCGGTACTGCAACTGGTCCATCTCGTAGAGGCCGTTGAACTTCCCGCAGCTGAGGTAGAGCCAGTGCTCCCGTTCGCCGCCGGCCCGCTCCCTCGACGTGAGGCGGGCCACGTGCGCCCTGATCGCCCCGTGGTCGGCGACGAGGTGGCGTCCCGGTTCGATGAGGAAGTCCAACGGGGACGCGGAGACCCCACTGAGGTGCCGCATGCCGTCGCGGATCACGGCGAAGATCTTGTCCACCGGAGGGTCCAACGGCCTTCCCCGGTTGTCGAAGTAGCCGAGGGCGGGCAGACCGCCGCCGAGATTGACGTGGTCCGGGAGGATGCCGCGCCGGTTCAATTCCGCGATCACGTCCGCGAGCCGTTCGAAGGTGTCCTGCCACGCCTCGGACGTCATCTGCTGGGAGCCGACGTGCACGGATAGCCCGGACGGGGTCAGTCCGGCCGCCCGCGCCGCCTCCATCACGCGTACGGCGTCGGCCTCCGAGCAGCCGAACTTGCGGCTCAGGCCCCACAGGGCGCCGTCCCCGGAGGTGGCGAGCCGGCAGAACACCCGGGCTCCGGGGGCGTGGGCCGCGGTCGCCGCCACGTCCTGCGGGCTGTCGGTCGCGAAGTCCCTGATGCCCAGGCGGTGCGCGGCGGCGATGTTCCGGTCCGACTTGATGGTGTTGCCGTAGTGGATCCGGTCGGCCGGCACACCGGTGGCGAGGGCCTGTTCGATCTCGCGGGGGCTCGCCGCGTCGAAGCCGCATCCCTTGCTCGCCAGCCGGGCGAGGACGGCGTCCACGGGGCATGCCTTCATGGCGAACCGCACGGAAACGCCCGGGAGTTCCCGACAGAGCGCCTCGTACTGCGCCTCGATTCCCGCGAGGTCGAAGACGATCCGGTCCTCGGTGGCGGCGGCCAGAGCGGCGTGCAGGCGTGCGTTCAGACGCATGGCACCGACGGGTCCCGGTGAGTGCCCCGGGGCAGGCCGGTGGACCTGCTCGCCCGGACCAGCGGCCCCCACGCCTCGATCAGCGTGGCGTAGTCCTCGATGTCCTCCTGCGCCTCTTCCAGCAGCCGCTCCCCGCGCGGCGCCAGGGAACGGGCGAACTCCTCGTACCTTCCGCCGAGTCGGCGGTACGAGCGGTCGATGACGGCCAGTCGCCGGACGTTGTCCGCCCGGTCCAGGCGGGCGCTCTCCCTGACCAGTCCGGCGACCGCATCGGGGCGGACCCGGTGCCGGTCGTCGAGCAGCGCGGCACCAGCCTCGGCCATCCGGTCGTAGATGTGGTTGAGGTAGAGCATCGACAGGAAGAACTTGGTGAACCGCAGTTGGTAGGCCATGAACCCGGCGTCGGTCCTGCGCTCGGGCGTGTAGTAGTTGACGATGTTGCGGTTGTGCAGCACTCCCGGCAGCGTGCCGTCATGCACCAGGTGCATCAGGAAGTAGTCGCTGCCGATGGTGTCGCCGGCGGGAGGCAGCGGGACGCGCTCGTACACCTCGTCCAGGAAGCTGATGTTGCACATGTCCACACGCATCGGGTCGACATGGGTGAGCGTGGAGTGGTCGCGTACGAACGGGTCGGTGCCCGCGCCCGTGAACGATTCCTCGACCAGGGCCCGCTTCCGCTCGTCCGGCCAGTCGAGCGGCGCCCACAGGCTGACCACGTCCCGGTAGACGGCCTGGTCGAGCCGGGCGATCTCACCGATGTCCACGGACAGTTCGCCGACGAAGGAACTGCCCACCATCACCACCGGCTTGCCGGTGTGTTCCGGTTCCAGCAGCGTCTGTGACACTCCGCTCGCCGCGTCGGCCGCGGTCTTGCCGAGCGAGGTGAGCTCGTGGTGGATGGGGAAGACCGGCCGGCCGTCCAGCTCCTGATAGCGGCTGTCCGAGTCCCGGCGGTGCACGGACGCGCAGCCGAGCGCTCCCGCGATGAGGAACGCGCGGTTGGTGCAGGCCCCGTAGGAGACACCGGACGGCAGCATGAGGTCGAGGATCAGGTCCGGCTTGACGACGCCCGCACGGCGGATCGCCCGCTCCAGGAAGTCCCGCTGCCGGGCCTCGGAGAGATGGTGGACCGTCACGTCGGGCGCCCGCCGGGTCTGCTCGACGACTCGCGCGTGTTCGGCGAACGCCTCGTCGCCGGAGGAGTCGAGGATCAGCAGGTGCACCTCCACGCCGAAGTGGGTGGCCGCGTAGTCGGCTTCCTCCCCCACGGCCGAAATGGTCGCGGCGCAGGCCCTGTTCGTGGGAAGCGTCAGGCAGATGCGGCGCATGCCGGCTCCCCCGTCGCCGCATCGGCTTCCCGCCCGTTCCAGGACGCGAGGCCCAGCAGCCGCTCGCCGAGGCCGCTCAGCTCGGCGGTGCCGTACCTGAGCGATTCGTGCTTCGTCACGTCGCCGACCAGGGTCGTGTTCCAGTCCGGTGTGCTGAGGTCGCGCCACGAGTCGACGCGGGACCGGCGCAGTTCCCGGTGCGACTCCAGCGCGGGCATCATGGAGAGGTACTGAACGGCGCGCACCCCGTCCCCGGAGGTGTTGCGGGCCACTCCGTGCGCCAGCAGGCCGTTCCAGATCAGCAGGTCACCGGCTTCGAGCTCCGGCCGCACGACGGGGAACTCAGCCCGGTCGGCATCCGGCCTGATCGGATCCCGGTCCGCCGGCTGCGCGACCTTCCACTCCTCGAACCGCCGGAAGAGCTCGGGTGAGCATTGGAAACCGCCGGCCTCGGGGCGGGTGTCGTTGAGCGCGATGACGCCCTGCACCCGCTGCGGCAGCACCCCGAGCGAGGTGTCGACGTCCCAGTGGAGTTCGATGTCGAAGCCCTTGTCGGTGGGGGCGATGAGCGCGCGGTCGCGGTTCTTGACGTTGGGCGGGTTGAGGTTGAGCCGGTCCAGGGTCACCCACAGCTCCTCGCAGTCCCACACGTCGACGAACGCGTCGTAGACGCGTCGCGTCTGGCGGCTGTCCCAGATGAGCTGGTGGTGGTACGCCTCGACGAAGCCGTAGACGTGCAGTTCCCGGTCCAGGTCCGTGCGGAACGGGCGGTCCTCGTACCAGGTGTCGGGCCGGGCCGGGTCGAGCCCCTGGAAGTCCCAGGTGAAGTCGAGCAGGCGTCGCGCCTCTTCGCTGGGGATCGCCTGCTTCACGACGACGTAGCCGTAGGTCTGCCAGAAGGCGAAGTCCTCTTCGGACAGCACCCGCAGTTCGTGGTTCTTCCGGATGTCCCGCAGCGGTGTCTGCGCCAGATAGGTCTCGCCGTCGGAGCTGAAGTACGGGCGGTCCGAAGCCGCGCGGTACAGGTAGGGAGCGGAAGTCGGCATGCAATCACTCCAGGGTCGGGGTTCTCGGTGGCGGGACGGGACCGGTCGCTCGGGCGGCGCCCCACCGTGCGGGCGCCGGAACGGAGAGGCGGGTGCGGCCCGGTCGACCGGTGCACGGGCCTCTCGTCTCCGATCGCGCACCGGTCCGGTGCCTGAGAAGGAGAGGGAGGGTAAGGGGAAGGGCTCGCGGAGGCGACGTCGCGCGGCGGAGACGGTCGGGGCTCTGCGCCCGCCGACCGTGCCACCGCAGTGCGGCTGCTCCGGGGCCGTGACATCGGCGTTGAGGTCACGGATGGCGTGCCGCCCGGCAGAACGGCGCAGCAGACGGGCGGCACCGCGACGGGGCTCACGGTGAGGTCCGGCCTCGGGCGCCGTTGCCCGCATCCGGCACCGGAGCGGAACGCCGCCACTTCGGTGCGGCGCCGGATCGGTGTGGCGTCAGGTCAGTGTGGCGCCGGGTCCACCGACGAGGGTTCCGGTCTCGGGAAGGTGACGGTTGCGGGTGTCTTGCACACGGCGTTGCGGTCCTCCGGTCGAGCGTTCTCGGTCCCGACTGTCGTCGACCCCCGAGGAGCGGGACAACCCTTTCGGTGAATGCCGAATCGCCTTGGTTGTACGCATGGTTGGTGATCCGGCGACCGCGGACGAGACACCGTCGGGGCAGGGGGAACAGAGGCGAAATTACCATGCACCTGCCAAGCAGTTCTCCACGGCAAAAGACATTCTTTACCGCCCGTTCCACAGGGGCGAGGAGGGTACCTCATGGATCACCTCACCGACGGGTCAACCCCGCCGCGCCGCGGGATCACTGATTCATCAGGCACTCCGTGAGCGCCACGCCCTCGCGGTTGAGTTCGTAGAGGACGCGGGTGCCCGCCCGATGGCGCCGCACCACCCCCGCGGACACGAGGGCCGACAGATGCTGGGAGACCGTGCTCGCGGCCAGCCCCAGATGGTCGGCGAGGGCGGACGTGGTGATGGGTGCGCCCAGCTCGCGTACGACCGACGCGCGCCCCCGTCCCAGCAGGATCGCCAGCCGGTCAGCCCGCTGCGGTTCCGCGACCCCGCCACCCCGCTTCCGTTCCGCACTCAGACCGCCCGCCCCCCGCGCGGCATAGGAGACCATGGTCCGGCCGTCGACGGTCGACCACCAGTGCGTGCCGTCCGTCAGCAGCATCGGCACCAGCGTCAGCAGATCCGCGCCGTCCGTGCGCTCGGGCGGGAGTCTCAGGTCGCGCATCAGCGCTGCACCGCCGCTCATCGCCAGCGTCCGCGACCGGAAGAGGATCTCCTCCTCCAGGGTGCGCGCCAGTCCGACGGCGCGCGACTCCATCCCGGATCGCCAGAAGTTCGCCAATTCGACCGCCAGGTATCCGAGTTGCCGCTCGGGATCGCGGATCAGCGCCGCGATCAGCGGGTTGTCGAACGCCTTGGGATATTCCCGGGCGAGTTCCTCACGGACCAGTCCGGGCGGAGTGCACTTCAGGGCGTCCAGTTCCCCCGCGACGCCAGCCCCGCGCACGACGACCCCTCTGGCGAAGAACGAGGGAACGCGCCTCCGGGGCCCGGCCAGTTCGACGACGGCCCTCAGACGCGGCGTCAGCGCGCCGTACGCCTCCCGGGCCCAGGACACATGCGGCCAGGGGGCGTCGGAGCCGTAGCGCGCCAGTAACGCCATCCCGCCGAATGCCTGCCACAGCTCGCACAACGCCAGCCGCACATCCGGGACCCGTCCGCCCATCGGCACTCCCGGTTCGCCGCACACCGGGCCGGGCACCTCACCCCGGACCGCACCCGACCCGCCCCGGACCGCCGCACCCGGCCGAAGGGCCCCTGGCGCCGACCCCGCCGCTCTCGACTCTCTTGATCTGGACCGGAGTTCGTCTCGCGAGAGCGGTGTGCCGACAGCGGCAGCGTGCGACGGATCGAGCATGAACCCCGCCCATTCATCGTGGTCCAGACCAATGATGAACGAGCTTTCGACACCGCTCGACGACTGTCAAGGATCTTGTGATCCAGGTCACTCGACAAACGCCGACATGTCCGCACCAAGCGGCCACGACGAGCCCCGTTCAGCCTGAGTACGCCGCCGCGAAGCCCGTCGGATCCGGGCCGGGAACCTCCTCTCCCGATCCGCCGACCCAGGCTCCGGCCAGCGGTCCACCCACAGCGGAACCCATCGCTCCAGGCGCCGTCGCGTCCGCTCGATGGGGCGTCGAAGCGGCGCCCGCGGTACGACCCTCATATTCATCGGATGATGGGTCGTCATATCGCGTTCCACGCCCTTTGACCCGCGCGATCCGGACAGTGCCCCACCGTTAAATCTACAGTGCTGTAGATTTTGGTCTCTGTCACAGAACGCGCGGACGGTGACTGTCCGCCGCGGGCTTCGGTATGAAGGAGAACCACTGTGGGTGTGAGCCTCGCCAAGGGCGGAAACGTCTCGTTGACCAAGGAGGCGCCGGGACTGACCGCCGTTCTGGTGGGTCTGGGCTGGGACGTCCGTACGACCACCGGCTCGGACTTCGACCTGGACGCCAGCGCCCTGCTGTGCGACGGCGCGGGCAAGGTGCTCTCCAACGCGCATTTCGTCTTCTACAACAACCTGCGGAGCCCGGACGGTTCGGTCGAGCACACGGGGGACAACCTCACCGGCGAGGGCGAGGGGGACGACGAGATCCTCAAGGTCGATCTGGCCGCGGTGCCCGCGGATGTCGCGAAGATCGTGTTCCCCGTGTCGATCCATGAGGCCGAGGGCCGGGGCCAGAGTTTCGGGCAGGTCCGCAACGCGTACATCCGCGTGGTCAACCAGTCCGGCGGCGCGGAGATCGCCCGCTACGACCTCAGCGAGGACGCGTCCACCGAGACGGCGATGGTCTTCGGCGAGCTGTACCGCAACGGCGCCGAGTGGAAGTTCCGCGCCGTCGGCCAGGGGTACGCCTCCGGGCTGGGCGGCATCGTCGCCGACTACGGCGTCCAGCTCTGACCACCACGCATCCGGCGACCAAGACATCCGAGAGGAGCGGACCCATGACCGTCGATCTGTCGAAGGGCCAGCGGATCAGCCTCGCCAAGTCCGGCGGCGGCGAACTCACCGTCGTACGCATGGGACTCGGCTGGAAGGCCGCACCCCGCAAGGGCTTCCTGGCCCGCCTGACCGCGCGTGAGATCGACCTGGACGCCTCGGCGATCCTGTTCGCCGGGGCGCAGGCCCAGGACGTGGTCTTCTTCCAGCATCTGACCAGTGACGACGGATCGGTGCGGCACACCGGTGACAACCTCGTCGGCGGTGCCGGCCAAGGGGGCGACGACGAGTCGATCGTCGTCGATCTGCAGCGGGTGCCCGCGCACATCGATCAGATCGTGTTCACCGTCAACTCGTTCACCGGCCAGACCTTCGAGGAGGTCGACAACGCCTTCTGCCGCCTGGTCGACGAGACCACGGGGCAGGAGCTGGCACGCTACACGCTGAGCGGCGGCGGACGTCACACCGCCCAGATCATGGCCAAGGTGGCGCGCTCGGGGGCTGGTTGGCAGATGGCCGCCATCGGCGCCGCCGCCGACGGACGCACCTTCCAGGACCTGCTGCCGGTCGTCGCCGACCACTTGTAGGCCTCGTACGCCGCGCCCGCCACCGGGCCGGGGCATCGGATCACAACACATCGGGGGACGGATATGGACCGGTCGTTCCGGCTGCAGGACGAGGACAGGGCCGACTACGCGGCGGCGCTGGACGAAGTCATCGAATCGGCGGAGATCCAGCGCTTGCTGGCCCGTTCGCACCTCGGCAAGGAACGGCTGCGTGCCACGGCCCTGGCGGCCACTGCCCGTATCGCGTCGGCCGCCGAGGCCGAGTACCGGTCCTACACGGAGCGGCGGCAGCGGCTGTGCGGCGAGGTACGGGACGATCGGGCGGCATCCTCTTCCGGGCCGGGGCACCAGGAGCGCACCGGCGCGGGTCTGGTGCCCGTGCTGGCGGTCCTGACTCCGCTCCTGGCCGCCGTCGCGGCGGGCACGTTCCTGCTTCTGGGGTACGGGATGCGGTTCACCGACAGCCTGCCCGACATGGCGGACACCCTGGTCAGCTCGGGCTGGATCAGCCTCGGCATCGCCGCGCTCACCGCCGTCGTCGGGCTCGTCGCCCTCTACCGGACCGCCGCGGAGCACAGGGAGCCGACCGCACGCACCCGTCCGGCGACCTCTCCCGACGTCGACCAGGCCAGGACGGTGTGGCTCGCGGCGCTGCGCGACGCGGGCATCCGGCCGTTCCTCGTCGCACGGCTCGGGGAGGAGGCTGCGGCGGCCGGGACCGGCCGCGCCTCGGGCTCCGACCGCCGGCCGCGTTTCAGCAGCCCGGACTTCGGTCGGCCGGACTTCGGCGGCCCGGACTACAGCGCACCGGACTTCAGCAGCCCCGGCTTCGACGGACCCGGCCACAACACACAGGACACCAAACCGGACCACAACCGACCCGACTACACCAGCCCCGACTTCAGCACACCGCACTACAGCAGCCCCGGCTTCGACGGACCCGGCCACAACACACAGGACACCAAACCGGACCACAACCGACCCGACTACACCAGCCCCGACTTCAGCACACCGCAC
>NZ_JBIUBU010000005.1:0-189308 GCF_044548345.1 Streptomyces sp. NPDC052042 | reverse complement strand
CCGCACTACAGCAGCCCCGGCTTCGACGGACCCGGCCACAACACGCAAGACGCCAACAAACCGGACCACAACCGACCCGACTACACCAGCCCCGACTTCAGCGGGCCGGACTACAGCGGGCCGGGCCTCCCCGACACGCGCGAGTGACAGCGCCCGCGCGGGCAACGGGACACGCGCGGGCGGCGGGGTGCGGTCAGGCGATGTCCACGCCGTAGTCGACGGCGATGCCGGCCAGGCCGGACGCGTACCCCTGGCCGATCGCCCGGAACTTCCATTCCGCGCCCCGGCGGTACACGGCACCGAAGACCATCGCCGTCTCACCGGCGGCGTCGTAGGACAGTTCGTAACGGCACATCTCGCGGCCGGTGAGGTTGTCGACCACACGAATGTAGGCGTCCTCGACCTGCCCGAAATTCTGCCCGCGGCTCTGCGCGTCGTGGATGGAGACGGCGAAGACGATCTGCTTGATGTCCTCGCCGAGCCGGTCGAGGTCGATGAGAAGCTGCTCGTCGTCGCCCTCGCCCTCACCGGTCACGTTGTCGCCGGTGTGCCGCACCGCCCCGTCCGGGCTGGCCAGGTTGTTGTAGAAGACGAAGTGCTGGTCGGAGACGACCTTCTGGTCCGGCCCGCAGATGATCGCGGACGCGTCGAGATCGAAGTCCGTGCCACCGGCCGGATGCGCGTCCCAGCCCAGGCCCACGGTGACATCGGCGAGCGGTGTGCCGTCCTGGTTCAGGACGACGTTCTGACCCTTGGCGAGACTGACGCCCAACACTTCTGCTCTCCTTCGAGGCGGGCCGACGATGTGTCCGCCGAAGCGTCAGAAATCCGCCCGACGGGTGCCGGACTCACGATAGTTCAAAAAATACGCAATTTTTTGAAACGCCCGAGCGGCAGGCACGTTCGCACGAACGCCACCCGCCGTGATCCCGGACCAGGCACCGGACGCCTCGGCAGTGCGCGGTGTCGCGCACCGCCCGTGGCCGCTCCGGCACCACACGCGTCAGCGGGTTTCGGTGCCCTTCTCCGCGACCGGGCGCGCCGAGTCGCTGTCGCCCGGCGCCGACCGGATGGTCAGCGACGCGGGCCCCTCGGGGCCGCCCGAGCCGGACGGCGCAGACGCCCCCGGCGCTGCCGCCGTCCCCGACGAAGCGGGCGAGGGCGCGTCCTCCTCCTTCATGGCCCTGGTCTCGCTCTTCAGGATGCGGAGCGACTTGCCCAGTGCCCGCGCGCTGTCGGGCAGCTTCTTCGACCCGAACACCACGATGATCACCAGCACCACGATCAGCAGATGCCAGGGCTCCAAAGCGTTGCGCAACATTCCGCCACCCCACTCTCTTCCTGATGACCCATGCCGGGAGCCATCCAGTCGGACACACTTGCTACATTGCGCAACTGTACAACCATAGGGGCGGGATCGGCCGTCCCCTTCCCGTGGCCGGAACCGATGGGGTGGACGCATGACAGACAGCCGCCAGGCTTCCCGGCGCCGTGCGCGCGCGACGACGGCGCGAGGTCGGCGGCGCAGGCGAGGCCGGGGCCGCACGCTCCTCGCGGCCGCCGTGTCCCTGCTCGTCCTGGGGACGGCCGGCGCCGGATGGGTCTATACGCGGCTCAACGGCAGCATCAACACCTTCAGCGCGGACGGGGTGTCCGACGACCGGCCGCCCGCCTCCACCAAAGGGTCGAACGTCCTGGTGATCGGCTCGGACGCCCGGACCAGCGGCAACAGCGCACTCGGCGGTGGGGACGCGAACGATGTCGGCCGTTCCGACACCGCGTTCCTGCTGCACACGTACGCGGATCAGAAGCACGCCGTCGCCGTCTCGATCCCCCGTGACACCCTGGTCGACATCCCGCCCTGCAAACTCCCGGACGGCACCTGGTCGAAGCCGCAGTCCGGCGCCATGTTCAACGCGGCCTACTCGGTGGGCGAGACGCCCAAGGGAAATCCCGCCTGCACCCAGAACACCGTCGAGAAACTGACCGGGCTGCGCGTCGACCACACCATCGTCGTCGATTTCAAGGGCTTCGCGGCGATGACGGAGGCCGTGGGCGGCGTCCAGGTCTGCCTGCCCCAGGACGTCTACCAGCGCGACCTCAACCCCAATCGGTCCACGCGCGGCAAAAAGATCTTCGCCAAGGGCCCGCAGAAGGTCTCCGGTCAGCGCGCGCTCGATTACGTGCGTATCCGTCACGGCATCGGGGACGGCTCGGACATTGGCCGCATAAAACGCCAACAGGCCTTCATGGCAAGCCTGTTGAAGCAGATCAAGAGCGACGGGCTGACCCCTTCCAAGCTGCTGCCCCTGGCGGACGCGGCCACCAACTCGATGACCGTCGATCCCGGGCTCGGCTCCGCCGACAAACTCGTCGCCTTCGCGATGTCGATGAAGGACATCGACCTCCACAACACCAAGTTCGTGACCGTGCCCTGGAAGTACCAGGGAGCGCGTGTGGCGATCGTCCACCCCGACGCCGACGCCCTCTGGGCGGCACTGCGGGCCGATCGCACCCTCGACGGGAAGGACGCCGGAGGCGAGCGGAAGGGCGGGACGGCGGCCTCTCCGTCAGCGGGAGCCGGCGCATCGGACTCCGGTGGCGGTGCCACCGGCTCCGAGGCGCGCGTCTCAGGCGCCGGTGTCTCGGTGGCCGTGCACAACGGCACGACCGTGACCGGCCTCGCCGCCCGGGCCGCCGAGGTGCTGAGGGAGCACAGTTTCACCGTCACCGACGCCACGACCTCCGCCGTCCGCGACCAGGCGACGACGGTGATCAGGTACGGGCCGGGCGAGGAGGAGCGGGCAGGGAAGGCGGCCCGGCTCTTCCCGGGTGCGGAACTCGCCCCGGTGGCGACGCCGGGCATCACCGTCCTGCTCGGCCGCGACTACGCGGACAGGCCGGATGCCTCCGCCTCGCCCCCGTCGACGGACGTTCCCGCCCAGGTGGCCGAGGAGGCGCGCTCCGCCGACGACAACCCCTGCTCCGACCTCTCGTACGGCTGACCGCCGTCAACGGAACGGGACCGGCCTCAAAGCGTTCCCGCCGTCCCGCAGGCCCGCCCGGCCCCGGGCCCCGACGGCGCGGCAAGGTGCCGCAGTCGTCGGACCACCCGCCCGCCCGGGACGACGGGACGGCTCTTAACCTTTTCGGTCATGAACCGCAGAAAGCAGAAGAAGCTGTCGAGAGGGCTCGTCACCGCCGCAACCTTCGGAGACGTGGCCGAGGTGGACGCGCTCCTGCGCCGGGGAGCCCGTCCGGACGCGGCCAACGCAGACGGAACAACTCCCCTGTACGCGGCCGCCATAGGCGGCCACGCCGACATCGTCCGTCGTCTGCTCCTGGCCGGAGCGCCGCCCGACGAGGAGAGCGGCTACCTCACGGAGGGCACTGCGCTGTGCGCGGCAGCGTGCTGGGGTCTTACCGAAGTAGTACGCGAACTCCTCGCCCACGGCGCCGATCCCGACCTCCGCGAGGACCAGGGTACGGGCCGCTCCCCGCTCGAGTGGGCGCGGAACGGGCCGTACCCGGACACGGTCGCCGCATTGCTGGCCGCCGGGGCCGCCCCTCACGGGGCCACCTGAGGGCTGTCCCGTAATCCGTGGTGGACCAGCACGCGGCGCCGGATGCGGTGCATCGCAAGGCGGAGCATCGTCCTCGTACTGGACGTGCGCGGACGGCTCCGACAACACGGCGAGCCGTGGGGGCTCCCCCGCCCGAGCGGAGCCGAGAGCTTGGGGAAGTGCCGGGCGTCGCGCAGCGGACGCCCGTGTGACGGCACGGCCTGGTGCCGTGGCGTCGAAGCGGCGCGTCAGGAAGTCTCCAACGGCCTCACGGTCAGTATCTGCTCCGCCCGTCCGATGGGGCCGTGCACATCGTGGAGGACGGTGCTGGTGAGTCCGTGCCCGCTGGTGCCGAAGGTGACGGAGGTGTCCAGGCCGACCCAGCCGCCGCGCGGCTGGCGGTACAGGTGGATGGTCAGGTCCACGTTCGGGAACATCCACTTGCCGGGCGGCTGGCGTACCGCGACGCCGTTCGCGGTGTCGACCAGCCCCACATACGACGCCAGCGGGCTCGCCGTCTCACCGGCCACCAGGGGCGTGCCGGTCGACACCCAGGCCCTGGCCCGACCGGGCTGCGGCGGGTCGACGGCGCGGGCGTCGAGCGATTCGATGAACCCGCCGGGCCAGAGCGAGGACATCGGCCACGAGGCCAGCCCGTCGGGGTGGGGCAGCGCCTCGGCCTCGCCGCCGGCCACCGAAGCGGTGTCGCCCGCCGCGAGCAGCCAGGCGCGGGCGCGCACCGTGGGCCGTCCGGCGATGACCACGGTCGCCTCGACCAGTTCGATGGTGCGGCCGGGGCGGATCGTCTCCACGTGGATCTCGGTGTCCTCGACAGCGATACGGCCGAGGATGTCGTAGCTGATGCGGCTCAGGTGCAGTTCCTGCCCCGTGCTTCCGCGCTCGGCCAGAAAGCGGTCGATGGCGTGGACGACGAGTCCGCCGAGCGGGCTGAAGTGCTGCTCGTCCGACCGCCAGGCACCACCGGCGTGCACAGTGGGCCGGTAGATCCGCTCGCCTATGCGCTCGAAGTAGCCGGCCGGGGGAACGTCCGAGGGGTACAACTGGTCTCCTGCGTCCGGTGACGGGTTGATCACTTGCAGGGTACGACCACGTTGTTCCGGCACGCCGGGGAGGGGGCCGAGCGCCGAGCGCCCGGCCCCCTTTCCGCGGTCACCGACCGCCGGTCGCGTCATCGGCAACCGTTCACCTCACCTCCCCTCGGCGAGCTCCCCCAGCGCCCGCGCGTAGGCGTCCGCCAGGGTGGTGATGGTGCCCCGCGCGTACTGCGCCGAGGAGTACGACCAGCTGACGGTCATCCGGCCGCCCTGCACCAGCGCGCCGACATCGATCAGATGCGGCCTGGCCTCACGGAGGTCGAAGTCGCGCCCGATCACGTCCAGTTCGCGGCGGAGCAGGCCGGCCGCACCCTCGGCGCCGCCCGTACCCGCGGGCCGGCCGTACCCGCGGGCCGGCCCGGCCCGCCGTCGCCGCCCGCCATGTCGAACCGGCCCAGGTAGTTGAAACTGATCTGCGGATGCGGCGCGGCCGGGAGCAGGCCCTCGCCCAGCCGGCGCAGTGCGCCGTACCCGACCCCGTGGTGCGGGACCGCCCGCAGCCTGCGCTTGACCGCCCGGACGGTCTCCGCCCGGACGGTCTCCGCCCAGCCGGCCCCGGCCGGAGTGTGCAGCGCCACCGGGTGCAGGGCCGTGAACCATCCGATCGTGCCCGACAGGTCGATGTCCTCGAAGAGACTCTCCCGGCCGTGGCTCTCCAACGCCACGACCTGGTTCTCCCGGCCGGTCCAGTCCGTCAGGACCCGGCCGAGCCCGGCGAGGAGCAGGTCGTCGATCCGGGTGCGGTAGCGGCCGGGCGCGGAGTGCAGCAGCGCATGGGTCCGCTCGGCGCTCAGCGTGACCGCCACCGCGTCCAGCTCCGCCCCGGTGTCGTCCGGACGGTCCACCGGCAGGGAGCCCGCGGCCTCGCGTGCCGCGTCGTCGGCCGCCCGCCAGTGGTCCAGCTCCGCGTCGAACCCGCCTTCCGCGACGTGCCGTTCCAGGCGGCGCGTCCACTGCCGCACCGACGAGGTCCGGGGGCGCGGCTCGACCGGTTCGCCGGCCGCCACCCCTGCGTAGCCGGCCTCCAGATCGTCGAGCAGAATCCGCCAGGACACGCCGTCGACGACCAGGTGGTGCGCGGTGAGCGTCAGCCAGGGTGCCCGGCCGGGCCCACGGTCGGCATACAGGGCCCGTAGCAGCGGGCCGCTCTCCACCGCTGACGGGAAACCGGCCACCATCGGAAACGGAGAGCGCGACGATGCGTCGCGTGAGCGTGGTGTCGGCAAAGGCGGCGGGCGGCAGGGCGATTCGGCCGTGCCGCACTTGTCGGTGCTCAGACTCTCCCGCCGCCCCCACCACTCGCAATCTTCTTCGAGTGCGGTGAAAACGTGCAGCACGCAGGGCCGGCTCCATACGTCCGGAGCCGGCCCTACGGAAAGGTGCGGGTGCGCGGGGCGCGCGGTTCACACGCCGACGGCCACGGCGACCCCGATACCTGCGGCCACCAGGATCGCGGTGACGACGAGGAAGCGGAGGTTGCCGAGGTTGACGGTCCAGCCGAAGCCGACCCGGCGGGGGACCATGATCGCGAGGTCGTCGGTGTTGACGTAGACCATCCCGGCGGCATGCCAGAAACGGTCGTCGTCGCGGGGCACGAGTCCGCTGGCGGGTTCGTCGATGTCGGCGGGGAGGCGGCTGCCGCCGGGTCCGACGCGGAGGACCAGGTGGGCGGTGATGCCGAGGACGGCCAGAACGGGGACCCCGACGACGAACGCCATCAGGACCTGGGAGCGGTTGTCGCTCCACATCATCCCGGACAGGCCGAACAGCATCAGGTTGAGCAGGGCGGCCATGCCGAGCACGGAGCGGGACATGCTGGTGAGGTAGCGGCGGTACCGGGCGGCGCTGGTCCTGGGTCGGCTGACGTCCAGGTCGGCGCGGGCGCGCAGGATTCCGGCGACGGTGCCGGCCATGGAGGCGGTGACGAGGATCTGTGCGAGGACCAGGGCGAACGCGGTCCAGAAGGTGGTCGGGTACTCGCGGTAGACGGTGCCCGCGGCCGACTTCTGGGGCAGCGTCATCTGGACGGGGAGGTCCGGGTAGACGAGGGCTCCGACGAGGGCGGTGACGGCGACGACGGCGAACGCGGGGATCGCCCACGGCCAGGGGAAGCGGACGGGGTCGGTGCGCAGCGAGGTGTCGGTGACGGCGCCCTGCCGGGTCTGCTCGTACCAGCCGCCCTGTTGCTTGGCGTCGGTGACGGCCCGGTGTGCACGGCTCCACAGGGCGATGGCGACGACGGTGAGCAGCAGGCTGCCGCCGATGGCTCCGACGGCGGGGCCGTCGAGCGTCGCGCTGGCCACGAGCGCGAGGACCGCGACCACCGCCGTCGCGGCGAGGAGCAGGGTGCGGTATCGCCTTCGCTGCGCGGCGACTTCGGGCGCGTTCGCCTTGTCCGGAGGCACGCGGACGCCGAACGGGACGGACGGGGAGTTGAGAAGCGGACTGGGAGCCATGACCAACGCGACGCAGACGGTCGCGAGAGTGCCGAGGTTGAAAAGTGCGTTGGACAGCACGGCGTTCACTCATTTCATGTTTCAGGAATGCCCGATGGGGCGGGACTTCGTCGCGTCGGCACACTGCACGACATTCCAGGATGCCGCGCGGACCGTCCACCCGGGAACCACCTTTGAGCCTTGAAGAAACTCGCAGGTGACGGCTGCTCCGGCGCCCTGTGCGGCGGACGTTTCCCGGAGTTTCCGGATGCCCGTCCGGCATGATGTGCCGCATGCGCGAGGAGGATCACGGCGGTACCGCGCATGGGAATCCAGCGCGGCCGGCGGGCAGCAGACTCACCATTCGTTTCACGTTCGAGGACGTGATGAACGTCCGGCTGTTGAAGACCGTCGGCCCGGCGGCGGAGTCTCTTTTCGCCCTCGCTTCGCTGGGCGTGGGCCAGGGCACGGGCGCCCGCGGGCGCGACGGGTTCGAGGACGTGTTCGCGGAGTGGTGCGGGACGGTGGTGTTCCGGCCGGACAGTCGGCACAGCGGACACCTTCCGTTGCTGTCGCGGATGGCGGAGGCGCTCGCCGAGTCCCCGGAGCTGATGTCGGTGGTCCGCTCCCCGACGGGCCGCGTCATGGCGTGGATGGAGCATCCCTACGACGGGCCGGGCGCGGCGGTGGGGCTCGGAATGCTGGCGAACCATCGGCTGGCGGTGGCGCTCAGGGTGTTCGCCCAGTCGGCGGCGCAGCCCTACTGGCCGCGGATCCGCAGTCGTCTGGAGCGGGAGTGCGAGGCGCGGGGGCAGGCGATGACGGCCGGCGGTGTCGAGGCGCTGTTCGCCGAGGCCGGGCCGACGGGTTTCCGCTGGCGTCCGTCGGTGCTGAGCGTGCCGAGCGAACGGCCCCGCGAGGTAAGGCTGTCGGGCAGCGGGCTGCTGCTGGCGCCGTCGTTGTTCCTGACGGGGCCGCCTCGGCTGTTCTTCGACGAGCGGACGCCGGGCCATGCCCCGATCCTGGTCCATCGGGCGCGTACCGCGGCCTCGACGGCGGCCTTCCTGTGGGGGGGAGACGGACCGTGGCGCCGGGCGGTCCGGGGCGTGGGCGGTCGGCGACACGCCGCGGGCCGGCGGGACGGGCGAGCGTCAGCCGCTGGGGACCCTGGTGGGCAGCACGCGGGCGGCCGTCCTCCAGGCGCTTACGGTGAGCCTGACGACGAGCGAACTGGCGCGGTGCGTGGGCGTGACGCCCGGTTCCGCGAGCCAGCACGCGAGCGTGCTGCGCCGGGCGGGACTGGTGTCCACGACGCGTACGCACACGTCGGCCATCCACACCCTCACACCGCTCGGTGCGGCCCTGCTGCGGGCGCCCTGGCTGCCGCCGGGCCTGGACGACGGTGCCCCGGTCGCCCGCTGGGCGGGCCGGCGGTAACACTCCGCCGGGCCGTGCCCTCCCACCGGCGGCGTTCGGCCGCGGGCCGGACTGCGCGGCGTCCGGCGCATGCGGTCGCGCGGCGGAGGATCGTCCTCGTACCGGGCGCTTGCGGACGACTCCGAGAACGCGGCGGGCGAGCGGGGCTCCCCCGCACGCGCGGGGCCGAGAGCTCGGGGAAGCGCCGGGCTCCGCACGGCGGGTGACCGTGCGAGGAGACGGCCTAGCCGCCGCCCTCCTTGCCGGGGAAGCCGCCGAGTGTCGCTTCGACATACGCCATCACCTCCTCCTTCGGGATGCCGCGCACGTCCAGCTCCGCGAGGAGCGTGTACATGCGCCGGTCCCAGTCGACTCCGGTGCGCAGATCGTCCGTGGACGGTTCCTTGACGTCCGGGCGGATCGACGCGCCGCTCTTGCGGTTGATGCGGATGATCCCCTCACGCCGGAGCAGGTCGTAGGCCTTGTTCACGGTGTGGAAGTTGATCGTCAGGTCGACGGCCAACTGTCTGGTGGACGGGAGACCGGCACCGGGCGCCAGCGCGCCTTCCGCGATGGCTTCCACCACCCGGTCCCGGATCTGTTGGTAGATCGGTACCTCACTGTCGAGGTCGAGTACGAGATGCACATGCCTACTCTATCTGATATACATCTACTAGAACAGATGCTCATGGCGGCGGAACCGCGCTCTTCCCCCGACGGACGGACCCGGCCCCCGAGGGAGGGATGAACCCCATGCCCCTGATGAAGATCTCCGGCGCCGATCTCGTGGTCGAGTTCAGCGGGCGCGAACAGACTTGGCTGCGCCGCAGCGCACTGGCCGTTCCGCTGACCTCCGTCCGCCGAGTCGTCCGGATCCGCTGCTGCCCGGTGGCGCCACCGCCTCGCTGACCGGTTTCACGTACATCGCCGACACCCTGGCCGACCAGTTGGCGACCAGTCCGGTGTCACTGCTCTCGCCCGTGGGCGGTGGGCTCCTGCTCACCGGTTACGCCCTGGTCGCGGCGATCGCCGCGGTGCTCGTGCCGATGCGCCGGGACGTGCACTGAGCCCAGGAAAGGAGCGGGTGCCCCGGCCAACATCCGGGGCACCCGCTGGTATTGCGTACGAGAGAAAGCGCGTCAGGCGGCGGCACCGGCCGAGCCGACCGAGTCCGACTCCAGGCCCTCCATCTCCCGTATGAGGCTGGCGGGCCTCATGTCCGTCCAGTTCTTCTCAACGTGGTCGAGGCACGCCTGGCGGCCGTCTTCGCCGAACACGACGGACCAGCCCTTGGGAACCTCCGCGAAGGTGGGCCACGGCGAATGCTGGTTCTCATCGTTCACGAGCACGTATTGATCCGAAACGCTTTGGGTTCAGGCTCGTTGACGGTGTGTGAGTGATCTGTTGGGGGATGCGCGGACGTGGTCGCCGGACGCGCAGGAGGCTGTGCGGTTGCTTGCGGTGTCCGCGCTGGTGGAGGGCCGGGACCGTGTAGAGGTCGCCGCTCTGTTCAAGGTGTCGGCCGGGGCGGTGGACAACTGGTGGGCCAAGTGGCAGGCCGGTGGGCGGGACGCACTGCTGTCCCGCACCCGAGGTCGTCGCGCGGGGGAACACCAGGTCCTGTCCGAGGCCGAGCAGGCCGCCGTCCGGCAGGCCGTGCTCGATCATACCCCTTGCGACCTGGGGCTTTCCGGTCAGCTGTGGACACGCGGGCAGACAGGCGAGCTGATCTTCAAGCTGTACCGAGTCCGCTTCACCGAGCCCGGCGTGGGCAAGTACCTCAAACGCTGGGGCCTGACCTTCCAACGTCCAGACAAACGGGCCGTCGAGCAGGATCCGGAAGCGGTCCGTCTCTGGCACGAGGAGACCTGGCCGGCCATCCGGGCCAGGGCGAAGGCAGAGAACGGTGAAGTCCTCTTCGCCGACCAGGTCGGCATCCGCTCGGACCAGGTCACCGGCCGCACCTGGGGTGCGCAGGGGCGGACGCCGGTCGTCCGCCGCACCGGGAACCGGTTCTCCGTAAACGCGATGTCCGCGATCAGCACCCGCGGCCGGATGCACTTCATGGTCTTCACCGAGTCATTCGACGCGAAGGTCATGTGCCACTTCCTCGCCCGGCTCGTCGGACACTTCGACCACAAGGTCCACCTGGTCGTCGACCGGCACTCGGCCCACCGCTCGAAAGCCGTCCGAGCCTGGCTCGCCGACCACCAGGACGAGATCGAACTGCACTTCCTGCCCTCGTACTCACCCGAGCTGAACCCGGACGAGCTGGTCAACGCCGACCTCAAACGCAGCCTGCCCCACACCCAGCGGGCCAGAAACCGGGCCGAACTCACCACTGAAACCCACAGGTTCTTCCACCGCCGACAGCGCCAGCCCCACATCGTCACCGGCTGCTTCAAAGCCCCGCACGTCCAATACATCCTCGACGAGTGGACCCAATGAGTTTCTGATCAATACTCGGCGACGCCCGACGCACCCCACCTTTGCATGGCGTCACGCAGATGCGCTGGCGTCAACATGAACATCGGCTCGATTTCTTCCCAACCGGGTTCCTTCACGCGACGACTATAAGCGGCATGAGCAGCATCGACCGGATGCGACTCATCCAGCCCGCTCCCACCTTCGCCAGTCAACGCCAAGTGATAGATCCAAAGCGACCCATCCGCCTCACGATGCTTGAAAGTCGCCTCGAACACTGCACGCTCAGCAGGGAGCGACTCAAGGCATTCGTCGTATCGCTCGGTGAGCATCGACATCCACTCCGCCAACTCATCTTCCCGACCCTCGACAACGCGCGAGCGGCTCAGCTCTAGATGCAGTCCAGGCGGAACAGTCGCAGGCATCGAGAAACCCTCGAAATCACGAGGAACAGGACGGAACGGAGTATAGGGCGCAGCGTCGTCAGCCATGCTCATCACCCTGCCACATTCACTCGTCACCACCCGACAAGAGCTTGACGAATGACATAGGGCCCCCCGCGCCGGATCCCATGACCAGCATGACCGGCTCGCCGTGCCCGGTCACCTCGTAGCTCAGGGTGATGCCGTTGACTCTCGCTGTCGGCACAGGCCGACCTCCGTTCCCCGCCCGGTAGGGGCGAACTGTCGAATCGCTGACCGCCGGGGATCAGGCCGCCTTCGGCTCCGTGGCTGTCCGCTCCCCGGCGCGGTCCCAGTACGGGCCGAACAGCGCTTCCTCGTCCGGAACACGCTCCGCAATGGGATGGGAGACCACGGTGTAGTTCAGGAAATGCCGCCAGGTGATGTTCCCCGACACCCCGGATCCACCCCAACTCCCGCTGGACAGGGTGGTGGTGAACGGCACGCCGCTGCTGAAACCGCCGGTGTTCGTCATGGTCGACTGGTTCACCACGACCCGGCAGTGCGTGACGGCCTCCGCGAGCCGCATCACCCGGTCGGGCCGGCTCGTGTGGATCGCGCAGCTGTGCCCGATGCCGCAGCGCTCCGAGACCCGCTGCACGATCCGTACGGCCTCGTCGAAGTCGTCGTACTCCGACAGGGTGAGCACGGGGGAGATCTTCTCCCGCAGCAGCGGGCCGTCCTGCCCTGCGTCGGGGCAGTGCGCGACGAGCACGGAGACCTTGTCCGGCACGGTCAGCCCGGCCGCCGCCGCGATCCGGTCGGCCGGCCGGCCGATCAGGTCCCGGTCGAGACCGCGGCCGTCCGGCCACAGTGCCGCGACCAGCGCCGCGGTCTCGTCCGCGTCGCACAGACACGCCCCCGGAGCAGACCAGCCCGTCGCGGAAGGCGTCGGCGACGGAGCGGTGCACGAGCACGTTGCTCTCGGACGAGCAGGACGTTCCGTGGTTGTACCCGGCCCCGGTGTGGATGTGGTGGAGGGCTTCGTCGAGGTCGGCGGTCTCGTCCACGAGGACCGTGGGGTTGCCCACCCCGGCACCGATGGCGGGCGTGCCACTGCGGTAGGCGCGGCGCACGGTGTTGGAACCGCCGATGGCGACGACGAAGTCCGCCGCGGCCATGAGGCGTTCACCGGCGTCGCGGCCGGTCACCGGCAGGCAGATGGGGCAGCTGCTTCCGGCCGTATGCGACGCGCGACCCGACCACACCGGCTACCGCATCAGCGACCCGGAGCCGCTGGAGTGGTGGCGGCGGGCGACCTTGGCGGGCGAGCCGTACCTGGCCCCCGACCCGTCGGCGCCCGCCCGTACCCCGGTGCACTGGAGCTACACGCCGCGCGGCGATCTGCTCGACGACATCGGCCTGATCACCGATCTGGTGCGCAACCCGGGGCATGGAGCTGCTGGTCCTGGACCAGACGCGGCCGGACCTCGGCCTCCCCGTGGTAAAGGTGATCGTGCCGGGCCTGCGCCCGTTCTGGTCACGGTTCGCGCCGGGCCGGCTGTACGACGTGCCGGTGACGCTGGGGCGGCGGTCGGAACCGATCGCCTACGAGGACCTCAATCCCGTGCCGCTCTTCGTCTGACGGCGTAATCGGCTGGAAGGGGACGGCCGCGGAAACGGCCGGAAGGGGACGGCCGCGGAAACAGCCGGAAGGGGACGGCCGCAGAGGCGGCCGTACGGCACGCTGCGGGCGACGGAGCATCGGGCCACCGGGCGGCATGGAGCCGGCGCAGGAGGCAGTCGAGACAGACGGGCATGTCGACCAACCCCACGGTGAACCGGTACCCGGCGGTGCACCGGGCGGAAGTTCGGCCGGGTGCACCGCCGGAAGCCCGGCAGAGCGGTGGCCCAGTCCGGCAGGGCCTCGGCGGTGCGGACGCCTCTACGCCAGGGGCGAGTGCTCCCTCCGCGCCCCGTCGCCGCGCGGGCAGGACACGCCCGTCCTGAGCGACGACGGCAGCGGCGACTGCCTTCCGGACCCCTCTCGTCATGAGAGATTCCCCTCTCAGTCCCAGGTGAGCAGCTCCCTGGCCGCGTAGTAGGCGTGCAGCGCGGCCTCGCTACCGGAGCCGAGAGCGGTCATGATCCGTTGGAAGCGGGCGGAGCGGAGGTCACCGGCCACGATGACGCGGGGGTGCTGGTCGGTCGGCGGGCAGTATCCGTCCGGCCCTCGGGTGAGGTCGCCGGACGGGGCGGTGGGCGCGTTACCGATGCTGAGATAGGCGGCGTCCGCCGTGACCGTGTGCCGTGCGCCGTCCCGGCCCACCGCTTCCGCTGTCACCGTGGCCCCTTCACCGGAACTCATCGTCAGGTGCTCGACGGGCAGAAGCCTGACTCGGGGGTCCTCGCTGACCTCCTCGACCTTGTACGCGTCGGACGCCGGGTACACCACGAGCAGGCGGGTGTCGGTGCTCGGGTGGGCGCGCAGCAAGGTGCCGGTCGGGCGGTCGCCGCCGAGGACGAGAAGGGTTCGGCCCTCGGCGTCGGCCGCGTCGGCCTGCCAGAGCGGGGGCAGGGTGAGGCCGTCGGGGGCGGTGATCCAGGCGACGTCGCGGGGCTGGAGGGGGCCGACGCCAGTGGCGACGACGGCGTAGGGAGCGGTGAGACGGATCCCGGTATCCAGAGTGACGGCGACGTGGTCGTCATCGGCGCGCAGTTCGGTGACGCGGCGGCCGAGTTCGAGCCGGCACGGCTCCGTGCTCTTCAGCTCCGCGGTGATGGAGTCGGCGAGTTCGGGGCCACTGGTGCAGCCGCCGAGAACGTTGTTCAGGGCCGGGATGCGGTAGAGGTTGCGGCACAAGGTGTCCGGCTCGATCAGGATCGTGCGCATGCCCACGCTGGCGGCCATACGGGCGGCGGCGCATCCGGCCGGACCGCCGCCGATGACGATCAAGTCGGTGTCGTGGGCTGCGAGCGAACCGGTGCGGGGCGGTGTGTCTGCCATGGGGATATTCCAGCACCACGGCCCCGGCCCACGCCTGACACACGGCCTGCCCTGGGCCACAGCGCCTGCGTCGTCGAGCCACCAGGGACTGAAGGTTGTCCGATCTTCCTCGAACCCGCCGCCGCACTCGCTTTCGGCACACGCGACCGTTGCTGGGTAAGCATCGACCGTGAGATTGCCTCTGAGTATCGGATCGACCGACAGTGGCGTGCGTCTCCTCCCAGGTGTCGCGGCGTGCGCCGCTCTTGCAGCCGACGAAGAGGTGGACCGTGTGTCCCTCGCTCAAGCCGCTGACCGGCCCTCAGGAGAGGGGACGTTGCCGGACTCGGCAGCGTCCCGGCGTTGTGTTCGGGTCCTCAGCCGATCGTCGGGGCGCCGTCGGGGAGGTCGGCGGCGCCCTCGCAGCGTTCCACGTCACGGGCGACCACGCGGGCGGCATCGGCCGCCAGCGCGGAGAGCTCCGCCTGCCTGGTGCTGTCCGCGGTCTCAGGGACGTTGCCCCCGATGCCGACCGAGACCTCCAGGAGATCCTTACGCCCCTTCGAGTACGGACAGTCGACGAACAACTCGGCCCTGTTGTAGCTCTTGATATACCCTCCGGCCGCTCCGAGCGAGATCGGGGTGTTGCCGGGCTTCGACGCGTTGCGCTGCACCCATTCCCGGTCGTAGTCGGGGTCCTGGATCCTGCTGTACTTGATCACCAGAATTCTCCCGCCGCCGGACAGGTCGCACATCCCCAGCCCCCTGGACGCATCAGCCATGAAGTTGACAGCGCGCTCCTCCTCGAAAGCCTCGCCCTTCTCCGGCAACAGGGCCTTCACATGGGTACTGGGCACCGCTTCCGCACACACCCGGTCGGGCACGGAAAGAACCGGCTCCCGGTCCGGCAGGAACACGGCGACACCCACCCCGGCGACCACAAGAACACCCAGAGCGCCGACCACGCTCTTCTTCCGCCTATTGCCGCCCGACGGCATTCCCGTCGCATCGTTCCGCACGGTACTCCTCAACTCCCCGCCCGTTGACGACCCATGGCATAGCCCTCCTTGACATGGCGAGCGGCAGCATCGGCCTGACTCCTGGCATTCTCGTGATCTGTCCCAGCCGCAACAGCCGCCTGGTATGTGGCCTCGTACACGGCATCCGCGGACCTGGACCGCTGGCCCTCCAGAAAGTCGCTTCGGTCCTGCGCGGCCTCGTCGCTGGAGTCGCGGGTGTAGTGGTCCACGACCGCCTCCTTGATGTCCTCGATGATCATCCCGGCGACGTCCCCCGCGACCGGCAGCTTGGACAGCCCCATGTCGATGGCGCGGTCGGCCCACTTGTCCGCGGTCGCCAGGGCCTCGTTGAACTCCTCGTCGGAGGCGATCTTGTCGTCGTAGACGGCCTGGGTACGGGACTCGGCCATGATCCCCGCGATCTCGGCGCCGAGGGAGACGCGGTTTCCGATCTCCGGCGAGAGTTCGTCGTATCTCGCCTTGTCGTGGTAGACATCGTTGATGAGCTCGGTGGTGACCGCCTGCTGGGAGTTGATGATCGCTCCATAGGCATCGGGATCCTTGCCCACCGCGGCGAGGAAATCCTTAAGTCGTCCCTCCTCCAGGTCGGGGTAGGCCAGGTTGGCGTTGCTGCCGTACGTCTCGACGAGGCGGTTCGAGTTCATCCCGGCCTGAACGTCACGCATGTACTCGGCCGTGATGTTGCCCAGGCTGTCGGTGAGCGGGGAGCCGTCGAGTCGGTCGTGGTTCTTGCCGTACTCCGCGACGATCCGGTTGACCAGTTCCGCGCTGCCCGCCGAGTGCTTCGGCGGTGTCGCGTCGGAGTCGTACGGCACACCGATCGTCGCCGATTCCAGAGCGTGTCCCAGGGCGTCGTGCCCCAGCGGCTTGCCTTCCTCGCCCGGCGGCCACTCACGGGCGTCGTCGCCCTTGGCCACCAGGTAGTCCCAGTTGTCGAGGTCCTTGCCGCCCACCGTCGTCGAGTCGTTGAAGAACTCCAGCGAGGCCTTGGGGTTGTGTCCGAGGCTTTCCATGAAGCCGACGAACGGGTCGTTGGGCTCGTCCGTGGGCGGGTAGGTGAGGTCGGTCCTGTCGCGCCAGATGACCTCCGGGTCCCCGCGGAACCCGCGCTCGTACGTCAGCAAGCCCTTGCCGTAGTCGTTCAGGAACTCGTCGTCGAACTTGCCCTTGCCCATCAGACTGCTCATGACCTGGAAGCCGTTGGGGCCCATCGGCAGTCCCTGGATCGGGAACGGCTTGTCACCGGCCGCGATCACCTCGCGCTTCCAGGTCTCCATGGCGGGGCTGTCGCTGTGCGTCGCGGTGGCCAAGGTCATGCTCAGGTTGGTCTGGACCTCGGCGAGTGTCTTGGCCCGCTCACCGTCGACCGCACCACCGGGCGGCGCTGCCATGTCCCGCCAGAACTGGAGCGTCCCCTCGGCGCCGAGCGTGGTGGCGAACCGCTCGCTGAAGCCCGGGTTGTCGCGCTGGTACCTGAGGGTCTCGTTGAAGCGCGCGACGTCCTCGTCGCTCCACTCCCCGGGGTTGGTCTCCCGGGCCTTCTTCGCCCAGTAGTCGGCATCCGCCTTGCCCTGCCGGTCGTCGGCCTCCTTGAGCCCGCCCGGACCGTCTCCGGAGAAGTCGTACTTGTTCTTCGCGAGAGCGCGCAACGCCCGTGCGGCGATGCGGTCGGTCTCGCTCGCCTCCCAGAGCACCCGCTTCACCCGGCGCTCCGCGACGGCGAGTTCCTCATCGGTCGGCGTATGGATGTCGGCGTCACCGGCCGCCGCGCCCGAGGGGACGGAGGCGACAGCACCGCCCTTGGCATTGATGTAGATGTTGGTCTTGGCGACGTCGTCGATGACCGTCCGCAGTGCCACCTTGTGTTCCTTGAAGGCGGCACTGGCGTCGCGCAGGATACCCAGCACGCTCTTCGCCTGACCGGCCACGTCTTGGAACTCGGCAGCGATCTTGGTGACGAACTCCTTGGAGATGGTGGCGTTGGCCCCCTTCCAGTCCGCAGCATCCGCCTGCGCCCGAAGACCCTTGGCGCTCGTCCCCCCACCCTCCCCGGTGGCCAGCGTCTCGAGCTTCGTGTGCATCTTCTCCCAGTCGGACACCGCGGTGTCCAACGTCCCCAGACGCAGATCCGTGAGTTCCTGCGCTGTCATCATTTCCGCTGCCATACGCCGCCCGACCCCCGTAGCTTTCCTTCACTGATCGACGCGCGAAGCCAAAGGCTGTCCGTAATCTTTGATGGGCGCCCACCAAAGACTGCGGGACAGCCGTTATTTGATGTAGTCGTTGATCTTCGACACGGACATCAGGTCGCCGCCCGCGTTCCTCATCGTCGTATCGATATAGACTTCGTCCTTGGAATGCTGCGCGCGTGTGAAATCGAAGTGATTCGAGATGTGCGCGCACGCCTCCTTCAACGTCGCCGTCTGGGTGTTCCACGCATCGTGCAGCTCGGTCAGCGCGGAACCCATGTCAAGGCCGTCGTTGAACAGCTCGATCGACGCGCTGAACGTACTGGGGCGGGCGAAGTCGCTGTCCGTGCCGAACTTCTGACGCAGTTCGTACGCGATGTTGCCCAGCTTTCCCAGTTCGTCGTCGTGTACGACCAGGTCACCGTCAGCCGCGCCGCCTCCCCCGTCGGCCGGTATCTGGTTGAGCCGCATATGTGCGGAGCGATTCTCCGCGGCATTGTTCTTGAGTTGTTCCCATTCATCCCATGCCATGTGCTGCCGCTCCCCCGTACACCGGTCGCCACGTGGACGCCTTCACCCCACACACACTAGCAACCTACGTGCAGAGTGAACGCGCCGGAGGGAATGGGTACGATCTACGCCCATGGGAGCGTCCATCTTTTTCCGCCCATACATGCAATGAAGGAACTCACCTACATATTGCCGCTGTTATGAACGGTTGTCCGACCGAAAAGCGATGTACACGCCGAGGCTGCTCGCGACGCTCTTCTCCTGGCTGCCGGACTCCCCCGCGGTATCGGTATCGCCCTGCCGAGGGCAGCGCCTTGACGGGCACGGCCACGCTCGTTCCGCCTCGTCCGGCGGGGAACGGATCCGCAGGTCAGGGGCATTGTTACCGTCCCATCGCATGGCCATGGACGTGCCATCATCCGGGGCGGCGAGCGTGGGGCCCATGAGCTTCCCCAGGACAACCTCACGCGCCGCCGTCCGGCTGCGCATCGCGGCCCTCGTCGCCGCGCCTGTACTCGCCCTGTCCGCCGCCTGCGGCGGGGATGACAGCGCCGACGGGGCGAGGAAGAACACGCCGATCGCCGACGTACCGGAGGCGCCGAGCACGTCGGACACGGATACCTCGAAGGACGAGAAGCAACCGGGCAGCCGGTCCGGGGGCAGGAGCGAGTTCTACGACGCCCAGATGAAGTACGTCCAGTGCATGCGCGTCAAGGGCGGCTACAAGGACTTCCCCGACCCCAAGCTCAGCGGCTATCTCGACTGGGTGAAGGTCGAGGAGATCGCCTCCCGGCCGGGCCAGAACGAGGCGTACAAGGGCGGGCGGAACCAGGTCTGCGTCCCCGAGATGCAGGCCACCTTCGCCCTTGAGCCCGAGCGCGACGAACAGAAGGGGTACGAGTCGATGCTCGCGCACGCCCAGTGCATGCGGGACAACGGCGTCTCCAGGTTCACCAACCCGACCATGAGCGGCGGCCACGCCCAGCCGGGCGGCGACCCGAACCCGGCTTCCCCGGTCCTCGACCGCGATTCGCCGTCGTACAAGAAGGCCCGCGAGGCCTGCCAGTCGAAGCTGATCGACAGCGTGGAAGGCATGCAGTGAAACGCCGCTCCGTACTCGTCGGGCTCGGCGCGGTGACCGCCGCCGCCGTCGCCGGGGGTGTTCTGTTCCTCGGCGGCGGCGGCGACGCGGGCGCCTCCGGGAGGCGCGGCGAGCTGCCGCCCGCCACCGCGACCGTCGAACGCACCGACCTCGTGCGGTCCAAGACGGTCGACGGCCGGCTCGACTTCGCGCAGCGCCGCGCCGTCAAGTCCGCCGTCGAAGGGACCGTCACGGTCGCCGCCACCGAAGGGAAGACGCTGACCAGCGGACAGGCCCTGTACGAACTGAACGACAAGCCCGTCACCCTCCTCTACGGGCCGGTCCCGATGTTCCGCGAGATGAAGGTCGGCGACCGGGGCAGCGACGTACTCCAACTGGAGCGCAATCTGCGCGACCTGGGGTACGGATCGCGGCTGTACGTCGACGTCCGCTACGACGAGGACACCGCGGCCGCCGTCAAGCAGTGGCAGAAGTCCCTGAACCGCGACCCCACCGGCAGGGTCGGCCGGGGCGATGTGGTCTTCCAGCCCGGCCCGGTCAAGGTGGTCTCCGCCGACGCGGCGCTCGCCGACCAGGTCGGCCCGGACGCTCCGGTCCTGACGGTCGCCTCCACCAAACCCGTCGTACGGGCGCAGCTCGACCAGACCGACGGCGCGCTCACCTCACGCGGCACCAAGGTCGAGGTCACCCTGCCCAGTGGGAAGACCGTGGCCGGCCACGTCGCCGGGACGGTGCGCCCCGAGGCCTCCGAGGCCGGGGGCGGCGGCGCCGAGGACGGCATCACCGTCGAGGTCGTCCTGGACGGCGGGACGGGCGCCGCGTCCGGCGAGGACCCCAAGGCACCGTCGAGCGTGAAGTTCGTCAGCGAGGCGCACAAGGGGGTCCTCGCGGTCCCCGTCGAGGCGGTCGTCGCCCTGCGGGGCGAGAACGGCGGCTACGGTCTCCAGGTCGTCGAGGGCGCCACGTCGAGGATGGTGCGGGTGGAGACGGGCATGACCGCCGACGGACTGATCGAGGTCAGCGGTCCGGGCGTGCGCGCGGGCCTGAAGGTCGGGGTGGCGAAGTCATGACCCCGGCCCCGGTCATCGAACTGCGGGACGCCGGCAAGACGTACCCCGGCGGCGTCCGCGCCCTGCGCCAAGTGAGCCTCACCGTCGAGGAGGGCGAACTCCTCGCCGTCGTCGGCCCGTCCGGCTCCGGCAAGTCCACGATGCTCAACATCATGGGCACCCTCGACAAGCCCACCACCGGCACCGTCCGGGTCGCCGGCTACGACGTGTCCAAGCTCTCCGACTCCCGGCTCTCCGCACTGCGCGCCCGCCACATCGGCTTCGTCTTCCAGCACTTCCACCTGGCGGCGGGGCGCGACGCGGTGGACAACGTGGCCGACGGGCTGCTGTACGCGGGCATCCCGCTGAGACAACGGCGAGCCCGTGCCCGGGAGGCGCTGGCCGAGGTGCGGCTGGACCACCGCCGCTCGCACACGCCGAACGAACTGTCCGGCGGCGAGAAGCAGCGCGTGGCCATCGCCCGCGCCCTGGTGGGAGCCCCCCGGCTGCTGCTGGCGGACGAGCCGACCGGGGCACTGGACACCGCGTCCGGCCAGATCGTCATGGAGCTGCTGCACGAGCTGAACGCATCCGGCACCACCATCTGCGTGATCACCCACGACAACGAAATCGCGAACGCGCTGCCGCGCCGGGTCCGCTTCAGGGACGGCGAGATCGTCTCGGACACGCGCTCCGACGCGCCCTTCGGCCCACTCGCGGAAGAGGCCGGTTCATGAAGAACGACCTCAAACCCGCCCGCCTCTCCCCCGGTGACGTCCTGCGCGTCGGCGCGGTCGGCCTGCGCGCGCGGCGTGCGCGTGTGGTGCTCTCGGCGCTCGGCATCGCCATCGGCATCGCGACCATGGTGGCGGTCGTCGGACTGTCCGAGTCGAGCCGCGCGGATCTGATGGCCCGTCTCGACCGCCTCGGTACCAACCTCCTCACCGCGGAGGCGGGCAAGGACGCCATGGGGCAGGAGATCAAACTCCCCAGGAACGCGGTCGCGATGGTCGAGCGCATCGGCCCGGTGCAGCACGCCACGGCCAGCGCCGACATCGACGCCCGCATCCGCCGCAGCGACGTGGTCCCCGAGGAGCGCACCGCGGGCGTCACCGCCCAGGCGGTCCGCGCCGACCTGCTCGCCGCGCTCGGCGGCCAGGTCGACAAGGGCGTCTGGCTGACCCCGGCCGGCGAACGCCTCCCGACGACGGTGCTCGGCGCAGTGGCGGCACAGCGCCTCGGCATCACCCGCACCGGAGAGACGATCATGATGAACGACATGCGCGTGGCCGTCGTCGGCATCCTCAAGCCGCTCGAACTGGTCCCCAACCTGGACCGGGTGGCCATGGTCGGATTCCCCGCCGCCGAACGCTACTTCGGCTTCGACGGCCACCCCACCACCGTCTTCGAGCGCTCCACGGACGCCTCGGTGGTGGACGTACGGGCGATCCTGGCCCGCAGCATCAGCCCCGGCAACGAGTCGGGCATCAAGATCTCCCGGCCCTCGGACGCGCTGGCCGCCAAGGCCGCCACCGACGAGGGCCTGACGACCCTGATGCTCGGCCTGGGTGCGGTGGCCCTCCTGGTCGGTGGGGTGGGCGTCGCCAACACCATGGTCATCTCCGTCCTGGAGCGCCGACAGGAGATCGGCCTGCGCCGTTCGCTGGGCGCGACCCGCAACGCGATCCGGCTCCAGTTCGTGACCGAGTCGCTGCTGCTGTCGGCGTTGGGCGGGGCGACGGGCGCGCTGCTGGGCGCGGCGGCGACGTACGGCTTCGCGCGGGCCCAGAGGTGGACGGCGGTGATCCCGCCCTGGTCCCTGGCGGGCGGTTTTGCCGCCACGCTGCTGATCGGTGTGGTCGCGGGCCTCTATCCGGCGATCCGCGCCTCACGCGTCCACCCGACGGTGGCGCTGAACTCGACGTGAGGAACCGGCGCGGGGACTCGACGTGAGGAACCGGCGCGGGGACTGTCCGGCGGCGGGGGTGCACGGGACCGCCCGATGGTGGCCCGTCCCCCGCGCGCCGTCCGGAACCACCGCGGCCCCCGGCACCTTCCCCTCGGCGCATGCGCGCCCAGGGCGGCCGTCAGGTGCCGGTGCACTCCGCGCACGGCGTCGACGACCGAATCGTCATCGCGGACAGTCCGTTCGGCCGAGCCCCGATCCTCGACCCCCTGAGTCGGCGGCCTCGCCCCGGCGCCGAGGAGCCGCCACAGCCGCATACCGCGAAGTCCGCTCATTCACAGCCTGCCTGGACCGGCCTCCTGGACTACTACCGCGAGTGTCTCCTGGCCGACAGCACCGAGACGCCCCTGATGGAAGTGGGCCGGGTCGGGTCGAGCTGCGCGGCGAAAAAGCCGAGGCCGTCCGCAGGACCTCGTTCGCCCGCCGCAGCTCGCGGTCCAGAGATCACCTTCAGAGCACGTCGGTGGATCGAGGCTCAGGAACTGACAGATCAGGCGAACCACCACACGGCCTGTCCAACATCGGACATGTCTGGTCCCAGCCACTGCGCAGGCCTTCCACTGACCTGCTCAGCGTCGTTTGAATGCCGATCACGCCCAGGCACACCGAGCCTGGCGACATTGAGGAGTCAGTACGGATGAAGCGTCCCATCCTGGCGACCCTGGCTGTCGCGTCGCTTGTCACCATGTCACTCAGCGGCGCGACAGCAGCCACCGCGAACTCCCCCGACGCGGCCACCGTCGCCGCGACCGCGCCCAACGGAGCAGCTCAGTCCGCAGACGTCTCGCAACTGCGCCAGGAGTTCAACGACTACATCGCCGGCCTCGATCTCGATGCCGAAACTCGAGCAGCCGCCGAGGAGGCGGGCTCATCCGACGAGGCACTCGTCGCGGCCGCCGCAAAGTCCCTGGCCCAGGTCAAGGCAGTGCTCGCCGATGCCGGCGTCGACAACGAGTGGACCTCCTGGGCCATCAACCCCGATGGCTACGAGTGCTCGACCACGGACTTCCGCGAGTGGGCCCGCGGTCAGATCGCGCAGATCGACCCTGCCTCGTGGAACTGGTACCAGAACGGCTTCCTGGGTATGTCGCCCGACCTTCTGGTCCAGTACTGGACCCTGATGAAGACGCCCACCAACCCCCATGACACCGCTCTTGGACCCGACGGAGCGAACACCAACGAGCTCGCTCGCACGTTCACGAACCTCCAGCGGTTCTGGGACGTCGACACCAGCAACGTCGGGCTCGTCTCGCTCGACGGCAAGGTCCTCGGCCCCGACGCCTCGGCCGATCGTCAGTACGTGTACGACGGCCTCGGCAAGGTCAGCGCGCTCGGCGCGCTCTTCCTCCAGCTGGGTGTCGAGGGCGGTCTCAGTTCGGGCCAGCTCAACGGATTCCCGGGCGGCGTCGACAACCCGATGTTCTCGCTCAACGCGTTCGCGATCGACCCCGCCCATGCCGGTGACTCGAAGGAGATGCTCGACACGCTCGGCATCACCCGGCGTGTGGCGATGGGACAGGGCATCCTCCAGATGTGGAACGAGCTCGGCCTCGGCCGGGTCGGCGGACGTGCGGTGCTGGCCCACGAGTTCGGACATCAGGTCCAGTACTCGGACAACCTCTTCGAGACCGACATCACCGACGAGGCCGAGCGCACCCGCCGTACGGAGCTGATGGCCGATGCCTTGGCCACGTACTTCACGGTCCACAAGCGCGGCGAGTCGCTCAACAAGGCGTACACCCTGCAGGATCTCCAGACGTTCTACAACGTCGGCGACTGCAGCTTCTCCAGCCCCGGGCACCACGGCACGCCCAACCAGCGCTACCGCAGCTCCGCCTGGGCTGCCGACCTCGTCAAGAATGATGACAACCAAGGACACATCCTCCCGAGCCTGACGGTCGCCGACTCCTTCGAGAAGGTGCTGCCCGAGATCGTCGCTCCCGACGCGCGCTGAGGAACCAAGAGGTTGCGCAGATAGGGCTGCCGTCGCGAGCGTCGCATCCGGTGCGTGCCTCGCAAGGCGCCGGAGCGATGGCTTGCTGGATCGCCTGTCGAGCGACAGCAACGCCGAGAGGTGCATGCTGGAGCGGCGTACAGCAGGCATCGCCCCATGAGCGGAACCTCTGACACGGTACGTCGGCCGTCGGGTCACACCCAGCCATGTCTGGCTATCTGCAGTCCCAGCTGGAAGCGGGTATCCGCTCCGAGCAGCTCCTGCAGTCGAGTGACCCGACGGCCCACAGTGCGTTCGGACACTCCGAGTTCCCGCGCGATCGACCGGTCGGTCAGCCCGATGCTCAGCAAGCGCACGAGATGCCGGAAGTCCTGCGAGCCGTCCAGCACAAGACTCTCGTCGGCGAGCGGCAACGACAGCTGCCAGTAGGACGCGAACACGCTTCGCAGCCCTGCGACGAGCCGACGATTCCGAATGTTGGCGACGTGCACCTCCTCATCACCATCAGAGGTGACGTTGGCGGAGACCACGTCGTCGACGATGACGAGATTGATCGGAACGCCGGGAAATACCCTCGCCTGTTCGCCGGCCGCCATGCACGTCTCCACCACCTCGATCGCCTCGGGAGACTCGAGCAGTCGTCTGTCGTACACGACCCTGACCTCGACCCCGCGTGCCAGCACCTCGAAGACGCCGCCCGCCGTCGCGATCGGTCGATCGTTGCGCGGAGCCATGGTCAGCGCGTCGATCCGGGTCGTCGCGGAGCTGACGAGGTCCGCGTACTCCTGCAGCGCGATCGCACCGGTCGCGATGTCGACGCCCACGTCCGCTCGCCGGGACGCGTTCCACACATCCGTCAGCTCCTCGCCGATCTCTCGGATGCGCGCTGCCAGCTGCGTGTACGACTGCGCGGCTGCCTCCAGCGGGCCACGCGGCGCCCTCGCTTCGACCATCCCCTCGGCTCGCACGACGAGGCCCGAGCGCAGCAACGGCCTGAGGACGCGATCGTCCACCTCGGCCAGCGGCAGCCGACCAGCGGTGGCCAGCCGCACATAGAGTGCTCGCGCGTCATCATCCAGGTCCAAGAGCACCTGCTCCACGGGCAGACCGGGCCGAGGGACACGCACCGACGCCACCGATTCCCGAGACATTCCCACTCCCGTCGTGCCGATCCAACCTCGGCCGGGCCAGTACCGGCTGGTCAGACAGCCTATAGCCGGCCCTGTTGACGAGTTTGCCGTCGAGGTGGCCGGTGCCGGGAGACGAGTTCTCACCGTGAATGGCGCATCTACGGCCCACCGGCGGGCCGTCATCGCCTGCGGGCCGGGAGGGTCCGTGCCGTCCACCGCCTTGGGGTCGTCCTTGATAGCGAGCATCCTCTCGGCGAGCCGCGGCGGGAACACGGCGGTTCCGAGGCTGGGGATGCGGAGCAGCGAGCGGATCGTGGTGACCGGCAGGATCTCCGGGCTGATCGGCGTCGTGCACCCGGCGTCCGCCACCCGGTCGCGGAAGCGCAGGTAGGTCTCGACGCCGAAGAACATCTGGTGATCGCGTAGTCGGCCCCTGCCCTGCACTTGTGTGCACGATGTCGGAGCCACCGCCGACGCGATGCGTGTCGAAGCCGCGTTGAGGCAGGCCAAGGCACCAAGGTCCCGATCGGTTCGGTAGTACCCCTGCCGACAGGCCCCGGTCGTGGTCAGTCGGCAGGCTGATCGTTTTCGACCGGGTAGGGCACGAAGGTGCTGCTGTTCTGGTCGATGAGCAGCGGTCGGCCCAATGGTGGTGCAGCCCGTTGGGAGCAGTCGAGGCGTTCGCAGACGCGGCAGCCCATGCCGATGGGGGTCGCGGCGGAGGCGTTGGTGAGGTCGAGGCCGTCGGAGTAGACGAGGCGGTGGGCGTGGCGGATCTCGCAGCCGAGCCCGATGGCGTAGGTCTTGCCGGGCTCACCCCACCCGCCGCGATGCCGGGTGACGGCGCGCGCGGTCCACAGGAAGCGCTGTCCGTCCGGCATTTCGGCGATCTGGACGTGTATGCGGCCTGGCGAGGAGAACGCCTCGTAGACGTTCCACAGGGGGCATGTTCCGCCGGCGCGGGAGAAGTGGAAGCCGGTCGCCGACTGGCGTTTGGACAGATTGCCGGCTCTGTCGACGCGTACGAAGGAGAACGGGACACCACGCAGCCGCGGTCGTTGAAGGGTACTCAGCCGATGGCAGACGGTCTCGTAGCCGAGACCGAAGTGGTCGGTGAGACGCTCGATGTCGTACCGGGCGTCCTCGGCCGCCGTGTGAAAGGCGGAGTAGGGAAGGATCAGGGCGGCGGCGAAGTAGTTCGCGATTCCGATACGGGCGAGCGCGTGTGCGGGCGATCCGGTGGAGAAGTCCTCGGTGGCCAACCGGTCGAGATCCTCACCGTGTTCCAGCAGAGCCAGCTGAGTCGCCATGCGGAACGCGCGCTGCCCCGGCCGCAGTCGCGCGGACAGGTGAAGGGCGCGGCTTCTGTCGTCATAGCGGTGCAGCCGCGCTCCGGGCTCGGCGGCCAGGTGAATACCGTGTGCTTTTGCGAGTCTCGCGGTGAGGGCCCCGATCACCTCCCCAGGCCGGATGCCGATCTCATCGGCCAGCCTCTCGGCGGCGAGGTCGGTCTCGTGCAGGTAGTTCTGGCGGCGGTAGAAGAAGTCGCGGATCTCCTCATGCGGCGAGAAGCCGGTTCCCCGATCTCCGTCCCGGCCGTCCGCCGCTCCGGCCAGGCGCTCGGACAGCTCCTGGTTGCGGCGGCCGAGGTCGAGCAGGACCTTGGCGACGCCCGGCAGTCGGGCGGCCAGGTCACCGAGGTCGTCGGCGGACACCCGGGCCTCGGCGATCTCGCCGGCAAGCGCCTCACGGAGGTCGGCCAGCAGGCGTGTGGTGTCGCGCTCGGAGAAAAACCCGGGATCCACACCGAACGCCTCGGTCAGCCGCAGCAGGACGGGCACGGTGAGGGGGCGCGAGTCGTGCTCCATCTGGTTCAGGTAGCTCGGAGAGATGCCCAAGACCCGGGCGAGATCCGCCTGGCTCATCCGACGCTCCTGGCGCAGCCTCCGCAGCCGCGCGCCCGCGTATGTCTTGCTCACCGAACCCCTCCTCCGCACCGTGATCCCACTCCGGTCAGCGTACGGGAGCGATCCATCCCTGAACCCTTCGCAAGATTGGCAAAAGGTGGCGGGAAGATTCGCACAGATTGGCACCGATCCCAGCTTGATGACACTCAGTGCCAGTGCCAAAGTCGTAGTGCGGCCCGCCGGATCAGGCGGTCACAGCCCGGAATCGGGGCACGATTTCCTCCCTGACGTCGGAGACCCCGGCAGTGGCAGCGATCTGCACCGGCAACATTGCTCAGCTCCACCTCCCGGTGACGGCGGGCCGCACCCTGAGCCATACGACACGCAGTGCCACCTCTGTTCATCCGGACGGCGGGATTGGCAGCCAGCACAGACCGAGGAGACGGTGACAGTCATGGCAGAAGCGAGCATCCAAGCGGCCGAGGAACTGACCCGCCGTTGGGACACCGATCCGCGCTGGCAGGGCATCGAGCGCACCTACACCGCCGAGGACGTCGTACGCCTGTCCGGCAGCGTGCGTGAGGAGCACACCCTGGCCCGGCGCGGCGCCGAACGGCTGTGGCGGCAGCTGCACGAGCAGAACTACATCCACGCGCTCGGCGCGCTCACCGGCGGCCAGGCGGTGCAGCAGGTGAAGGCCGGGCTCCAGGCCATCTACCTGTCCGGCTGGCAGGTCGCCGCCGACGCCAACCAGGCCGGCCACACCTACCCCGACCAGAGCCTGTACCCGGCCAACTCCGTCCCCCAGGTGGTCCGTCGGATCAACAACGCCCTGCTGCGGGCCGACCAGATCGCCACCGCGGAGGGCGCCGGTGACACGACCGACTGGCTCGCGCCGATCGTCGCGGACGCGGAGGCCGGCTTCGGCGGCCCGCTGAACGCCTTCGAGCTGACCAAGGCGATGATCGCCGCCGGTGCCGCAGGCATCCACTACGAGGACCAGCTCGCCTCCGAGAAGAAGTGCGGCCACCTCGGCGGCAAGGTCCTGGTACCGACCTCGCAGCACATCCGCACCCTGAACGCGGCCCGTCTCGCCGCCGACCTCGCCGACGTGCCCACGGTGATCATCGCCCGCACCGACGCCCTCGCCGCCAATCTGCTCACCACCGACGTCGATGAGCGCGACGCCGAATTCGTCACCGGGGAACGCACCGCGGAGGGCTTCTACCGGGTCCGCAACGGCATGGCGCCGGTCATCGCGCGCGGCCTCGCCTACGCCCCCTACGCCGACCTGATCTGGGTGGAGACCGGTACCCCGGACCTGGCGCAGGCCCGCGAGTTCGCCGAGGCGATCCACGCGCAGTACCCGGACCAGATGCTGGCCTACAACTGCTCGCCGTCCTTCAACTGGAAGGCAGCGCTGGACGACGACCAGATCGCCAAGTTCCAGCGCGAGCTGGGCGCGATGGGCTACCGCTTCCAGTTCATCACCCTGGCCGGGTTCCACTCGCTCAACCACGGCATGTTCGACCTCGCCCGGGGCTACGCCGAGCACGGCATGACCGCCTACGTCGACCTCCAGGAGAGGGAGTTCGCCGCGCAGGCACAGGGCTTCACCGCCATCAAGCACCAGCGCGAGGTCGGCACCGGCTACTTCGACCTCGTCTCCACGGCCGTCAACCCCGCCTCCTCCACCACCGCCCTGACTGGGTCCACGGAGGAAGAGCAGTTCCACTAGTGCCGCGGCAGGCGACGTTTGCCCGTCAAGGAGCGCGTCCGGTGCGTGCTCTCGGTGTGCCGGCCGGAAACCCTCGTACTGGACGTACCCGGGTTTTCGGCCGGTGCAGCGAGAGGGCGTGCCGGGCGTCGCGACGGGGCGAACGTTGCCTGATGCGGCACTAGGCCACCGAGCCGGACGCCCCTCCGCCGGCCGACCCCGGCCGGCGGAGGGGACGAACAGTCTCCGTCCCCTCCGCTCCCACCTCTCAGGAGAGCCCGATGACCACCACCGCACTCACCCAGCAGGTCCGTGTCCTCGCCGCGCCCCGTCACCGGCACGACGAGATCCTCACCCCCGCCGCCCTGGACTTCCTCGGCCGCCTCGTCGAGGCGTTCGAGTCGCGTCGGCGGGACCTGATGAAGGAACGCCGCCGGCAGGTCCTGCGACTGGCGGCGGGCTCGCCCCTCGACTTCCCCATGGTCACCGCCGCGGTCCGGGCCGACGACGGCTGGCGGGTGGCGCCGCCCGCGCCCGGTCTGACCGACCGGCGGGTGGAGATCACCGGGCCACCGGACCGCCGTATGGCCGTCAACGCACTCAACTCCGGCGCCCGGGTGTGGATGGCGGACTTCGAGGACGCCACCGCGCCCCTGTGGGACAACATCATCGGCGGACAGCTCACTCTCCTGGACGCCATCGAGCGCCGGATCGACTTCACCACGCCCGAGGGCAAGGAGTACCGGCTCGGCGAACAGCTCGCCACCATCATGGTCCGACCGCGCGGCTGGCACTTGGACGAGGAGCACCTGGAGTTCGACGGCCGCCCGGTACCCGCCGCGCTCGTCGACTTCGGGCTGTACTTCTTCCACTGCGCGCAGCGGCAGATCGACGCCGGGTACGGCCCGTACTTCTACCTGCCGAAGCTGGAGAACCGGTACGAGGCCCGGCTGTGGAACGACGTGTTCGTCCTCGCCCAGGAGCTGCTCGGCATCCCGCGCGGCACGATCCGCGCCACCGTGCTCATCGAGACGATCACCGCCGCGTTCGAGATGGAGGAGATCCTCTACGAACTGCGCGAGCACAGCGCCGGACTGAACGCCGGCCGCTGGGACTACCTCTTCAGCATGATCAAGACCTTCGGGCACCGCAGCGACTTCCTGCTGCCCGACCGCGCCAAGGTGACGATGACCGCGCCCTTCATGCGGGCCTACACCGAACTCCTCGTCCGCACCTGCCACAAGCGCGGCGCCCACGCCATCGGCGGCATGGCCGCACAGGTCCCCGGCAAGGACCCGGCCGCGAACGAGGCCGCGTTCGCCAAGGTCCGGCTGGACAAGGAGCGGGAGGCCGAGGACGGCTTCGACGGCTCCTGGGTCGCCCATCCGGCACTCGTCCCCGTCTGCCGTGAGGTGTTCGACGGTGTCCTCGGTGAACGGCCCCACCAACTCGACCGCACCCGCGACGACGTCGAGGTCACCCCGGCCGACCTGCTGTCCGTGCGCCGCATCAGCGGCCCGCCCACCCCTGACGGCGTGCGCACCAACATCGCCGTCGCGCTGCGGTACTACGCTGCCTGGCTACGGGGGCAGGGCGCGGGTGCCATCGACGGGCTGATGGAGGACGCGGCCACCGCCGAGATCGCCCGTGTGCAGATCTGGCAGTGGCTGCGGCACCGGGTGATCGACCGCGAGACAGTGATGGGGCTGCTCGCCGACGAGATCATGGTGCTCGGCGCCGAGCACCCGTTGTCGCCTGCCGAGGACATCCGCGCACTCTTCGAACGTACCGCGCTGACAGGCGAGTTGCCGCTGTTCTTCACCCCCGACGCCTACACCCGCCATCTCGTGCGCAGGCCGGAGGTACAGGCGTGAACGCGGCCATCACGCGCGTCGGCGTGGTCGGCGGCGGGCAGATGGGGGCGGGGATTGCCGAGGTGTGCGCGAGGGCCGGGCTGGACACCGTGGTCTGCGAGGTGGACGCGGTCGCCGCCCGCGTCGCGAGGGACCGGATCGCCGCCTCCCTGGACCGTGCCGTACGGCGCGGCAAGCTGAGCCGCGAGGCCGCCGACGGTGCTCACGCCCGGCTCGTCTTCTCCGGCAGCCTGGACGACCTGGGCGACCGGCAGCTCGTCGTCGAGGCCGTCATCGAGAATCCGGATGCCAAGACCGAGGTCTTCGCCGCCCTGGACAAGATCGTGGAAGATCCTGCGGCCGTCCTGGCCAGCAACACCTCTTCCCTGCCGATCATGCGGCTGGGCATGGCGACATCCCGCGCGGACCGGGTCGTGGGCCTGCACTTCTTCAACCCCGTCCCCGTCCTGCCGCTGGTCGAGGTGGTCACCTCGCTGCACACGTCGGCCGGGACGACAGCTCTGGTGGAGGACTTCGCGGCCCGCACGCTCGGCAAAACGGTCATCCGCTCCCAGGACCGGGCGGGCTTCGTCGTCAACGCCCTGCTCGTCCCCTACCTGCTCTCCGCCGTCAGGATGGCGGAGTCCGGGTTCGCCACGGCCACGGACATCGACGCGGGCATGGAACTGGGCTGCGCCCACCCGATGGGACCACTGAAGCTCGCCGATCTGATCGGCCTGGACACCGTCGCCTCGATCGCCGAGTCGCTCTACGACGAGTTCCGTGAACCCCTCTACGCGCCGCCGCCGCTGCTCCAGCGGATGGTGCAGGCGGGACTGCTCGGCCGGAAGACCGGCCAGGGGTTCCACACGTACGACCAGGGCTGAGGGCCTGGTACGACGCGGGCTGAGGGGCCCGCGACGCCGCAGGGGTGAAGGTCCCGCGCGGCGCGACCGAGAAAGGGCGGGAAGCGCAAGTGCGGCGCCTCCCGCCCCTTCACCGTGCCACCCGCCGCATGCCCTGTCCCGCCTTCCGGATGCCGGACGGCGCTCTTCCCTTCCTGGCACGACCCCGTAGGCTGACCGCAGCAGCTGGTTCGCCCCGTCCGCCAGGCGGGGTGTCGCAAGAGGGAACCCGGTGGGAATCCGGGACTGCCCCGCAGCGGTGAGCGGGAACGACCGCCGTCATACGCACTGGGTCCGACGTACCGGGCCTGGGAAGCGACGGCCAGTAGGTGTCCTCCGTGACGGAGGGCGTGCCCGTGAGTCCGAAGACCTGCCAACTGCCCGCGTGCGGACCATCCGTGCGCGGACATCCCGGTGACCTCGAGGGCGGGTCGGCGTACACACCAGACGGAACGACCGTGCTTTTGCCGCGCGGGGTCGTGGCCGTCCGGTTCGTCATTCCCTTCGCGCTCTCGTCCCGTCTCCGGGATCTCAGGGATTCATCTCGCGAAGGAGATCTCCGTGACAGCGAAGTCCGCAGCCGCGGCAGCACGGGCCACCGTGTACGGCTACCCCCGCCAGGGTCAGAACCGTGAACTGAAGAAGGCCATCGAGGGCTACTGGAAGGATCGCGTCACCGCCGACGCCCTCCGGGACACTGCCGCCGAACTGCGCCGCGCCAACTGGCAGCAGCTCGCCGACACCGGCATCCACGAAGTCCCGACCGGCGACTTCTCGTACTACGACCACGTCCTCGACACCACCGTCATGGTCGGTGCGATCCCCGAACGCCACCGCGCCGCCGTCGACGCCGACGCCCTGGACGGCTATTTCGCGATGGCCCGCGGTACCCAGGAGGTCGCTCCGCTGGAGATGACCAAGTGGTTCGACACCAACTACCACTACCTGGTCCCCGAACTGGGCCCCGACACCGTCTTCACGGCCGACTCCACCAAGCAGGTCGCCGAACTGAAGGAAGCCCTCGCCCAGGACCTCACCGCACGGCCCGTGCTGGTCGGCCCGGTCACCTACCTCCTGCTCGCCAAGCCCGCCCCCGGCGTACCCGCCGACTTCGAGCCGCTCACCCTCCTGGACCGGCTGCTCCCCGTGTACGCCGAAGTGATCGCCGACCTGCGCGCGGCCGGTGCCGAGTGGGTCCAGCTCGACGAGCCCGCCCTCGTGCAGGACCGCACCCCGGCCGAGCTGAACGCCGCCGAGCGCGCCTACCGCGAACTCGGCGCCCTCACCGACCGGCCCAGACTGCTCGTCGCCTCCTACTTCGACCGGCTCGGCGACGCCCTGCCGGTGCTGGCCAAGGCACCGGTGGACGGGCTGGCGCTGGACTTCACCGAGGCCGCCGCCGCCAACCTGGACGCCCTGGCCGCCGTCGGCGGACTGCCCGGCAAGCGCCTGATCGCCGGTGTCGTCAACGGCCGCAACATCTGGATCAACGACCTGCAGAAGTCGCTGTCCACCCTCGGCACCCTTCTCGGGCTCGCCGACCGGGTCGACGTCGCCGCCTCCTGCTCCCTGCTGCACGTGCCGCTGGACGCCACTGCCGAGCGGGACATCGACCCGCAGATCCTGCGCTGGCTGGCCTTCGCCAAGCAGAAGACCGCCGAGATCATCACTCTCACCAAGGGCCTCGCCCACGGCACCGGTTCGATCGCCGCCGAACTCGCCGCCAACCGGGCCGACCTCGCCTCCCGCGCAAACTCGCCGATCACGCATGACCCCGCCGTCCGGGCCCGCTCCGAGGCCGTGACGGCCGCCGACGCGCGCCGTTCCCAGCCGTACGCCGAGCGGGCAGCCGCCCAGCGCGCCCACCTCGGACTGCCGCTGCTGCCCACGACGACCATCGGCTCGTTCCCGCAGACCGGTGAACTGCGCACCGCCCGCGCCGACCTGCGCGCCGGGCGGATCGACACGGCCGGGTACGAGGAGCGCATCAGGGCGGAGATCCAGGAGGTCATCGCCTTCCAGGAGAAGGCCGGCATCGATGTCCTGGTGCACGGCGAGGCCGAACGCAACGACATGGTGCAGTACTTCGCCGAGCGGCTCACCGGCTACCTCGCCACGCAGCACGGCTGGGTCCAGTCCTACGGCACCCGGTACGTGCGTCCGCCGATCCTGGCCGGGGACATCTCGCGCCCCGAGCCGATGACGGTGCGCTGGACGTCGTACGCGCAGTCACTGAGCGACCGCCCGGTCAAGGGCATGCTCACCGGGCCGGTCACCATGCTCGCCTGGTCCTTCGTCCGCGACGACCAGCCCCTCGGCGACACCGCCCGCCAGGTCGCCCTCGCCCTGCGCGACGAGGTCACCGATCTGGAGGCGGCCGGCACCTCGGTCATCCAGGTCGACGAGCCCGCGCTGCGCGAGACGCTGCCGCTGCGGGCCGCCGACCACGCCGACTACCTGGCGTGGGCCACCGAAGCGTTCCGTCTGACGACGGGCGGTGTGCGGCCGGACACCCAGATCCACACGCACATGTGCTACGCCGAATTCGGTGACATCGTCCAGGCCATCGACGACCTCGACGCCGACGTCATCAGCCTGGAGGCCGCCCGCTCCCACATGCAGGTCGCCCACGAACTCGCCGCCCACGGCTACCCCCGCGAGGCCGGACCGGGCGTCTACGACATCCACTCCCCGCGCATCCCGAGCACCGACGAGGCAGCGGACCTCCTGCGCACCGGGCTGGAGGCCATCCCCGCCGAACGGCTGTGGGTCAATCCCGACTGCGGCCTGAAGACCCGCGGCTGGCCCGAGACCCGCGCCTCCCTGGAGAACCTCGTCGCCGCCGCCCGCACCGTCCGGAGTGAGCTGCCCGCCTCCTGACCGAGAAACCCAGTGGGCCGGGACGCCACAAGCGTCCCGGCCCGTCCCACAACACCGCCAAAACCAAGGCAGGAAGGGGGGCCAACGGTGCGCGGCAAACCGCGACAGGTCGTCGTGGACGGCAGGCCCATGATCGCCATGTCCGAGAAGCAGTTCGAGAGCCTGCTGGCCATGCGCAGACAGCTCGGCAGCCAGACCGCCAAGATGCGGATGCTGCGTGACACGCTGGCCGACCTGGGCGAGTTCCTGGACTCCGTGGCCGAGGCGCTCGACGCCGACGCGTCACCCGAGCCAGAGGAGATCAGGCCCCCTTCCAACCCCCCACATCCCGAGCCGGTACTGGTCACCGAGATACGCCGACGCGCACAACAGCTACGCACCATCACCGGGGCAGGACGCACTCCAAGAGGCCGGCGCCCGTCCGACCGCACCAGAACTTAGGTATACCTAAGTTTCTCGTGCGACACAATATCTGGGGCGTGCACGCTCACCATCTTCTAGATGTAGTGTTGATGGTGCTGGTGGTTCGCCGGGCACTCCTGTGTTCGGCGTCGCAAGAGGGAACCCGGTGCAAGACCGGGACTGCCCCGCAGCGGTGAGCGGGAACGACCGCCGTCATACGCACTGGGCCCGACCTGCCGGGCCTGGGAAGCGACGGCCAGTAGGGATCTCGTACGACACGAGACACGCCCGCGAGTCCGAAGACCTGCCACCGGTGCGTACGCCGGACAGCGGTGTGCGCGCTCCGAGGCCCCGAGGGAGGGCCAGGTGGCAGACGCACGGTTCCGGGTGAGGCGTATTGTCCGCCGCCCCATCTCGCCGTACGTGCCGCGCCGCTCCTCCCCTCCCGGTCCTCGGGCGATGACGGGAGCGAGCGAGAGGAGGCGGCGGCCGATGAGCGGTCTCGTGTATTTCTCCAGCGTCTCGGAGAACACCAGGCGCTTCGTGGAGAAGCTGGGCCTGCCGGCCACGCGCATCCCCCTGCACCCACGCCATGAGGGCATGCCGCGGGTGGACGGGCCGTATGTGCTGATCACGCCGACCTACGGCGGCGGCGAACGCGCCGGCGCGGTCCCCAAACAGGTGATCCGCTTTCTGAACATCGAGGCCAACCGCGCACTGCTGCGCGGAGTCATCGCCTCCGGCAACGCCAACTTCGGCGCCGAGTACTGCCTGGCCGGCCGGGTCATCTCGGCGAAGTGCCAGGTCCCGGAGCTGTACCGATTCGAACTGCTCGGCACGGACCGCGACGTCCGCGCCGTGAGGGAAGGGCTGCAGGAATTTTGGACACGACACTCGTCAACCAGTCGGACGGCGGAGCGACAGGCAGCATGAACACCCTCACCACGGCGATCACGGTCCCCGCGGACCAGCGCGAGTCGGTCGGCACGCGCAAGGACTACCACGCGCTGAACGCCATGCTGAACATGTACGACTGCGACGGCCGCATCCAGTTCGACAAGGACCGCGAGGCCGTCCGGCAGTACTTCCTCCAGCACGTGAACCCGAACACGGTGGAGTTCGGATCGCTGAAGGAGAAGATCGACTATCTCATCGGACACGACTACTACGAGGAGGCGTCAATCCGGCGCTACCGGTGGGAGTTCCTGGAGGGCCTCTACGCACAGGCGTACGCCCACGAACACCGCTTCCGCACCTTCCTGGGCGCGTTCAAGTACTACACCTCGTACACGCTGAAGAGCTTCGACGGCTCCCGCCACCTGGAACGGTACGAGGACCGGGTCGTCGCCACCGCCCTGTTCCTCGGCGCCGGCGACGAGACGCTCGCCTCCCGCCTGGTCGACGAGATGATGACCGGCCGCTTCCAGCCCGCCACCCCCACCTTCCTCAACGCGGGCAAGGCCCAGCGCGGCGAGCTGGTCTCCTGCTTCCTCCTCCGTGTCGAGGACAACCTGGAGTCCATCGGACGCGGCATCAACTCCGCGCTGCAGCTGTCCAAGCGGGGCGGCGGAGTGGCGCTGCTCCTGACGAACCTGCGGGAACAGGGCGCCCCGATCAAGAAGATCGAGAACCAGTCGTCCGGCGTCGTGCCCGTGATGAAGCTGCTGGAGGACTCCTTCTCCTACGCCAACCAGCTCGGCGCGCGCCAGGGCGCGGGCGCGGTGTACCTGCACGCCCATCACCCTGACATCATGCGGTTCCTGGACACCAAGCGGGAGAACGCGGACGAGAAGATCCGCATCAAGACGCTCTCGCTCGGCGTGGTCGTCCCGGACATCACCTTCGAACTGGCCAAGCGCAACGAGGACATGCACCTGTTCTCGCCGTACGACGTCGAGCGCGAGTACGGCAAGCCGCTGGCCGACCTGTCCGTGAGCGAGCACTACGACGAGATGGTCGCCAACCCGCGCATCCGCAAGACCACCCTCAGCGCACGTGAGTTCTTCAAGACGATCGCGGAGCTCCAGTTCGAGTCCGGCTACCCCTACCTGCTCTTCGAGGACACGGTGAACCGGGCCAATCCGATCCCGGGCTGGATCAACATGTCCAACCTGTGCTCGGAGATCCTTCAGGTCAACACACCGAGCACGTACGACGCCTCGCTCGGCTACGAGACGGTCGGCAAGGACATCTCCTGCAACCTGGGCTCGCTCAACATCGCCGCCGCGATGGCCTCCCCCGACCTCGGCGCGACCATCGAGACCGCTGTGCGCGGCCTGACCTCCGTCTCCGACCAGTCGAACATCGACGCCGTGCCGTCCGTGGCGCACGGCAACGACCTCTCCCACTCCATCGGCCTCGGCCAGATGAACCTGCACGGCTACCTCGCCTCCAAGCACATCCACTACGGCAGCGAGGAAGGGGTGGACTTCACCAACATGTACTTCTACGCGGTCGCCTTCCATGCCCTGCGCGCCTCCAACCGCATCGCGATCGAGCGCGGCACCGCCTTCGACGGCTTCGAGAAGACCGCGTACGCCGACGGCTCCTACTTCGACAAGTACACCGAGCGGGTGTGGGAGCCGGCCACCGAGCGGGTCCGGGCTCTGTTCGCCGATACGGGGATCACCCTGCCCACGCAGGCCGACTGGCGCGAGCTGAAGGAGTCCGTGCGGGAGCACGGCATCTACAACCAGTATCTCCAGGCCGTGCCGCCGACCGGCTCCATCAGCTACATCAACGACTCGACCGCCTCCATCCACCCGATCGCCTCGAAGGTGGAGATCCGCAAGGAGGGCAAGCTCGGCCGCGTCTACTACCCGGCGCCGCACATGGACAACGACAACCTGGAGTATTTCCGGGACGCGTACGAGATCGGCTACGAGAAGATCATCGACACCTACGCGGCGGCCACCCAGCACGTCGACCAGGGCCTGAGCTGCACCCTCTTCTTCCGGGACACGGCCACCACGCGCGACCTGAACAAGGCGCAGATCCATGCCTGGCGCAAGGGCATCAAGACCCTCTACTACATCCGGCTGCGTCAGGAGGCCCTGGAAGGCACCGAGATCGAGAACTGCCTGTCCTGCACCTTGTGACGCCGCCCCCTACCGACTTCCTGGAAGCACGCACCATGACCACGACTCCCGCCCCGCTGACCGAGCTGTCGGTCACGCCGCCCTCCTACCGCCACGACCCGGCCGCCCGGCTGCGACCGGTCAACTGGAACCGCGTCACCGACGAGAAGGACCTGGAGGTGTGGAACCGGCTCACGGCCAACTTCTGGCTGCCCGAGAAGGTACCGCTCTCCAACGACGTGAACGCCTGGCAGCAGCGGCTCACCGTCGAGGAACGCACGCTCACCATGCGCGTGTTCACCGGCCTGACCATGCTCGACACCGTGCAGGCCACGGTCGGTGAGATCGTCCAGATCCAGGACGCCCGCACCGAGCACGAAGAGGCCGTCTACACCAACATCGCCTTCATGCAGGCCGTGCACGCCCGTAGCTACTCCTCCGTCTTCTCCACCCTCTCCAACACCCCGGAGATCGACGACGCATACCGCTGGGCCGTCGGCAACGACGTTCTCCAGCAGCGCTGCAAGACGGTCCTGAAGTACTACTACGGCGACGACCCGCTCAAGCGGAAGGTCGCCTCCACGCTCCTGTCGTCGCTGCTGCTGTACGCGGGCTTCTACCTCCCGCTGCACTTCTCCACGCACGCCCTGCTCACCAACACGGCCGACATGATCCGGCTGATCCTGCGCGACAAGGCGGTGCACGGCTACTACTCCGGCTACAAGTACCAGCGCGGCCTGGAGAAGCTCGACTCCGCCGGGCAGGAGGAGATGCGGGCGTTCACATACGATCTGCTGGAGGAGCTGTACCAGTTGGAGCTCCAGTACTCGGGTGAACTGTACGAGCCGCTCGGGCTGATGGACGACGTGGCCGTCTTCGTCCGGTACAACGCCAACAAGGCGCTGATGAACCTCGGCTACCCGGCCCGCTTCGGCGCGGAGGAGACCGAGGTGAACCCGGAGATCCTGGCCGCCCTTTCACCGGGTGCGGACGAAAACCACGACTTCTTCTCCGGCTCCGGATCGTCGTACGTCATGGGCAAAGCGGAGGACACCGCCGACGACGACTGGGACTTCTGAGAGGTTGACAAGTCCGGCGAACCCAGCGTGCCCGCCGCGCGCACGGCGTCCGGCCCGCAGGGCTCGTGCGTGCTGCTCAAGCATGGCGAGATCTTCCTCAAGGGCCGTGACCGTCACCGCTTCACCGAGAGGCCGCACGACACCTGCGGCTCTCACTGCGCGGGATCGGCGGCTCGACGTGGATCAAAACGGCCCAGAACGTGACCGTGCTGGGCGGCCGGGTGTCCCAAGAGGCCCTGCTGGAGCGGGCGCGCAGGTGATCGGCCTCAACTCCGTGGAGCCGGCCGTGCGAGTGCCCAGCGATCTGGACGCCAGGTGGCCAGCCAGACGCCGGCCAATCCGGTCGCCGTGGACGAGGCGGCGGCACTGCCCGTGATGCGGCTCATCACGAAGATGGGTGTGAAGGCCGGGATGTCGAAGCCCATGAGGTGATAGGCGAGCCCGGCAGGATAGTCCAGGATCGGATGGCTGCCCTTGCGATTGATCACGGCGTGCCGCAGGGCCGCGTGGCGAGCCGGTCACCTCGGGGTCGGCGGCACGCGCCACCAGCCGGTCGAGGGCGTCCCCCATGGGTTGGACGGTGCGGGCCGCGTTCTCGGTGGCACCCCATCAACTCTCGTCACGACAGGACCTGACCTGCCCAACAGTTTACCTGACACCCCATCAGGACGAGCGCCAAATGAGCGTCACGAGCACCATTTCAGCGTCAGGATATCGCCCGCAACGCCCACACCGCACATCATGCGCACGCCCGAAACCGCAGGTCAGGAACCCTTCGCGGCCGGTTCAAGGATCGCGACGCACTCCACATGGTGCGTCATCGGAAACAGGTCGAACGCCCGCAGCGTCCGCACCCGGTAACCCCCCTCGCGGAAGTACGCCAAGTCGCGGGCGAGGGCGGCCGGGTCGCAGGCCACGTAGGCGATGCGGCGGGCGCCGAGGGTGGTGAGGCGGGCGACCGTCTGCTTGCCGGCGCCGGCCCTGGGCGGGTCCAGGACGATGAGATCGGTCTCGGTGATGCCGGTGCGCGGGAGGACCTGGTCGACCTTGCCGTGCTCGATGCGAACCCGGTCCAGGTCCTTGAGGTTGTGCCGGGCGTCCTCGACGGCGCGCTTGCCGGACTCGATGCCGAGGACCGCGCCCTTCTCGCCGACGCGCTGGCCGAGGGCGCCGGCGAACAGGCCGACGCCGCAGTACAGGTCGAGGGCGGTGTCGCCCTTGCGGGGCAGCAGGCCCTGCATGACGGCGCGGACGAGCGTGTCGGCGGCCTGGGGGTGCACCTGCCAGAAGCCGCCGGAGCCGACGCGGTAGGTGCGGTCGTCGGCGCGTTCGCGGACGAAGGCGCGACCGTGCACGCGGTGGACGCCGCCATCGCGTTCGTCGACGCGCATCACCGAGACGGGCTTGTCGAGTGCGACGAGCGGCAGTCGGGCGCCGGGCCTCGGGGTGAGGATGACCTGACGGTCGTGGGAGCCGGTGGCGGCGATGGCCTCCACCGAGGCCATGCCGGACCATTCCCGCTTCTCGATGCCGAGTTCGGTGACGCCGGGGGCCGCGATCAGGCAGCGCTCGACGGGCTGCACGTCGTGCGAGCGGTGCTTGCGCAGACCGACGCGGCCGTCTTCGTCGATGGCGTACTGGACGCGGGTGCGCCAGGCCGGCACCTCGCCCGGCGGGAGCTTGTCGCCCTCGGCCGGAATGACGGTGCCGTCCCAGCCCGCCTCCTCCGGGGTGAGGCCGGCCAGGCGCCGGAGCTGTTCGGCGATCACCTCGCCCTTGAACCTGCGCTGGGCACCGGGCTTGGCGTGCTGCCAGTCGCAGCCTCCGCACTTTCCGGGGCCCGCGTACGGGCACGGGGCCTCGACGCGGTCCTTGGACGGTTCGAGGATGCGTACGGCATCGGCGCGCAGGAAGCGGGAGTCGCTCGCGCCCTCGGTGACCCGGGCGACGACCCTCTCGCCGGGGAGCGTGTGGCGTACGAAGAGGACCCGGCCCTCAGCGGTGCGGGCGATGCAGTGGCCGCCGTGTGCGACGGGCCCGACCTCGACCTCGTACTCCTCCCCGACCAGCGACGACGTGGGTTCGTTCTGCATGAGGGGGTGGCTCCAGGTCTCGGGGGACAGCCGGGCAACGACACGGGTTGGCCGGACGACGACCCACGATTCTACGTGGGTCGTCGTCCGGCCGTTCACCACGAGCGGGCCGGGCAGGCCGACGCGTGCCGGTGCCGACCGGGAGCGGGCGGCACCGGCTCCGGTCAGGGCTTGTTCGCGGGTTCCTTGGGCCTGCGTTCCACGGGTCCGCGGCGCACGGAGCCCGGCGCGCTCCACTCGGCGCGCTTCCTGGCCCGCAGCTTCGCCGCCTCGGAGGACTCCAGCTGGTACGGCACCGACGTCACCATCACGCCCGGGGTGAACAGCAGCCGCCCCTTGAGGCGCAGAGCGCTCTGGTTGTGCAGGAGGTGCTCGTACCAGTGGCCGACCACATACTCGGGGATGTACACGCTGACCACGTCGCGCGGGCTCTCCCGGCGCAGGTTCTTCACGTAGTCGATGACCGGGCGCGTCACCTCGCGGTACGGGGAGTCGAGGATCTTCAGCGGGATATCGATGCCGCGCCGTTCCCAGTCGTCCTTGAGCGCCTTGGTCTCGGCCGCGTCGACGCTGATGGAGACCGCCTCCAACGTGGCCGAGCGGATCAGCTTGGCGTAGGCGAGGGCGCGCAGGGTGGGCCGGTGGAGTTTGGAGACCAGGACGATCGAGTGGACGCGGGAGGGCCTCACCCTCTCGTCCGCCGCGGTCTCGTCGGCCGCGATCTCCTCGGCGACTCGGTCGTAGTGCTTGCGGATGGCGGTCATCGTCGCGAAGAAGATCACCATGCCGAGCAGCGCGACCCAGGCGCCGTGGACGAACTTGGTGGCGAGCACGACGACGAGCACCGTGCCGGTCAGGAAGGCGCCGAAGGTGTTGATCGCACGGGAGCGCACCATGTGGCGGCGCTTGGCCTGGTCCCTCTCCGTCGCCAGGTGGCGGTTCCAGTGCCTGACCATGCCGATCTGGCTGAGCGTGAAGGAGACGAAGACGCCGACGATGTAGAGCTGGATCAGCCGGGTCGAGTCCGCTCCGTAGACCCAGACCAGCAGGATCGCCGCGCCCGCGAGCAGCACGATGCCGTTGGAGAAGGCGAGCCGGTCGCCGCGGGTGTGGAGCTGGCGGGGCAGGTAGCGGTCCTGGGCCAGGATCGAGCCGAGCACCGGGAAGCCGTTGAACGCGGTGTTGGCGGCCAGGAAGAGCACGAGGGCGGTGGCCGCCGCGAGGATGATGAAGAAGAACGTGCCGTCGCCGAAGACCGCCGCCGCGACCTGCGAGATCACCGGGTCCTGGACGAAGTCGGGGCCGACCGGAGTGCCGTTGTGGAGGAGGTCCGTGGCCGGGTTCTGCGCCATCTTCACATCGGTGGCCATGGCCAGGGCGATGATGCCGCAGAACATGGTGACGGCCAGCAGGCCCATCATCGCGAGGGTCGTCGCCGCGTTCTTGCTCTTCGGCTTGCGGAAGGCGGGCACGCCGTTGCTGATCGCCTCGACACCGGTGAGCGCGGCACAGCCGGAGGAGAACGCCCGCAGCAGCAGGAAGACCAGCGCGAAACCGGCCAGTCCTTGGTGCTCGGCCTTGATCTCGAAGCCGGACGTCGGGGCGTGCATGGTGTCGCCGAGGACCAGTCCCCGGAACGCGCCCCAGATGATCATGATGAAGACGCCCGCCACGAAGAGGTACGTGGGAATGGCGAAGAGCTTGCCCGATTCCCTGACACCGCGCAGGTTCATCAGCGTGAGCAGCACGATGGCCGCGATAGCGGCCGCCGTCTTGTGCTCGACGATGAACGGGACAGCGGATCCGAGGTTCTCCACCCCGGAGGCGATCGACACGGCGACGGTCAGCACGTAGTCGACGAGCAGGGCGCTGGCCACGGTGAGCCCCGCCTTGGGCCCGAGGTTGGTGGTGGCGACTTCGTAGTCGCCACCACCGCTCGGATAGGCGTGCACGTTCTGCCGGTACGACGCCACGACCGTGAACATCAGGACGACGACGGCGAGCGCGATCCAGGGGCTGAAGTGGTAGGCCGACACGCCCGCGATGGACAGCACCAGGAGGACTTCACCGGGTGCGTACGCCACCGAGGACAGCGGGTCGGATGCGAAGACGGGAAGTGCGATGCGCTTGGGAAGGAGCGTCTCTCCCAGCCTGTCACTGCGCAGCGCCCGCCCGATCAGAATCCGTTTGGGCAAGTCGGTCAGTTTGGACACGCAGAGGATCGTAGGCGTTTCGTATGGAAGCCGCAGGCCTGTCCGGGCCTCGGCCCGCCATTTCCCTGCGCCCAGCCGAATCCGCCACGAAATTCTTAACGAAATCCTTGCACTCAGCCGGCCGGGAACAAGGCACTGTAGCCGTTGAGCGCGGGCTGGCCGCCGAGGTGCGCATAAAGAACGGTGGAATCCCGGGGGATTTCGCCGCGGGATACGAGATCGATCGTTCCGGCCATCGATTTCCCCTCGTAGACGGGATCGGTGATCATTCCGTCGGTGCGGGCGGCGATCCGCATCGCATCGAGTGTGGCATCGTCGGGAATACCGTAGGTGCCCGCGTGGTAGCGCACATCCAGTTCGATGTCGTCCGCGGTCAGTTCGCGGCGCACCCCGATGAGCCGTGCGGTGTCCGCCGCGATCCGGGCGATCTGCTCGCGGGTGCGGTCCGGTTCGGCGGAGGCGTCGATGCCCAGGACACGGCGCGGCCGGCCGCCGGCCTCTTCGAGGGCGGCGAAGCCCGCGACCATGCCGGCCTGGGTGGAGCCGGTCACCGAGCAGACGACCACCGTGTCGAAGAAGACGCCGAGCGCGCGCTCCTGCTCGGCGACCTCGTACGCCCAGTTCGCGAAGCCGAGCCCACCGAGCGGATGGTCGGATGCTCCGGCAGGGATGGCGTACGGCCTGCCACCAGCCGCCTCGACCTCCCGCAGCGCCTGTTCCCAGCTGTCCTTGACGCCAATGCCGAATCCGGCGCGCACCAGGCGCACATCGGCTCCGGCCAGGCGGCTGATCAGAATGTTGCCGACCTTGTCGTAGACCGCGTCGGGCCAGTCGACCCAGCTCTCCTGGACGAGTACGCACCGGAGCCCGGTGCGGGCGGCGACCGCCGCGACCTGGCGGGTGTGGTTGGACTGGACGCCGCCGATGGAGACGAGGGTGTCGCACCCCTTCGCGAGCGCGTCCGCGACGAGGTATTCGAGCTTGCGGGTCTTGTTGCCTCCGTAGGCGATACCCGAGTTGCAGTCCTCCCGTTTGGCCCAGACGTCGGCGCCACCGAGATGGCCGGTGAGGCGGTCGAGGCGGTGGACGGGCGAGGGTCCGAAGAGGAGGGGGTGGCGGGTGTACGAGGAGATGTGGGCTGCGGACATCAGGGGCTCCCTCGGGCAGGTACGGAATCGGCTCGTTGGGGACGGAGGTCGGGGATGGACCCGGTGCGGAACCTGCGGCCGTGTGGCCGGTGGCGCGGTGCGGTGCGGTGCGTGGGGGTGCGGTGAGGTGCGTGCGAGTCGGTGAGGTGCGGTGCGCGTGGCGGGTGCCGGGGGCTTCGGTGCGGCCGGTCCGGAGCCGCGGCCCGGGGCCGTGCTGTCATCACCGGTGGATCGGCGGAGCGGCACGGTGCGGTGCGCCGCGAGGCGGAGGGGCGCCCGGATGCCGAATGTCATCGGAGCACCGGATCTCATTCGGGTGCCGTGTGTCGTCGGAGTACCGGGGGCCATCGGAGTACCGGATGTCATCGGGCTCCCTGACGCGGCGAGGTGCTCCTCAGCAGTCGTACGCGCGCCGAGGAGCCCGGGACAGCCTCACCCCGGGCGTCCTCCGGGCGGCCGGACGGACGGGTCGGCCTCGCCTGCGCCGGACGCATCGTGGGCGGGCTCGCCGGGCGGGTCGTCGGCGAGCTGTTCGAGCGCCCGCCAGATCTCGGCGGTGATCCGGGCCGCCGCGTCGGCGTCGCGCGCCGCGCACGCGTCGATCAGCCGGTCGTGCAGTTCCGCCGACCCGTGCGCCGCGCTCGCGGTGCCGAACTGCCGCCACTCCAACCGCCGGATCAGCGGGGTGTACCGCTCCACGGTGGCGGCCACCGCACGGTTCGCGCAGGCGGTGACAAGGACGTCGTGGAGCCGGTCGTCGGCGCGCAGCGCGTCCGCCACGTCGCCCCGGCGGGCCGCGTCCCGGAACTCGTCGTTCGCCTCACGCATGGCAGTGAGATCCGCGTCCGCGAGGCGGGGCACGGCCGTCCGGGCGGCCAGCTCGTGCATGGCCCGGACGACGGCTGCCGCGTCCCGGACGTCGCGCGGGACCAGACGGGTCACCCGGGTGTAGCTCTGCGGCTTGGACTCGACGAGCCCCTCGCCGGTGAGCCGGGACAGCGCCTCGCGGACCGGGGCCCGGGACAGTCCGAGCCGTTCGGCCAGATCGGCGTCGCGGACGGGGGCGCCGGGCGGGATCTCGCCACGGACGATGGCGTCCCGGATCAACTCGTACGCCGAGTCCCGCAGCAGGGTTCGTCGGACAGGACGCAGGGTCGGCAAGGTCTCCATGAACTGAAATGTTAGATGTCTGTATCGCTGGAACTCAAGGGTGCTGCACCACGTCGGCCACACACACCCGGAATACACGGCGGAACGCGGCGGGAGTACGGCGGACGCGGCGGAGCCGGACGGTGCGCAACCGTGGCCGGAACGAGTCGCTTCTCCGGCAGGCGGGACCGACCGAAACCGGGGGTTCTTCTCAGCTCTGCCGAGGGCGCGGCGAAAGCACGGTCGGATGAGGCGTCGCGCCCCCCGCCGCATAAGCTCATCCTGGGCAACGGGACGGACCGTTGCCCCGTTGTTTTGCCCGGCAAGCTGAGGAAGAAGTGTGAGCAGGGTGTTTTCGCAGGTCAGCCGGATGATCAGGACTGCGAGGTAGGCACAAGGTGCACATTGTCATCATGGGCTGCGGGCGAGTGGGAGCCGCTCTCGCGCAGACCCTGGAGCAGCAGGGGCACACGGTCGCCGTCGTCGATCAGGACCCCACGGCGTTCCGGCGCCTCGGATCGGGCTTCGGCGGACGGCGCGTCACCGGTGTGGGCTTCGATCAGGACACCCTCCGTGAGGCCGGGATCGAGGAAGCCGGCGCGTTCGCCGCGGTGAGCAGCGGTGACAACTCGAACATCATCGCCGCCCGGGTGGCCCGCGAGACGTTCGGCATCGAGAACGTCGCGGCGCGGATCTACGATCCCCGGCGCGCCGAGGTCTACCAGCGTCTCGGCATTCCGACGGTCGCCACCGTGCGCTGGACCGCGGACCAGATGCTGCGGCGCTTGCTGCCGTCGGGCGCCGAGCCCCTGTGGCGCGATCCGAGCGGTGGTGTGCAGCTCGCGGAGGTGCACACCACCCCGTCCTGGATCGGCCACAAGATCAGCACGCTTCAGGAGGAGACGGGCGTCCGCGTGGCATTCCTCACCCGTTTGGGCGAAGCCATCCTGCCCGACTCTCAGACGGTGCTTCAGGAGGGCGACCTGGTCCACGTGATGATGCGTACGGACGAGATCGCGCAGGTCGAGGCGGCGTTCGCCGAAGGGCCCGAGGAGGGTGGTCACTGATGCGTGTCGCGATTGCCGGTGCGGGTGCGGTGGGCCGTTCCATCGCGGGCGAGCTGCTGGAGAACGGGCACGAGGTCCTGCTCATCGACAAGGCGCCCACGGCCATCTCGGTGGAGCGGGTGCCGATGGCGGAGTGGCTGCTGGCGGACGCCTGCGAGATCACCTCGCTCGACGAGGCGGCCCTTCAGCGCTGCAGTGTCGTGATCGCCGCGACCGGCGACGACAAGGTGAACCTGGTGGTCTCCCTGCTCGCGAAGACCGAGTACGGCGTGCCGCGGGTCGTCGCCCGGGTCAACAACCCCAAGAACGAGTGGCTGTTCAACGAGGCATGGGGCGTCGACGTGGCGGTCTCCACGCCTCGTCTGATGTCGGCCCTGGTCGAGGAGGCGGTGAGCGTCGGCGATCTCGTCCGGCTTCTGCGCTTCAGCCACGGCGACGCCAACCTGGTCGAGCTGACGCTGCCCCCGGAGTCGGCGCTGGCCGGCACCCAGGTCGGCGATGTGGCCTGGCCCGAGGACACCTCGCTGGTCACCATCATCCGCGGACAGCGGGTTCTGACACCGAGCGTGGAGGAGACGTTGGAGGCCGGTGACGAGCTGCTGTTCGTGGCCGCGCAGGCCCGCGAGGAGCAGTTGGAGGACCTGCTGTCGGTTCGCCGGGGCGGCTCGGAGGACTGATGCCGTGCCGGGCCGTACGACGACGTATGCCCTGCCGGGGTCGTACGACGCACGGCCCGCCGCTGCAAGGCACAGCACAGGGCCGACACCGAGGGCCCGGAACCTCTTCTCACGGTTCCGGGCCCTCGGTCCGCCGACGCGGTCGGCGGTTTCAGAACTCCTGGGAGCGGCTCACCGCGGCCGCCTCCGCCCCCCGGTGGGCCTCCGCCTTGCGAGCCTCCTCGGCCCGTTCCTCCGCCTCCATCTCGGCGAAGACGTCGATGGGCGGCGGCGCCTTGGCGAGGAAGACCCAGGTCAGGTAGACGGCGAGGAGGAAGGGCGGGATCTTCAGGGCGACCAGGACCCAGCCGAGCTGGGTGGTGTCGGCCCACCAGTACAGCGGGAAGAGGATCACGCACTTGGCGAGCAGGATCAGGCCCCAGGCGTAACTCGCCCTGACGTACGCCTTCTTGCGGCCCGGGTTCCTCGTGCGCCAGGAGAGGTTCTCCTTGAAGACCGGGCCGAGGATCAGGCCGATCAGCGGCACCCCGGCGACGGCGGTGACCAGGTAGGCGAGGGCCAGACCGAGCGTGTAGAGCATGCCCGGCAGGTAGAAGTCCTTGGCATTGCCGGTCATCATCGCGAAGACCACGCCGAAGCCGACGCCGAAGACCCCGCTGAAGGCGTGCTTGACGGTGTCCTTGAGGACCAGTCGAACGGCGACGAGGGCCAACGACACCACCAGGGCCGCGATGGCCGAGACGTGCAGGTCCTTGTTGATCGTGAAGATCGTGACGAAGAGCAGCCCGGGAAGGACTGTCTCCACCATCCCCCGGACGCCGCCGAAGGCCTCGAAGAGCGCGGCCTCGGTGACCGCTTTCGCTTCGGCCTCCGGGGGGTCGGTGCGAGTGGTGCGGTCCGTGTCGGACGTCGGCTTGTCGAGAGACGTCACCGGCTACTCCTTGCCGAGTGGTCGGAGTTCGTATTTGGGGTTGAACAGCACCCGGCGTCCATGACTCATGGCGATCCGGCCCGAGGCGATCAGCTTGCGACCCGGTTCGATGCCGACGATGGAGCGCCGGCCCAGCCAGACCACATCAAGCGGTGCGGTGCCGTCGAACAGCTCGGCCTCCAGGGCGGGCACTCCGGCGCGTGGCCGCAGGGTGACGGTCCGCAAGGTACCAGTCACCTTCACTATCTGTCGGTCGGTGCAGTCGGAGATCCGCGTGCACCCCGAAGCCTGTGAGTCCTCCTGCAGCTCCTCGGACTCCAGGTCCTCCTGGGAGCTGGACAGTCGGTCGAGCATCCGCCGGAAGCGGCCGGAAGGCTTCTCCGCCTTGCCGGGCTTGCCGGATCTCTCGAATCGAGGAACAGCACTCATACCCGAAGGGTACCGGTCCCCGGTCCTCCGAGTGGGTGTCCGGTCTCACTCGAACGGTTTACCGAAACGGTGGCCGGGCGGGCCGCCCCACGGCACGCACCCGCACGTCGGCGGGCACGTCCGTCCCTGCGACGGCCGGTCCACCGGTACGTCCCGACGGCACGACCACCGGTACGTCCGACCAGCACGCCCCGGGGCACCTCCCGCGGACCCGTCCGGAGGCACGCACGGCGGGTGCGGCCAGCTCAGTCGCGTTCGAAGCGGTAGCCCATCCCCGGTTCGGTGACGAAGTGCCGGGGGTGCGAGGGATCGGCCTCCAGCTTGCGCCGCAGCTGCGCCATATAGACCCGCAGATAGTTGGTCTCGGTGCCGTACGAGGGCCCCCACACCTCCTGGAGCAGCTGCTTCTGGCTGACCAGTCGGCCGCTGTTGCGGACCAGGACCTCCAGGAGGTGCCACTCCGTGGGGGTGAGCCGCACGTCGCGGCCCGCGCGGTGGACCTTCTTCGCGGCCAGGTCGACGGTGAACTCCCCGGTCTCGACGATCACGACGTCGTCGGAGCCCTGCCCGCCGACCGGTTCGGCGCGGCGTACCGCGGCGCGCAGCCGGGCCAGCAGCTCGTCCATGCCGAAGGGCTTGGTCACGTAGTCGTCGGCGCCCGCGTCCAGTGCCTCGACCTTCTCGTCGGAGGTGTGGCGGGCGGAGAGCACCAGGATCGGCACCCGGGTCCAGCCGCGCAGCCCCTTGATCACCTCGACGCCGTCCATGTCGGGCAGGCCGAGGTCCAGGACGACGACGTCGGGGTGGCGGGCGGCGGCGAGCTGGAGCGCGGTGGCGCCGTCGGGCGCGGCGTCCACCTCGTACTTGCGCGCCTTCAGGTTGATCACGAGGGCGCGTACGATCTGCGGCTCGTCATCGACCACAAGCACCCGGGTCATGGGCCCTGCCTTTCTGCTGTGCGGCTGTGCGGCGTTCTCCGGTGCGGGCGGTCCCGCGTGACCGCCGCGAAGACCACGGGGCGGTCCACACGGTCACGGGACGGCCCGCGCGGACAGGCCGGGGGCGGCCTGGGCGTGTCCCGGTGTGGCCTTCAGGGTCAGCACCATGGTGAGGCCCCCGCCGGGGGTGTCCTCAGCCCCCAGTGTGCCGCCCATGGACTCGACGAACCCTCGGGCGACGGCCAGGCCCAGCCCGACGCCCGAACCGCGCGGGGCGTCACCGTAACGCTGGAACGGCTCGAAGATACGGTCCTTGGCGTCGTCGGGGACACCGGGACCGCGGTCGGTCACCCGAAGTTCCACGCGTTCGCCGAGCGCGCTGGCGGCGACGGTGACACGTTCTCCGTCCGGGCTGTACTTGACGGCGTTCTCGACGATGTTGGCGACGGCCCGCTCCAGCAGCCCGGGGTCGACCTCGACCATCGGCAGGGTCTCCGGGATGTCCAGGTCCACGCTGCCCTCGGGGACGCCACCGAGCGCCATCGGAACCACCTCGTCGAGGTCGATCTCGCGGATCAGCGGGGTGACGGTGCCGGTCTGCAGCCGGGACATGTCAAGGAGGTTGCCGACGAGCTGGTCGAGCCGGTCGGCGCCCTTCTCGATGCCTTCCAGGAGCTCGGCCTCGTCCTCCGGGGACCAGGCGATGTCGTCGGAGCGCAGCGAGCTGACGGCGGCCTTGATGGCGGCGAGCGGGGTGCGCAGGTCGTGGCTCACGGCGGCGAGGAGCGCCGTCCGGATCCGGTTCCCCTCAGCCAGCCGCCGGGCCTCTTCCGCCTCGTCGACCAGGCGCTGCCGTTCCAGGACGACGGCGGCCTGGGCGGCGAACGCGCCGAGCACCCGGCGGTCCTCGGCGGGCAGCACCCGGCCGGAGAGCGCCAGCGCCATGTGGTCACCGACCGGCATGTCCACGTCGGCGTCCTCTGGCCGGGCCACCGGCTCCGGCCCGACACTCCCGGCGCAGGTCCACGGATCGACGTCGCTGCGCCGTTCCAGCAGGGCGACGGATTCCATGCCGAACGTCTCGCGCACCCGGTCCAGGAGCGCGTCCAGGCTGGTCTCGCCCCGCAGCACGCTGCCGGCCAGGAAGGAGAGGATCTCGGACTCGGCGCGCAGCCGGGCCGCCTGATGGGTGCGGCGGGCCGCAAGATCGACGACCGAGGCGACCGAGACCGCGACCGCGAAGAAGATCACGATGGCGACGAAGTTCTCCGGGTCCTGCACGGTCAGGGTGTGGGTGGGCGGCGTGAACCAGTAGTTCAGCAGCAGCGAGCCGACAGCGGCCGACGCCAGGGCGGGCAGCAGCCCGCCGATCAGGGCCGCGAGAACCGTCATGAAGAGGAAGAGCAGGACGTCGTTGGCGAGGCCGGGTCCGCTGTCCACCCCGACCAGGAGCAGCGTGAGCAGGGCCGGGCCGCCCACCCCGACCAGCCAGCCCCAGATGCTCCGGCCCCTGCCCAGCCGGGCGCCGCGGGCGATCGGCAGTCCGCGGCCCTTGGCGACCTCTTCGTGGGTGACGATGTGGACGTCGAGGTCGGGGCCGGACTCGCGGGCGACGGTGGCGCCGACGCCTGGCCCGTAGATGTACTGCCAGGCCTTGCGGCGGCTGGAGCCGAGGACGATCTGCGTGGCGTTCACCCCGCGGGCGAATTCGAGCAGCGCCGACGGGATGTCATCGCCGATGACGTGGTGGAAGGTACCGCCGAGGTCCTCGACGAGGGTGCGCTGGACGGTGAGTTCCTTGGGCGAGGCGGAGGTCAGTCCGTCGCTCCGGGCGATGTAGACGGCGAGGATCTCGCTGCCGGAGCCCTTCGCCGCCATCCGGGCAGCGCGGCGGATGAGCGTGCGGCCCTCGGGGCCGCCGGTGAGTCCGACGACGATGCGCTCGCGGGCCTGCCAGGTGGTGCGGATGTTGTGCTCGCCGCGGTACTGCTGGAGGTACTCGTCGACCCGGTCGGCGACCCAGAGGAGGGCCAGTTCACGCAGGGCGGTCAGATTGCCGGGGCGGAAGTAGTTGGACAGGGACGCGTCGATCCGGTCCGGCTTGTAGATGTTGCCGTGGGCCATCCGGCGCCGCAGGGCCTGGGGCGACATGTCGACCAGTTCGATCTGGTCGGCACGCCGGACGACCTCGTCGGGGACGGTCTCGCGCTGCCGTACCCCGGTTATCGACTCGACGACGTCGCCGAGGGACTCCAGGTGCTGGATGTTGACGGTGGAGACCACCTCGATCCCGGCCTTCAGCAGCTCCTCGACGTCCTGCCAGCGCTTGGCGTTGCGGGAGCCCGGCACATTGGTGTGCGCCAGTTCGTCCACCAGGGCGACGGCCGGGGCACGCTCCAGGACCGCGTCGACGTCCATCTCGGTGAAGACGGTGGAGCGGTATTCGATCTCACGGCGCCGGATCTGTTCCAGACCGTGCAGCATCACCTCGGTGCGCGGGCGGTCGTGGTGCTCCACGAAGGCGACGACGCAGTCGGTGCCCCGCTCCACGCGACGGTGGGCCTCGGAGAGCATCGCGTACGTCTTGCCGACGCCGGGTGCCGCACCCAGGTAGATCCGAAGTTTGCCGCGTGCCATGGCCCCATTGTCTTCTCGAAACCCGACTGCGTCCGCTGCGGCAGCCACCTCGAAGCTACCCCGCCGTTTCCCGACAAAAGGGGCAGGGGGTGGGGGTGGGGGCCGTATTGACAGGATTCTGACGCCCGGGGCCGGGCGCCGGGCTCGCGCTCATCACGGCGCAACGGGTCCGCGACGGGCTTGCGGCGGGCCGGTCGGCCTCGCGGGGGTGCACCGGCCCGCCGGGGGCCAGTCCCCGCTCTCGAAAGTGCATGCACGGCGCCACGAAGGGCCCCTGCCGGGACCGCCGCCGCAGCCGTCACAGCGGCCCCGGTCACGCCTCTGCGCCCGCCGCCGTCCCGGTACGCGGCCCCCGCCGCCGCACGGGCCCTCCGCGACCACCGCCGCGACCGCGGGGCGCCGACTCCACCGCCACCACACGGGCCCCGGCGGCTCGCGGTCCCCCGCCGCTCCGGCCGGCTCCGGTGCGCGTGTGGGCGCGGAGGCACCGGGCCCGATGCGTGCTCGCCGAGCGGGGCATCCCCGCGTCCGGCCTCGGGGCCGGTGGCTCGGACCAGGAATCGCCCGAGGAAGCCGGGATTCCTTGGCCAGGTTTCAGCACCGGTGATCCGGACCGCGTCCACAAGACGTGCGACGACCTCGCCGATGTCGATCCGAAGACGGAAAAGGCCGGCGCCGATGCCGTCATCGGCGTGCTGTGGAACTCACCGCCACCGCTCTTCGGAACTGATGAGCCGTCAACCGGCCGACTCACATACATGAGTAGGAACGACAAGAGAGAGAACAACGCGGGAAAGGAAGGAAACCCCGGAAAGGCGGGAAACCGAACAGACATCAGGAATGACGAGAACACGCAAGCGGGAAGGCGGAGATCGAGAAGACGGAAACCAGGGCCGCGGCGACCAGGAAAGCGGATGAGCATGAGCGAGAACCCGGAAATCACGAGCCTGAGGGCTGTCCGATGGCAGTCCGATGGCCGCCCGTCTCGGCACGGTCGCCATCGCCCGGTTTCACCGGCCACCAGGGCAGGGCGGCCGCCGGAACGCCCGTCATCACGGCGTACGGCCCGGACGTCACGATCCGGCCCGGAGGACGGGGGCGAGCGGATTGCCGCGGCCGGTGCGCCGGGGAAGGAGATCCCGCCGCCGGGAGGCGGTGACGCGATCCCCCTCCCCCTCACTCAGCGCCCATGCGCCAACTGCCGGAGGGAGATGTTGAGTTGGAGGACATTGACCGTCGGCTCCCCGACGAAGCCGAGGATCCGCTCCTCCGTGTGCCGCTCGACCAGCCGCTCCACCCGGGCGACGGAGAGGTGGTTCCGCTCCGCCACACGGCGCGTCTGGAGGCGCGCGTATGCCGGCGAGATGCCCGGGTCGAGGCCGGAGCCCGAGGAGGTCACCGCGTCGGGCGGCACATCGGCCGGGTCGACGGGATGGCCGGGGACGGAGTTGTCCCTGACGACGGCGGCCTTGGCGGCCTTCACCTGGTCGACGAGCTTCCGATTGTCGCCGGCCAGGTTGGTCGCCCCGGAGACGAGCAGCTTGTACCGGGTGTTGACGCTGTTGGTGCCGAGGCCGGCGGAGGGACGGGGCTGGAACCATCTCAGGTCCGGGGCCGCGGTGGCCTGCCCCTTCTTCAGCGGCAGGTCGTAGCGCTGTCCGATCAGCGCGGAGCCGACGACCCTGCCGTTCTCGGTGATCTCGGACCCGTTGGCCTGGTGAGGGAAGACGCCCTGGGCGATGACCGTCACGGCGAGCGGGTAGAGGACGCCGCAGACGACGGTGAGGACCAGCAGGGCGCGCAGCCCGGCCCAGAGCAGCCGGGCGGTGTTCACTACGGATTGGTTCATGGTGGCTCAGCCGATTCCTAACCTTCGGTTCGCCCCGGTCGCAGGGGCTCGGCCCGGCCCGGGGACGAGGCCCGGTCCGGCACGCGGACGGGGGCCGGGGGCGGGCCGCTGACGGATGCCGGGCCCGGCCCCGGGGCGAGGGCTCAGTGCAGCCCGGGGACGAGGGAGATGATCATGTCGATGGCCTTGATGCCGAGGAACGGGGCGACCAGGCCACCGAGGCCGTAGATCCCCAGGTTGCGGCGGAGCATCGCGTCGGCGCTGCTGGGCCGGTAGCGCACGCCTCGCAGGGCGAGCGGGACCAGCGCGACGATGATCAGCGCGTTGAAGACGACCGCGGAGAGGATCGCGGACTGCGGCGAGGACAGCTGCATGATGTTGAGCCTGTCCAGGCCCGGGTAGACCGCCGCGAACATCGCCGGGATGATCGCGAAGTACTTCGCGACGTCGTTGGCGATGGAGAACGTCGTCAGCGCGCCACGGGTGATGAGCAGCTGCTTTCCGATCTCCACGATCTCGATCAGCTTGGTGGGGTTGGAGTCCAGGTCCACCATGTTCCCGGCCTCCTTGGCGGCCGAGGTTCCGGTGTTCATGGCCACGCCGACATCCGCCTGGGCCAGCGCCGGCGCGTCGTTCGTGCCGTCGCCCGTCATCGCCACGAGCTTGCCGCCGGACTGCTCCCGCCTGATGAGGGCCATCTTGTCCTCGGGCGTGGCCTCGGCGAGGAAGTCGTCGACACCCGCCTCCTCGGCGATGGCCTTCGCGGTCAGCGGGTTGTCACCGGTGATCATGACGGTGCGGATGCCCATCCGGCGCAGTTCGTCGAACCGCTCCCGCATGCCCTCCTTGACCACGTCCTTGAGGTGGATGACACCCAGTACGCGGGCGCCCCGTTCGTCCTCCAGCGCCACCAGCAGCGGCGTGCCGCCCCCCTCGGAGATCCGGGCGGCGAGCTCCCGCGCGTCCGGGGCGACGCTGCCACCGCGCGCCCCGACCCAGCCGACGACGGAACCGGTCGCGCCCTTGCGGACCCCGCGCCCGTCGACGTCCACGCCGGACATGCGGGTCTGCGCGGTGAACGGGACCCAGGTGGCCTGTCGCAGTTCGCCGTGGTGGCGCTCCCGCAGGCCGTACTTCTCCTTGGCGAGCACGACGATCGAGCGGCCCTCGGGCGTCTCGTCGGCCAGCGAGGACAGCTGGGCGGCGTCGGCCAGTTCGGCCGCGGTGGTGCCCTTGACCGGGGCGAACTCGGCCGCCTGCCGGTTGCCGAGGGTGATGGTGCCGGTCTTGTCCAGCAGCAGGGTCGAGACGTCCCCGGCGGCCTCGACGGCACGCCCCGACATGGCGAGCACGTTGCGCTGCACCAGCCGGTCCATGCCGGCGATGCCGATCGCGGAGAGCAGGGCGCCGATGGTCGTCGGGATGAGGCAGACGAGCAGCGCGGTCAGCACGATCATCGACTGCTGCCGTCCGGCGTGGATCGCGAACGGCTGGAGGGTGACGACGGCGAGCAGGAAGATGATGGTGAGGGACGCGAGCAGGATGTTCAGCGCGAGTTCGTTGGGCGTCTTCTGCCGGGCGGCGCCCTCGACGAGGGAGATCATCCGGTCGATGAAGGTCTCACCGGGCTTGGTGGTGATCTTGATGACGATGCGGTCGGAGAGCACCTTCGTGCCCCCGGTGACGGCGCTGCGATCGCCGCCCGACTCCCGGATCACCGGCGCGGACTCCCCCGTGATGGCGGACTCGTCGACGCTCGCGACGCCCTCGACGACGTCTCCGTCGCCGGGGATGATGTCGCCGGCCTCGCAGACCACCAGATCGCCGACGCGCAATCCGGTGCCCGGCACCCGCTCCTCTCCGTCGCCGGTGATGCGCCGGGCGACGGTGTCGGTCTTGGCTTTGCGCAGGGTGTCGGCCTGAGCCTTGCCGCGCCCTTCGGCGACCGCTTCCGCCAGATTGGCGAAGATCGTGGTCAGCCAGAGCCAGGCCGCGATCGCCCAGCCGAACCAGTCGCCCGGATTCAGGCAGGACAGCACGGTGGTGAACACCGAACCGACCAGCACCACGAACATCACCGGGGACTTGGCCATCGACCGGGGGGCGAGCTTGCGGACTGCGTCCGGGAAGGACGTGAGCATCTGCCGGGGGTCGAACAGCCCCCCGCCGACACGTCCTTTGCCCGTGGGTGCGTCCCGGCGCGGTGTCCGGGCCGGAGTGTCGTGGGACATCGGGTCCTCTTGCTTCGTACGGGAGGTCATGACGCCAGCCCCTCGGCCAGCGGCCCCAGCGCGAGCGCCGGGAAGTAGGTCAGGGCGGTGACGATCAGGACCGTGCCGACGAGCAGCCCGCTGAAGAGCGGCTTGTACGTGGCGAGGGTTCCCGCGGTCACCGGTACGGGCCGTTGCCCGGCGAGCGAGCCGGCGAGCGCGAGGACGAACACCATCGGCAGGAATCGGCCGAGCAGCATCGCGAGGGCGATCGTGGTGTTGAACCACCGCGTGTTCGCGTTCAGCCCGGCGAACGCCGAACCATTGTTGTTGGCGCCCGAGGTGTACGCGTACAGCACCTCGGAGAACCCGTGCGCGCCGGGGTTCAGGATCGAGTGGGGCGGTGTGGGCAGGGCGACCGCCAGGGCGGTGAAGCAGAGCACCAGCGCCGGGGTGATGAGGATGTAGCAGGCGGCGAGCTTGATCTCGCGGGTACCGATCTTCTTGCCGAGGTACTCGGGGGTGCGGCCCACCATCAGTCCCGCGACGAACACCGCGATGACCGCCATGATCAGCATGCCGTAGAGGCCGGACCCGACGCCGCCGGGCGCGATCTCGCCGAGTTGCATGCCCAGCAGCGCGATACCGCCGCCGAACCCGGTGTACGAGGAGTGGAAGGAGTTCACCGCGCCGGTGGACGTGAGCGTCGTCGCCACGGCGAAGATCGACGACCCCGCGATGCCGAAACGGGTCTCCTTGCCCTCCATCGCCCCGCCCGCGAGGTCGAACGCGGGCCCGTGGTGGGCGAATTCGGTCCACATCATCAGGGTGGTGAAGCCCAGCCAGATGGTGCCCATCGCCGCCAGGATCGCGTAGCCCTGTTTCGGCGATCCGACCATCCGGCCGAACGCCCGGGTCAACGCGAACGGGATGACCAGGATCAGGAAGATCTCGAAGAGGTTGGACAGCCCGCCGGGGTTCTCGAACGGATGGGCCGAGTTGGCGTTGAAGTATCCGCCGCCGTTCGTGCCCAGTTCCTTGATGACCTCCTGCGAGGCCACCGCGCCGCCGTTCCACTGCTGCGAGCCGCCCGTGAACTGGCCGACCTCGTGGATGCCGGAGAAGTTCTGGATGGCGCCGCAGGCGACCAGCACCAGCGCCCCGATCACGGAGATCGGCAGCAGCACGCGCACGGTGCCGCGCACCAGATCGGCCCAGAAGTTGCCGAGTTCGCCGGTGCGTGACCTGGCGAAGCCCCGAACGAGGGCGACCGCGACGGCGATGCCGACGGCTGCGGAGACGAAGTTCTGCACCGCGAGGCCGCCGGTCTGGACGACGTGGCCCATGGCCTGTTCGCCCGCGTACGACTGCCAGTTGGTGTTGGTGACGAAGGACGCGGCGGTGTTGAACGCCTGGTCCGGATCGATCGAGGCGAAGCCGGGCGATCCGGGCAGAGCGCCCTGGAGCCGCTGGAGGAGGTAGAGGAAGAGGACACTCACCGCGGAGAAGGCGAGCACTCCGCGCAGATAGGCGGGCCAGCGCATCTCGGTGTCCGGATTCACGCTGATGGCCCGGTAGATCCACTTCTCGGCCCGGAGATGATTCCGGGAGGAGTAGACACGGGCCATGTAGTCGCCCAGGGGGCGGTACACCAGGCCCAGCGCCACCATGAGCGCGAGGACCTGGAGCACTCCGGAGAGGACGGGACTCATATCGGGCTCAGAACCTCTCCGGGTACAGCAGGGCGAGGACGAGATAGCCCAGCAGGGCGACGGCCACGACGAGGCCCACGACGTTCTCTGCGCTCACAGCCTGGCCACCCCCTTGGCGACGAGGGCCACCAGCGCGAACACCGCGATCGTGGCGACGACGAAGGCCAGATCAGCCATCGTGAGTGCTCCTGGATGAGGTACGGATTCCCTGACCCCCTGAGCCAACCCGGCACCGACGCCGTTGCCCGGTGCGTTGATGGCTTCCTTACGGCGTTCGGGTGGCCTTTGATGGTGCATATACGTGTCCCATACGCGCCCCCGACGCGCGCCCCTCGTGCGCCCCCTGGGCCTGGCTCGCACCCCACGGTTCTCCGCGCCCGGTTCCGGAATTCGCCTCCAGAACGCGGAAAAGCCGGTGGGCCGTCCCCCTCTCGAAGGGGGACGGCCCACCGGCACTCGGTCGAACCGGGCCTCGGCCCGTACGACGCCGACCGCTCAGCGCACCTCGGTGATCTCCGGGCCGCGCTGGAGCTGACCCATGCCACCGGAGAACCTGGACGTCTCCTGGTCCTCCTGCTGGACGCCCTCGGGCACCATCTGGGCGTCATTGGGAAGCTTGAGGACGATCGGGTCACGGGGTGCCATCGGCCCCTCGCCGCGGACGACCACGGTGTCCCGGAAGACCGTCTCCAGCAGCCCTGCGGCCTCCGGCTGCACGGCGCCCTGGCCGGAGATCACGCCGCGCAGGAACCAGCGCGGGCCGTCGACGCCGACGAAGCGCACCAGCTGCGCACCGCTCGTGCCGTCCGGAAGCTGTACGGGGACCTGGGCGCGAAGCTCCCAGCCCAGCGGGCCCTCGACCTCGTCGATGATCCCGCCCTGTTGCGTGATGCCCGTGGCGATCTCCGCGCGGACCTCGCCCCAGATGCCCTCCTTCTTGGGGGCGGCGAACGCCTGGAGCTGGATCGCGCTGTCGCGCAGCACCACCGTCGCGGCGACGATCGCGTCACCGGCCACCTCGACGCGCAGTTCCATGCCCTCGACACCGGGCACGAACACACCGCCCAGATCGACCCGTCCCTCGCCGGGCCGGGAGACCTCGCTGATGTCCCACGGTCCGTCCGGCCGCGGGGCCGGCGGGAGATTCACCCGGCGCGGGCCGTCGGCCGCTTCGGTGCCATCGAGCTCGTCGACGACCTGCTCGGCCTCGCGCGCTTCGTCCGCCACGTCCTCGGCGGAACCACTCTTCTTGCGACGTCCGAACACGTCATTGTCCTTCCCGGTCGGATACGACCGAAGCGTAGCTGCTCCCGCCCCGGTTGATCCCGTCCCCGACACCACCCGCTCCACCGGAAGCATGGCCTCCGGTGGAGCCGAAGCCTCCCTCGCCGCGGGCCGAGCCGGGAAGCTCGGTCACCTCGTGGAAGCGCACCTTCTCGACCTGCTGCACGACCAGCTGAGCGATCCGGTCGAAACGGTCGAACTGCACGGGTTCGCGGGGATCGAGATTGATGACGATCACCTTGATCTCTCCACGGTACCCGGCATCGACCGTCCCCGGGGCATTCACGAGTGCGACGCCGCAGCGCGCGGCAAGGCCCGAGCGCGGGTGCACGAACGCGGCGTATCCGTCGGGCAGTGCGATGGACACCCCGGTGGGCAGCACCGCCCGCTCGCCGGGGGCGAGCTCGGCGGGCTCGGTGGTCACCAGATCGACTCCGGCGTCACCGGGGTGCCCATAGGCCGGGATCGGCACCTCCGGGTCGACGCGGCGGATCAGCACGTCCACGGGCCGGCGCATCAGGGGTTCACCTCGAACGCGCGGGCGCGCCGGACCTGGTCCGGATCGGCCATGGCGGCGCGGATCTCGGCCGGGCGGCCGTTCTCGATGAAGTGGTCGACCTCCACCTCGATGAAGACGGCCTCGGCACGGACCGCCACCGGCCCGTCCGGGCCGCCTGTCCGACCGGTCGCCCGCGAGAAGATCTTCCGGCCGTGCACGGCGGTGACCTCGGCGTCGAGGAACAGCACGGTGCCCACCGGCACCGGGCACAGGAAGTCGGTCTCCAGCCGCCCGGTCACCGCGATCACCCGCAGCAGCCAGTTCAGCGAGCCCAGCGTCTCGTCCAGGGCGGTGGTCAGGACGCCTCCGTGTGCCAGGCCCGGGGCGCCCTGATGGGCCGCCTGCACGGTGAACTCGGCGGTGACGCGCACCCCCTCGCCGGCCCGTGCCTGAAGGTGCAGCCCGTGTGCCTGCGCCCCACCGCAGCCGAAACAGTGGTCGTAGTGCGCGCCGAGGAGCTCCCCGGGGGCCGGGGCCTCGGGGTGCCGGACCGGTCTCACCGCGTCGGCGGGGGGATTCAGAGCCGCAGATGTTCCACTCACAGGCGCAGACCTTACCCGCGCGGCCGACGCGGGGGCGCACCGTGCCAAGCTTGGACGCATGCAGCCTTCGGCCCAGCCCTTCGACGAACGTCTCACCGCGCCCCGTTCCTGGTGGCTCATCGCCCTTCTGGTCGGCATCGCCTGCGCGCTGATGCTGCTGCCGCTCGGCACCGTGCCGCTGCTGGCCGGTCTGGCGGGCGGTACGGCACTGTCGGCGATCGCGGTGAGTTCGTACGGCTCGGCCAGGATCCGGGTGGTGGCCGGCGCCCTGGTGGCCGGGGACGCGCGGATTCCGGTCTCGGCGCTGGGCGAGGCCGAGGCGCTGGAGGCCGAGGAGGCGCGCGCGTGGCGCTCGCACAAGGCCGATCCCCGCGCGTTCATGCTGCTGCGCAGCTACATCCCGACGGCGGTGCGGGTGGAGGTCACCGACCCGCAGGACCCCACTCCGTACGTCTACCTCTCGACCCGGGAGCCGGAGGCTCTGGTGGCGGCCCTGGGCGCGGCGCGTTCCTGACCCGGGGCTCCGGCGGTTCCGTCCGCGGGGACCGCGCGGTGGTCCGGTCCGCGGCTTCCCGCTCCCGGCCAGAGGGCTCGGGCTGGGCACGGGACCGTTGGGCCGCGGGTCAGCTCTCCCGCTCCTCCGGCGATCCCGGGAGCACGTTCTCCGACGGTCCGGGAAGTGGGCCGGGCGCCCGTTCCAGAGGCGGCAGTTCCGGCAGCCGGTCCCAGGGAACCTGACACCCGCGCAGGTCCTTCCTGATCTTCTCGGCGAGCTTCCGGGTGTCCCGCCGGTTCATCACCGCGCCGACGGCGGCACCGACCATGAAGGGGATCAGGATCGGCAGATCGCGCGCCGAGCGCTTCACGATCTGCTGGCGCAGCTCGCGCTTCACCGGTCCGCCGAGCGCGGCGCTGATCGTCGCCGGGTGGATGATGTCGATGCCGCGTTCCTCCGTCCACGACGTGAGGTAGGCCGCGGAGCGCTGGGTGGGTCCGCCCGGCGGGCGCAGCCCGTAGACCTCGTACAGTTCGGCGACGAGCTTCAGCTCGATCGCCGCCACGCCGGTGATCTCCGCCGTCAGTTCCGTGAACAGCGCGGGCGGCACCGGCAGCATGGCCGCCGCGCCGATACCGGCGCCGACGGTGGCGCTCGCCCTGCTCGCACCGGCGACGAGCTTGTCGGCGATCTCTTCGGGCCCGAGGCCCGGGAACTGCTTGCGCAGCGTCGGGAGGTCGCGTACGGGGATGCGGGGAGCGGACTCGATGATCAGGTCGACGATGCGGCCGATCGCGGCTCTGGCGCTCTCTCCACCCTTGCGCACACCCCGTTTCACCACGCTCAGACGGCCCGCTCCGTTCGCGGGCCCCTTCCTGTCGAGCTGTCCGGCCCCGTGGGCCGGTCCGGCTCCTTCGTGTTCCGCGTCCGCGGTCACCGCTTCGGATGCCGCGGCTGCTTCGAGCGAGGCCGTTCGGCCTCGCTCGTCATACCGCTCGCCCGGGGAGGGGGACAGGGCGGCCCGCTCGGCGGGCGCCGTCGCGCCCTTCGCCGGGCCTGTGCCGCCCTGGTTCGCCTCCGACGACTTCTTGCGCCGCAAGCTTCGCTTCCGGAACGGTTTGTCGCCTGTCACGGCCGACTCGGCTAGTCGCAGTCGCGGCAGATCGGCTGGCCGTTCTTCTCGCGTGCCAGCTGACTCCTGTGGTGCACGAGGAAGCAGCTCATGCACGTGAACTCGTCGGCCTGCTTCGGCAGGACCCGGACGGCCAGTTCCTCGTTGGACAGGTCCGCGCCGGGCAGCTCCAGGCCCTCGGCGGCGTCGAACTCGTCGACGTCGACGGCGGACGCCGTCTTGTCGCTCCGGCGCGCCTTGAGCTCTTCGAGACTGTCCTGGTCGACGTCGTCGTCGGTCTTGCGTGGAGTGTCGTAATCGGTTGCCATGTCGCTCTCCCCCTCTGGGTGTCTGCGGTGTCTCAGCGCACGTAACGCGTGAGAGGCCGGACTTGTGCCCGGCCCGAGGCGGAGATTTTGCCTCACATCAAGGTCTGTTACTCAATCGACACCCAAAAGGACCGCTCGGTAGTGATCGGCCTGGGTGGCGATGGGGACCGTACACTGCCCCCGCGTGGCGCCTCACGGGCGCCATCCCGTGTACTTCCCGTGATATCAGGCCCCGAAAACCCCGGCTTTTGCGGGATTTCCCTCATGGGCGCCGATCACGGAGCGTTGACGCGGTGAAATTCGACGCTGTGATCGATCACACATGGATGCCTTGGTCACAGGTCCTGAAAATTCCGCTCAAAGCGAACAAAACCCAGGACCCGCCCGCGATGCCCCGTCCACTCAGACGGGCAGTGAGACGCGCATCACAAGGCCACCTCCCTCACGGGGTTCCGCTACAATACGGCCGCCGTGAGCGCGTGCCACGGACCTCGCGATCGACAGTCCGAGACCGACCCCCTTGTCACTGCCCGTCCGCTCCGTACGCAGCCGTCTGAAGGGCTCGAAGAGGTTGTCGATCTCGTACGCGGGTACCACCGGCCCCGTGTTCGAGACCACCAGCACGGCGTGCCCGGACTGCAGTGCGGTGGTGACCTCCACCCAGCCGTGCTCCGGCACGTTGTAGCGCACGGCGTTCTGCACGAGGTTCAACGCGATCCGCTCCAGCAGAACGCCGTTGCCCTGGACGACGACCGGGGACCGCTCGCCGCGGATCTCCACGGCCAGCTCCTCCGCCTCGGCGCGCGTCTGGTCGATGGCGCGCGAGGCGACCTCGGCCAGGTCGACCGGCTTGCGCTCGACGATCTGGTTGTCGCTGCGGGCGAGCAGCAGCAGGCCCTCCACCAGCTGTTCGCTGCGCTCATTGGTGGCCAGCAGCGTCTTCCCCAGCTGTTTGAGCTCCGGCGGCGCCTGGGGGTCGGAGAGGTGCACCTCCAGCAGCGTGCGGTTGATCGCGAGCGGCGTGCGCAGCTCGTGCGACGCGTTCCCGACGAAGCGCTGCTGGGCCGTGAAGGCGCGCTCCAGACGGTCGAGCATCTCGTCGAAGGTGTCGGCGAGCTCCTTCAGCTCGTCGTCCGGGCCGTCCAGCTCGATCCGGCGGGACAGGTCCGTTCCGGCCACCCGGCGGGCCGTCCGGGTGATCCGGCCCAGCGGGGAGAGCACCCGGCCCGCCATGGCGTAGCCGAAGGCGAACGCGATCACGCTGAGGCCCACCAGGGCCAGCAGCGACCGGTTCAGCAGCGTGTCCAGCGCCTGCTGCCGCTGATGGTTGACGCAGGAGTTCATCGCCGCGTTGATGGCGTCCGGCGTGGGGTTCGTACCGAAGTTGCACACGTCGCTGACGATCCGGCCGCTCACGATCCTGAACGGCAGCTCGCTGCCCACGTGCAGCGCCTGGGCGGCGAGCATGTAGATGATCGAGAGCAGCAGGATGCCCGCGATCAGGAACATGCCGCCGTAGAGCAGGGTGAGCCGTATGCGGATGGTGGGACGCAGCCAGTAGGCCGGCTCCGGCTGTTTCGGCTCCCAGGTGGGCTTGGGGGGCGCCGTCGGGGGCGCCGGGACGCTGGGCATCGGCGCTCAGATCCGGTAGCCGGAGCCGGGCACGGTGACGATCACCGGGGGCTCGCCGAGCTTGCGGCGCAGCGTCATGACGGTCACCCGGACGACGTTGGTGAACGGGTCGGTGTTCTCGTCCCACGCCTTCTCCAGCAGCTGCTCGGCCGAGACGACCGCGCCCTCGCTGCGCATCAGGACCTCCAGCACGGCGAACTCCTTCGGCGCGAGCTGGATCTCGCTCCCGCCCCGGAACACCTCGCGGCGGTTGGGGTCCAGCTTGATGCCCGCCCGCTCCAGGACGGGCGGCAGCGCCACCGTCGTGCGCCGGCCCAGGGCCCGCACGCGGGCGGTGAGCTCGCTGAACGCGAACGGCTTGGGCAGGTAGTCGTCGGCGCCCAGTTCCAGCCCCTCCACCCGGTCGCTCACGTCCCCGGACGCGGTGAGCATGAGCACCCGCGTGGGGACGCCCAGCTCGACGACCCGGCGGCAGACGTCGTCGCCGTGCACCAGGGGAAGGTCCCGGTCCAGCACCACGACGTCGTAGTCGTTGACCTCGATGCGCTCCACGGCCGCCGCGCCGTCGTACACGACATCGACGGCCATGGCCTCTCGGCGCAATCCGGTGGCCACCGCATCGGCGAGCAGCTGCTCGTCCTCCACGACGAGTACGCGCACGGCGCTGTCCTTCCTCAAAGACTTCACAGTCGGAACTTCACAAGGGAATCGCAGAACGTGTCGACGCGCCCACGATGCGTGTAGGGGCGCGCTCATCGATACGGTCATGCGCTGCTCCATCCTGCCCGCAACGCGTATAAACCGGCGGTAAGACGGCGCTCGCCGCCCAGCACCACCGAGGAATTCATCGGATTTCCGCGGCAGTTGAGGTTTCTTCGAGATTCGGGCCGGGGAGGACGCATTCACACCCGAGATCACGCCTCGAATGTGGTGTGCCACAGGCCACTCCGTCCCCGGAGAGCGCGTGATCACCGCCCTACCGCCACCGTGCGGAGGGAAACCCCGGGCACACCCCCGTGCCACCGACCCACGATCAGGGGGCGCATCATGGACGCTTTCACCGCAGGTCTGCTGCAGCGGATCAGGACGACCGAATCCGACCTCACAAGGGCTCGGGAGACAGGCGACGAGTTCCTCGCGGACGTCGAGCAGAGCGAACTGGACGACCTGCACCGTCTCGCCGCCGAGCACGGCGTCAAGATCAGCACCGCCGGCGCCTGAACCGTCGCGGAAGGGCCCCGGCCGCCGGGTCACGGCGGTCGGGGCCCTTCTGTCGCCCAAGCCCCTCGCGGGCCCTCGCGCCCACCGGGAGGTGCCGGACAGGGCTCAGTCGTGCCAGGCGCCGTACTCCTCCAGGAGAGCCTGCAGCGGTTCGAAGACGCCCGGCGTCGCGGCGACCGTCAGATCCCCGTCGGCCGGCAGCCCGGGGCGGCCTCCGGTGTACGCGCCCGCCTCGCGGGCGATGAGGTCGCCGGCCGCCAGGTCCCACGGGTGCAGCCCGCGCTCGAAGTAGCCGTCGAGGCGGCCCGCCGCCACGTCGCACAGGTCCACGGCCGCGGAGCCGCCGCGCCGGATGTCGCGCAACTGCGGAATCAGTTTCCGGGCCACCTCCGCCTGATGCGCGCGCACCTCGCCGACGTAGTTGAAACCGGTCGAGACGAGTGCCTGGTCGAGCGGCGGCGCGGGCCGGCAGCGCAGAGCGGTGCTCTCGCCGTACGCCCCGCCGACGGCATACGCGCCGCCGCCGAGCACCGCCCGGTACGTCTCACGGCGCATCGGGGCCTCCACCACGCCCACGACCCGTTGGCCGTCCCGTTCGGCGGCGATGGAGACGGCCCACGTGGGCAGGCCGTACAGGTAGTTCACGGTGCCGTCGAGCGGGTCGATGACCCAGCGGACGCCGCTGCTCCCCGGTGTGCTCGCGCCCTCCTCGCCGAGGAAGCCGTCCCGGGGTCGGCGCTCGGCGAGGAAACCGGTGATCAGTTTCTCGGCGGCCATGTCCATCTCGGTGACGATGTCGACCGGGCTGGACTTGGTCGCGGCCACCCCCAGATCGGCCGGCCGGCCGTCGCGCAGCAGCTCACCGGCGCGACGGGCGGCTTCCAGGGCGAGGTCGAGCAGTTCGGACAGGGTCGGGTCGGTCACGGCTCTCCAGTTCTCGGCGGACTACGGGGGTTGCAGGGGCGGCATGGGCCACGACGGGCCCCTCGGACCGGGCCGGGGAAGGCGGGAGCGACGGCGCCGTCACAGGCCCCTCCGAACGGCGCTGTCCGGCACATTGCGCCGTTCGCCCGCAAGGGCGAGGCGCGCGGCCTCCGGCCGGACGACGCCGGTTCGACAGACACGGCACCAGTGCCGCACTAGTGCCGCGGCAGGCAACGTTTGCCCGTCAAGGAGCGCGTCCGGTGCGTGCTCTCGGTGTGCCGGCCGGAAACCCTCATACTGGACGTACTCGGGTTTTCGGTGGGTGCAGCGAGAGGGCGTGCCGGACGTCGCGACGGGGCGAACGTTGCCTGATGCGGCACTAGCTGGGGCTGTCGGCGCCCGCGGCGGCGGGTTTGGGCGCCCGGGCGGGGCAGCACCCGACGGGGCAGAGGTCGTGGCTCGGGCCGAGCGCGCCCAGGGCGCAGCGTTCCGGGGCGCACCCCCGCTCGGTGGCGGCGCGCTCCAGCACCAGTTCGCGCACGGCCGCCGCGAACCGCGGGTCGGCGCCCACGGTCGTGGACCGGCGGACCGGGAGCCCGAGTTCGGCGGCCTTCGCGGCGGCCTCCGTGTCGAGGTCGTACAGCACCTCCATGTGGTCCGAGACGAACCCGATGGGTGCCATGACCACGGCGGGGACGCCCTCGCCGTGCAAGTCCTCCAGGTGGTCGCAGATGTCCGGTTCCAGCCACGGGATGTGCGGGGCGCCGCTGCGGGACTGGTAGACGAGCCGCCAGGGGTGTTCGACGCCGGTCTCCTCGCGCACCGCGTCGACGATCAGGCGCGCGACATCGAGATGCGCGGCGACGTAGGCGCCGCCGTCGCCGTGCCCCTCGACAGGGCCGGAGGTGTCGGCGGCGGAGACCGGGATGGAGTGCGTGCTGAAGGCCAGGTGCGCCCCGGAGCGCACGTCCTCGGGCAGGTCGGCCAGGGAGGCGAGGACGCCGTCCACCATGGGCCGTACGAACCCGGGGTGGTTGAAGAAGTGCCGAAGCTTGTCGACGCGGGGCACCGGCAGCCCCTCGGCCTCCAGGGCGGCCAGCGACTCGGCGAGGTTCTCGCGGTACTGCCGGCAGCCGGAGTAGGAGGCGTAGGCGCTGGTGGCGAGGACGGCGATGCGACGGCGGCCGTCCGCGACCATCTCGCGCAGGGTGTCGGTGAGGTACGGCGCCCAGTTGCGGTTGCCCCAGTACACCGGCAGGTTCAGACCGTGTTCCGCGAAGTCCGCGCGCAGGGCCCCCAGCAGTGCCCTGTTCTGGGCGTTGATCGGGCTGACGCCCCCGAACAGGAAGTAGTGCTTGCCGACCTCTTTCAGCCGCTCTTCGGGGATGCCGCGGCCGCGGGTCACGTTCGCCAGGAACGGGACCACGTCGTCCGGGCCTTCGGGACCGCCGAAGGAGAGCAGGAGCAGGGCGTCGTAGGGAGCGGGGTCACTCAGATCGGACATGCCTCCGATCCTGCCACTCGCCTCCGGCGGCGCCTCCACCGACGTCCCACCGGGCACCGGCCCGGCGCGGCATGCGCCCGGTACCGCCCGCCGGGGGAACCCTGCCACGGCCCGGCGGCCGTTCCGGTCACTCGGCCGGTACCGGTCCGTTCCCCACCCGTCATCCGGCCATAAGCTGTACCGGCCATATTGACGATGCATGCGCGACAGGCACGCTCGCCCACCGACAGCCACGCTCGCTCACGCCGCTCCGGAGCCCTCCTTGCCCAGTCCCTACCGCGCGATCTTCGCCGCCCCCGGCACCAAGGGGTTCTCAGCGGCCGGATTCGTCGGCCGGATGCCGCTGTCCATGATGGGCATCGGCATCGTGACCATGGTCTCCCAGCTCACCGGCCGCTACGGGCTCGCCGGGGCGCTCTCCGCGACGCTGGCGATGTCGGCGGCGGTGATCGGACCGCAGATCGCCCGGCTCGTGGACCGCCACGGGCAGCGCCGGGTGCTGCGGCCCGCCACCCTCGTCGCGCTCGCGGCGGTGGCCGGTCTCCTGGTCTGCGTCCAGCAGCGGATGCCGGACTGGACGCTCTTCGTCTTCGCGGCGGGCGCCGGCTGCGTGCCCAGCGTGGGTTCGATGATCCGGGCCCGCTGGGCGGAGATCTACCGCGGCACTCCGCAGCGGCTGCACACCGCGTACTCGTGGGAGTCGATCGTCGACGAGGTGTGCTTCATCTTCGGGCCGATCATCTCGATCGGCCTGTCCACGTCCTGGTTCCCGGAGGCGGGACCGCTGCTCGCGGCCGTGTTCCTGCTGGTCGGCGTGTACTGGTTGACCGCACAGCGTGCCACCGAACCGGTCCCGCATCCGCGCGAGCAGCACACCCGCGGCTCCGCGCTGCGCTCGCCGGGCCTCCGGGTGCTCGTGGTGACGTTCACGGCGACCGGGGCGATCTTCGGGGCGATCGACGTGGTGACGGTGGCCTTCGCCGAGGAGCAGGGGCACAAGGCGGCGGCGAGCCTCGTCCTGGCCGTGTACGCCCTGGGGTCCTGCGTGTCGGGGGCCGTCTTCGGGCTGCTGCGGCTGGGCGGGAAGCCGTCCGTCCGGTGGCTGCTGGGGGTGTGCGCGATGGCCGTGAGTATGATCCCCCTCCAACTGGCCGGGAGCCTGCCGTTCCTGGCCGTGGCGCTCTTCGTCGCGGGCCTCGCCATCGCACCGACGATGGTCACCACCATGGCCCTCGTGGAACAGCACGTACCGCGCACCGCACTGACCGAAGGCATGACCTGGACCAGCACCGGGCTCGCCGTCGGCGTGGCACTCGGCTCCTCGGCCGCCGGCTGGTCGGTCGACGTCTTCGGGGCCGCGACGGGGTACGCGGTGCCCGCCGTGGCGGGAGCGCTCGCGGCCGCGGTGGCGTTCCTGGGGTACCGCCGGCTCAGCGTGCCGGCTGCTGCGGGAGGGCGTGGGGAAGATGACCGGAACCGGTGCGCGGAGGACGAGCGCGTGGCGTAACTGGGCGGGGAACGTCACGGCACAACCGCGACGGGCCGTGACCCCCGCCTCCGTGCCCGAGCTGGCCGAGGCGCTGCGCCGGGCCTCCGAGGACGGTCTGCGGGTGAAGGCGGTCGGTTCCGGACACTCCTTCACCTCGGTCGCGGCCACCGACGGTCTGCTGATCCGGCCCGACCTGCTCACCGGCATCCGGGAGATCGACCGCGAGGCGATGACGGTGACGGTCGGGGCCGGCACCACGCTGGAGCGGCTGAACGCCGTCCTGGCGCGGGAGGGCCTGTCGCTCACCAACATGGGCGACATCATGAAGCAGACGGTCGCGGGTGCCACATCGACGGGCACTCACGGCACCGGCCGCGACTCGGGGTCGATATCCGCGCAGATCCGCGCCCTCGAACTGGTCACCGCCGACGGACGGGTGCTGACCTGCTCGGAGAAGGAGAACGCCGACGTCTTCGCCGTCGCCCGGATCGGGCTCGGCGCGCTGGGCGTCGTCACGGCGATCACCTTCGCCGTCGAGCCGATCTTCCTGCTGACGGCCCGCGAGGAGCCGATGGGCTTCGACCGGATCATGGCGGACTTCGATGGGCTGGTCGCCGAGAACGAGCACTTCGAGTTCTACTGGTTCCCGCACACCGGCAACTGCAGCACCAAGCGCAACAACCGCAGCGCGGGACCGGCCGCGCCGCCCGGGAAGGTCAGCGGCTGGATCGAGGACGAACTCCTCTCCAACGGGGTGTTCCAGGTGGCCTGTTCGGTCGGCCGGGCGTTCCCCGCGGCCATCCCGTCGATCGCCAAGGTCTCCAGCCGCGCGCTCTCGGCCCGCACGTACACCGACATTCCTTACCAAGTCTTCACCAGTCCCCGCCGGGTCCGCTTCGTGGAGATGGAGTACGCCGTGCCGCGCGAGGCCGCCGTGGAGGTGCTGCGGGAGGTCAGGGCGATGGTCGAGCGCTCTCCGCTGCGGATCAGCTTCCCGGTGGAGGTGCGCACCGCCCCCGCCGACGACATCGCGCTCTCCACGGCTTCGGGACGGGACTGCGCGTACATCGCCGTCCACATGTACCGGGGCACGCCCTACCAGTCCTACTTCACGGCCGTCGAGCGGATCATGACCGCCCATGCCGGACGCCCGCACTGGGGCAAGGTCCACACCCGCGACGCGGAGTACTTCGCCGAGGCGTACCCGCGCTTCGGCGAGTTCACCGCCGTACGTGACCGGCTGGACCCGGACCGGTTGTTCGGCAACGCCTATCTGCGCCGGGTGCTGGGCGACTGAGGGCTGTCCCGCAATCCCCAGTGGATCAGCGCGCGGCGTCGGATGCGGCGCATCGCAAGGCGGAGGTCCGTCCGCATGCTGGACGTATGCGGACGTTCCGACAACGCGGCGAGGCGCCGCAGCTGACGCCGCGCCCGCCAGCGATTACGGGACAGTCCTTACGTAGTGCCGTGACCGGCGATGTCCGCCCGGCAGGAGCGTCGTCCGGTGCGTGCGACCGCACGGCGGCCGGAGGCCCTCGGACGGGGTCTCCCCCGCTCGAACGAAGCCGAAAGCCCGGGGAAGGGCTGCGCGGGCCTTCGGCCGACGCGGCGAGCCATGGGGGCTCCCCTGCCCGGGTGGGGCCGAGAGCCTGGGGAAGTGCCGAGCGCCGCGACGGGCAACCGTTGCCGGGAGCGGCACCAGTGGCCGGCTCCGAGCGGATTCCGCCCGCCGGAAGGGGCGGCGCCGGACGGCGCCGCCCCTCGGCCTCAGGGGCCGGTGTCCGTGTCGGCGGTGGCCTGCCCGCCCTGCGCCGGGGCCTCCCCGGCGCCCGTGGGCTGCGGGGCGACGCCGCCGTCGCCGGGGGCCGACGGGGCGGGTGTGGCCGCGGGGGACGGGCCGGTCCGGTCGCCGCTGCCGCCGGGCCGCGTGGGGCTGGGTGCCGGGTCGACCGGAGCACGGCCGCCCTGGCCGGAGCCGGGGTCCCGGCTCTGTCCGCCGCCCGGGAGCGTGCCGGAGGTCGGGCCGCTCTTCTCCCCCGGCGCCCGGTCCCGGCCCGGGTCGGTGCTGATCGACGGCGCGGGATCGTCCGTTCCGGAGTCGTGCCCGCCACCGCGAACGACGGAGCCGACGGTGGTTCCCCGGCCGCCGCTCAGGTCACCGCCGGAGACCAGTTCGTACGTGGTGATCCCGGCCATCGCCACGGCGAAGACCACGGCCGCCCCTGCCGCGGACCGCTTCCAGCCCCGGAGCCGGGTGCCGTGCGTGGTGGCCTCGGAGAACGCTCCGTCGAGCACCCCGGCCCGACCCGGGTGGACCGCCGCGAGCGGGCGGGTCGCGTCGAGCGGCTCCGCCGACGTCGACCGGGTGAGGTCCTGATCGGCTCCCACGGCGCGCAGCACAGTCGTGGCGTCGGCGGCGGGCTGCACGGTCGTGGGGTCCACGGCGGGCAGCACCGTCGTGGCGTCCACGGCTCCGTCGGGAACCGGGGCCGGCGCGCGCCGTTCGCCCCGCGAGGCGCGCGCGCCTCCCGTTCCCCGGTCGTGTGCCGCCGTCTCCCGGCCCTGATACTTCTTCTGGACCGTGGCGTCACGGAGCTGCTCCCCCGTGCGACGGAAGAAGTGCTGGAAGACCGAACCGCCACAGGTGGCGACGACGCTCATCACCCCGGCGCCCAGGATCGTCCCGTAGACGCCCAGCTGGGAAGCCGCCACCGCCGCCGCGACCGCCGCCACGGCGCTGCCCGCCACCTGCGGCAGGCTCAGGTCTATGCGCTTTTCCTTGGGATCCGTGTCACTTTCCGGCTTCTGCACCATTTCCAGCCCTTGATTGACATCTCTCCCACCATCCATCAGGAAGGGACATATGAGCGAAGCGATTAGTTCCGCTTCGGGAGATTCTGTGAAGCAAGACACGCGCGAGGGGCACGCGGCGCCCAACTGGGTAGCTCAACCGCCACAGTCGGCGACAACTTCGGCGGCGCGGCGGTCCACCCACGTGGCCCGAATGGAGTACTGTGACGAGCCCTGGCCCGGATCCCCGCACGGGTGTCCGGGATCTTCGAGAAGGGGGCCACCAGGAGGCACTCGACCGGCGGCGCCGCGGCATCGCATGGAGACCGGCTACATGATGTGACCAAAAGTCGCTTCATGCTGCACAATGGGTCACCGTGTCATACCGGCGGTCAAGGGCTCACGCTCGACACACCGGGCAACACGGCAATGTTGTGGCAGGCTGCACCCGGGCAGGCCACACTCGACTAGCGGAAGCAGCGACGCACGTGACGTCGGCAGGCACCACCCGGGAGGTCCCCATGCCCGAACTCCGTGTCGTGGCCGTCTCCAACGACGGCACACGACTGGTGCTCAAGGCTGCGGACAACACGGAGTACACGCTTCCTATCGACGAGCGGCTGCGAGCCGCCGTGCGCAATGACCGCGCCCGGCTCGGCCAGATCGAGATCGAGGTGGAGAGCCACCTCCGACCCCGCGACATCCAGGCGCGCATACGGGCCGGCGCCTCCGCGGAGGAGGTCGCCCAGTTCGCCGGGATCCCGGTCGACCGTGTCCGCCGCTTCGAGGGCCCCGTACTCGCGGAGCGCGCCTTCATGGCCGAACGCGCCCGGAAGACCCCCGTACGCCGTCCCGGCGAGAACACCGGCCCCCTGCTCGGCGAAGCGGTGCAGGAGCGGCTGCTGCTGCGCGGCGCCGACAAGGAGACCGTCCAGTGGGACTCCTGGCGCCGGGACGACGGCACCTGGGAGGTCCTGCTGGTCTACCGGGTCGCGGGCGAGCCCCACTCGGCGAGCTGGACGTACGACGCGCCGCGCCGTTTGGTCCAGGCCGTGGACGACGAGGCACGTTCACTGATCGGCGAGACCGACGACGTCGCCGCGCCCGAGCCGCCCTTCCCGTTCGTGCCCCGGATCGCCCGGCTGCCCCGTGACCGGCCGCTGGACCGCTCCCTGGACCGCCCGTCCGCCCCGACGCCCGTGCCCGACCCCGACGAGCACACAGGCGGCGTCTCGGCCGGCGAACGCGATTCGCTGACCAGCCTGCTGGAGGCGGTTCCCAGCTTCCGCGGCGACATGGTCGTCCCGGAGCGGCCCGAGCCCTCCGTTCCGGAACCGGCCGCCCTGGAACCGGAGGCGGACGAGTCGCCCGCCGCTGCCGCCTCCGCGGGGGCCGGTTCCGCCTATGCGGACGTGCTGATGCCGCGTGCGGTCGCCGGACACCGCGACCGGCTGATCGGGACCACGGATCGCCAGGCCGAGGCGGACGGCGTCCGGCCGGGCCGTCGGGCCGCGGTGCCGAGCTGGGACGAGATCGTCTTCGGCACGCGCCGGAAGAAACAGGACTGAGCGGGGCGACCGCAGATGACGGGGGCCCGTACGCCGCAGCGTGCGGGCCCCCGTGCCGTATGTCCCGCCTGCGGGCCGGGGGACGCGTGCGGCCGGGAGGCGCCCCGGCCGCTGCCACCGTTCAGGCCGGTGCGCCTCGCATCACAGGGGCTGGGGCCCCGTGGCGACCGGGCGGGTTCCGTCGGCGGTCCATTCGGACCAGGAGCCCGCGTAGAGCGCCGCCGGAATCCCGGCGACGGCCAGGGCCAGTACCTCATGGGCACCCGAGACACCGGAGCCGCAGTAGACGCCCACTTCGGACGCCCGGTCGGCGCCGAGTCCGGCGAAGCGGGCCGCCAGCGAGGAAGCGGGCAGGAAGCGACCGCCCTTCTCCACGTTCTCGGTGGTCGGGGCCGAGACGGCGCCCGGGATGTGGCCGGCCACCCGGTCGATCGGCTCCACCTCGCCCCGGTAGCGCTCAGCGGCCCGCGCGTCGAGCAGCAGTCCCGACCGGGCCAGCGCCGCGGCGCCGTCGGCGTCCAGCAGCGGCAGAGCCCCGGGCACCGGCTTGAAGTCGCCCTCGACGGGCACCGGGAGCTCCGTGTCGAGTGCCCCCTCCCAGGCCGCGAGACCGCCGTCCAGCACCCGGACGTTCTCGTGCCCGGTCCACCGCAGCAGCCACCAGGCGCGGGCCGCCGCCCACCCCTGACCGCCGTCGTACACGACCACCGGGGTGTCTGCGGAGACACCGGCCCGGCGCATGGTCGCGCCGAACTCCTCCGGATCGGGCAGCGGATGGCGTCCGCCGCTGCCCGCGGGACCGGCGAGATCCGCGTCCAGGTCGACGAAGACCGCCCCCGCGATGTGCCCGGCCTCGTAGTCCGGGCGGCCGTGCGGGCCGCCCTGCCGCCAACGTACGTCCAGGAGCACCGGCGGGCGCGGCCCCGCAATCTCGCTCGCGCATTCCGATGCCGTGATGATGGGCTTCATGGGTGCCATCCTCGCGCAGGGGTGGCCCCGCCCGTAACACCGTCACACCACCGAACCGGACGTACCGCATGTTTCCGGCCTCTTCACCGAGATCCCGGACGGTGCGGCGCGGCCGGGCCGTGTCGTACGCCGGGTGGTGCGAGCATCTGCACGGGGCGCTCACCACCCGCCGCACCACGGCACACCGGCCCCGTTCCCCCGTACGGCCACCATGATGGTCCGAGGAGAGAGTGACGATGACCGAGGCTCCCGCCCGGCGCACGCCCGGAACACCTTGCTGGGTGAGTCTGATCGTGCACGGCCTGAGCACCACAGAGGATTTCTACGCGGATCTGTTCGGCTGGGAGTTCGCGCCCGGACCGGACCAACTGGGTCCGTATGTCCGTGCGTCGATCGGCGAGAGGGTGGTGGCCGGTATCGGGCAGCTGCCGTCCGACCGCCTGCTGCCGGTGGCCTGGACGACCTATCTGGCCACCGACGACGCCGATGCCACGGCGGAGATGATCCGCTCCTGCGGCGGGACGGTCGCCGTCGGGCCGCTCGACGCGGGCGAGGCGGGACGACTGGCCATCGCCGCCGACCCCGGTGGAGCGGTCTTCGGGATCTGGCAGGCCGCCGCGCACCTCGGTACGGCGCTCACCGGCGCCCACGGCACCCCGGTCTGGAACGAGCTGTTGACCCGTGAGACCTCGACGGTCGGCAAGTTCTACCAGACGGTGTTCGGCTACGAGGCGAAGGCGATCGTGTCCGCCGACTTCGACCACCAGACGCTGCACTTGCACGGCCGTCCAGTCGCCTCGCTCCACGGCGTCGGCCATGCCCTCCTCCGCGACCGTGGGCCGCATTGGATGACGTACTTCGAGGTCGACGACACCGACGCGGCCGCCCGTCGAGTGGTGGACCTGGGCGGGTACGTCCTCCGGCAGCCCCGCGACGGCTCCACCGGCCGAGTGGCGACCGTGGCGGACCCGGAGGGTGCCGTGTTCACGATCGTGCGGTCGGCCTCGGGCTGAGCCGATGGGCTCCGGGTCGGTGCGTCAGCCGACCCGGAGCCGTTCCACATGGCGGCGGGCGGGACCGGAGAGCCGGGCGTGGAGCTCGTCGAAGAGATCGGATGCCTCGGTTCCGCTCCACTCGGCCGGCAGCAGCTCCCGCGCGACACCGGGGTCGAGGGAGACGAGCCGGCGCCAGTCGGTGATGACCCCGATGTACGTCGTGAACGCCTCGCAGGTCCCCGCTCGCGAGCCGCTCCACCACCGGCCGGTACGCCGTCAGGAACGCGGTGTAGAGCCGCTGCAGCCGGTTGGTGTCCCACCAGGCGCGGACCTTCGCGGCGAGTTCCGCACGGCCCGCCCCGGCCGCCTTCCCGGCCACGGACATCCAGCCGCCGGTGTCGCGCGTAGCGCCCGTAGATCGTCACGATCAGCCGCCGCGGCTGCGCCCTGCCCGGGGAGCCCGGTCCGGACCCGGGTTCCTCGCCGCTCACCGTGTTCACGGCGTCATCCTGAGCACCGCACCGGGCGTCCGGGCAGGGCCGAGTCAGCCCGGCGTGACCGGCAGCACGTCGGGCGAAAGGGCCGCCGCTCGCGCCGTCGCGCTCGTCATCCGCCTGCGGTGGTGGCGGCGGCACAGGACCTCGTAGCCGACGGACTCCGCGGCCACCCCCACGTCCCCCACCACGACCTGCTCGCCGTCGACGACCATCTCACCGCCCACCGTGCGCGCGTTGTGGGTGGCCCGTGCGCCGCACCAGCACATCGCCTCGACCTGGAGCGTCTCGACGCGGTCCGCCAGCTCGATCAGCCGCTGCGAGCCCGGGAAGAGCTTGGTGCGGAAGTCCGTGGTGATGCCGAACGCGAACACGTCCAGGCCCAGGTCGTCCACGATCCGTGCCAGTTGGTCGATCTGTTCGGGGGCGAGGAACTGTGCCTCGTCCACGATGACGTAGTCGGCCTTGTCGCCCTGCGACATCCGGGCCACGAGGTAGGCGTACAGGTCCATCCGCGGGGCGGCCTCGACCGCTTCCGTCACCAGGCCGAGCCGGGAGGAGAGCTTTCCCTCGCCGGCACGGTCGTCCCGGGTGAAGATCACGCCCTGCAGCCCCCGGGCCGACCGGTTGTGCCCGATCTGCAGCGCCAGAGTGCTCTTTCCGCAGTCCATGGTGCCGGAGAAGAAAACCAGTTCGGACATCAGCAGAGGACAATCTTCCGGTTCGTGTGGGAGCTCCGGGGCGCCGCGCTGCCCGACCGGCATCGGCGCGGGACGCCCCGCTCCCGGGGCGACGGCCGCCCGGACGCGACGGGACTCTCCCCATGCTCCGTCGTTCCGGAGAAGAACACGGGCTCGGACATGGGGAACTGAGGACCTTTCGGGCTGCGGAGCGCGGTGGGCGGCGGGAGGGGGCGGCGGTGCGGGAGCGGCTAAGAGCGTACTTCGAGCAGGGGCACGAGTTGCTCGGCGGGGGTCATCGAGCCGTGCATGCCGACCATCGCGGACTCGTGGGGTTCACCGACCGATGCGGTGATCACCACGTCGTCGTGGGCCGCCGCGACGACATCGCCGATCCTGCCGTGGACGCGTTCGTCGATCTTCGGGCCGAACCAGCCGGCCCCGATCGCCTCGTCCCGGCTCGCCACCCAGAACCGCTCGCCGAGCACCTCCCGCCAGACGGCCAGGACGTCGTTCTCGGCACCCGGGACGGCGTAGACGTGCCGGGCCCGGCCCTCGCCGCCGAGCAGCGCGACGCCCGCGCGCAGCTCCCAGTCCTCGTCGAAGTCGATGCGGGACAGCTCGTCGAAGGGGATGTCGATCATGCCGTGGTCGGCGGTGATGTAGAGCGCCGAGCGGGGCGGGAGCCGTTCGGCCAGTCGCCGGGCCAGGCCGTCCACATGCATGAGCTGCCCGCGCCAGGCGTCGGAGTCGACGCCGAAGCGGTGGCCGTTGGCGTCGACCTCGCTGTAGTACGTGTAGACGAGCGAGCGGTCGCCCGCCGCGAGGCGTTCGGCGGCGACGTCCATCCGCTCCTCACCGGTCAGCCGGCCGAGGAACGTGCCGCCGCTGAGCGCGACCTGGGTGAGCGGGGTCCGCTCGAAGGCCGGCGCGGAGACCTGCGCGGTGTGCACCCCCGCGGCGTCGGCGAGCGCGAAGACGGTGGGGTGCGGCTGCCAGACGGCGGGTGGGGTCCAGGGCTGCCAGCGCAGCTGGTTCATCAGCTCGCCGGTGCCCGGATCGCGCACGGTGTAGCCGGGCAGGCCGTGCTCCCCCGGCGGGCGTCCGGTGCCGACCGAGGCCAGTGATGTCGCCGTGGTGGCCGGGAAGCCCGCCGTGACCGGGCGGCCGGTACCACCGCGCGAGGTGGGGAGCAGCGCGTGCAGGAAAGGCGCCTCGTCGGGGTGCGCCTTGATCTGCTCCCAGCCCAGACCGTCGATCAGGAACACGCAGTTCCGGTCGGCCGGGGTGAGTTCGGGGATCGTCGCGGTGAAGCCGGGCACGCCCTGCCCGGCGACGAGCGTGGGGAGGAGATCGGCGAGCGAGCCGCTGCCGTACTCGGGCACGGGAGCGGTGTCGATGTCGAGCAGAACGGGGTCCTGCCAGGCCGGCTGGACCATCAGCGGCCGGTCGTCGCGGTCGCGGCCGTGGCCTCGGAGAGGGCCTGCGCGAAGGCGAGGGTCTGGCGCACGGTGTCCGGGCCGTCGCCGGCCTCGCTGACCCGCAGGCTCAGGTCGTCGGCGGTGGAGTTGCCCGTGTAGCCGTGGTCGGCCTCGCAGTTGGGGTCGCCGCAGGCGGCCGGTTCCAGATCGATGCGGGAGACCGCGCCCCAGCCGATGGTGAGGACGACTTCGCGGGGCAGCGCACCCGGCACGTATTTCTCGGGGTTGGCCACGACCCGGCTGACGACGACCGAGGAGATCCGGTCGAGCTTGACCGACTCCGTGGACGTGGTGGCGTACGGCGACGGGGACGTGGTGTCCGCGTTCTGCTCGTCGGTGTGACTGACGATGAAGCGCGTGGCCGTGAGGACCAGGACCGTCACATGGCGGCGCACCTCGTTGGAGTCGAAGGTGGTCTCCTGGTGGACCAGGTACGAGGCGACGGGCTCACCGCCCACGGCCGCTTCCACCGCCTCGGCCACGAGGGCCGGGTAGTAGCCGCTGCGCTCGATCGCCGCGCGCAGCCCCTGGGTCGTCGTACCGGTCTTAGCCATGGGCACCATCCTACGGGGGGTGGACGACTGCCGGGGACGGCGTGCGGCGGCGCGGACCGCGGGAGGGCGGGGCGGGCTCGGCGGTCCGCGCATCGGCGGGCGCACGGGAGCGCGGACCGCGGCCGGGGCGCGGCGGCGGGGCCGGGGCGGTCCCCTGTTCCGCAGGCTGCCGACCGGTCAGTAGTCGGGCAGGCGGCGGGGACCGAGGTCGGTGCGGGGCGGCGGCGGTGAGAGGCGGACGCTCGCGCCGAGAACGGTCAGTCCGTGCGGGGCCACCACGACCGGTTCCAGCGCGACGGAAACCACCTCGGGGTGGTCGTCGACCAGCCGGGACACCCTCAGCAGCACTTCTTCGAGCGCCGCGGTGTCCACGGGCGCCGCGCCCCGCCAGCCGAACAGCACCGGGGCCGCGCGGATGGAGCGGATCAGCTCGCCGGCGTCGCGGTCGGTGGCCGGAACCAGACGGTGGGCGGTGTCGCCGAGCAGCTCGGAGGGCGCGCCCGCGAGCCCGAAGGAGAGCACGGCGCCCGCCGCCGGGTCGATGGAGGCCCGTACGACGGTGTCGACCCCGCGCGGCGCCATGGCCTGGACGACGGGCCGGAGTTCGGCGGGGCCGCCGAGCAGGTCGGTCAGTTCGCCGTATGCGCGACGCAGCGCGCTCTCGCCCGGGAGGTCCAGCCGCACCCCGCCGAGATCGGCCCGGTGGCGCAGGTGGGGGGCGGTGGTCTTCAGCGCCACGGGGTAACCGAGCCGCTCCGCCGCGGCGACGGCGGCCTCCGGGTCGGGGGCCGGCAGCGTCGGCAGTACGGCGATCCCGTAGCGGCCCAGGAGCTCGCACGCCTCGTCGTGGGTGAGTTGTCTGCCGCGCGGTTCGGGGTCCGGGCCGAGGAGTGCGTCGATCAGTTCGGAGGCCCCGGACTCGTCGATGGTGTCGTCGAGGAACTCCGGCACCTTGCCGGGTGTGGCGGAGTGCCGCCGCCACTGCGCGTACCGCACCGATTCGGCCAGGGCGCGTACGGCCCGTTCGGCGGCGGGGTAGGCGGGGATCCGGCTCGTGCGGTCGTCCGTCACGGGGCCGCCGGGGGTGGTTCGGGCGGTCCGGCCGTCCTGGGCGCTCCGGGCGGCCGGGGCCTCGGCGGGAGCGGCCCCGGAGTGCGCGGACCGGGTGGACGCGGGCTCGGCGGTCGTCGGTTGCGTGTCCGCGGCGGGCGGCTTCGCCGTACGCGGCGGTGCGACCGTGCTGGCGGCCGCGGCAAGGGCCTCCGCCAGCCCGCCGATCTCCACGTGGACGACGGCCACCGGCTTGGCGGGGCCGGCCGCCACGGCCTCGTTCAGCGCGGTCGCCAGCACCTCCCCGCCGTCCGTCTCCGTCGCTCCGCCCTCGCCCACCCGGGGGATCGCCGTGACGATCACCGAGTCGCAGTCCTCATCGGCGAGCGCCTCGGCCAGGGCGTCCCGGAAGTCCTGCGGCGTCGCGGCGGTGGTGAGGTCGAGGGGAAGCTGCGGGCGCAGCCCCTCGGTCAGACAGGCGTCGTACGTGAGCAGGCCGAGCGACTCCGAGTTGCCGAGGATGGCGACCCGGGGGCCCGCCGGGAGCGGCTGGTCCGTGAGGAGCAGGCCCACGTCGACCATCTCCGTCACCGTGTCGACGCGGATCACGCCCGCCTGCCGCATGAGGGCGGAGACCGTCGCGTCCGGGATCCGGCTGACCGGCGCGGCGTGGCCGGGCGGGGTGGAGCCGCTGTGCCGGGCCCCCTTCACCACGACGACGGGCTTCATGGCCGCGGTGCGCCGGGCGAGCCGTATGAACTTGCGCGGGTTGCCGAACGATTCGAGGTACAGCAGGGCGACGTCGGTGTCAGGGTCCTCGTACCAGTACTGCAGGAAGTCGTTGCCCGAGATGTCGGCCCGGTTGCCCGCGGAGATGAAGGTGGAGAGTCCGGCGCCCTGCCGGTAGAGCCGGGAGAGCAGGGCGATGCCGATCGCCCCGGACTGGGTGAACAGGCCGATGCGTCCGGGCTTGGGCGGCTCGGGGGCGAGGGAGGCGTTGAGCCGGACGGCCTCGGCGTTGTTGATGACGCCGAAGGCGTTCGGGCCGATGATCCTCATCCCGTACGCGCGGGCCTGGCGGACGAGTTCGCGTTGCCGGTCCCTGCCCTCCGCACCCCATTCGGCGTACCCGGCGGAGAGGACGACGAGACCCTGGACGCCGTGCTCGCCGCAGTCGGCCACGGCCTCCGGGACGCGCTCGGCGGGGACGGCGACGACCGCGAGGTCCACCGGCTCGCCGATCTCGCCGACGCAACGGTGGGCCGGAACGCCGTCGACGGTGCCCTGATCGGCGGCGAAGGAACGATTCACGGCGTACACACGGCCGGTGAAGCCGGCCCCGAGGAGGTTGCGCAGGACGGTGCGGCCGACCCCGCCGGGCGTCCGGCCCGCACCGATGACGGCCACGGAGCCGGGGGCGAGCAGCCGCTGCACGGAACGCGCCTCGGCCCGCTGCTCACGGCCGCGCTGGACGGCGAGGGACTCGGCCGTCGGTTCGAGGTCCAGGGTGAGGTGGACGGAGCCTTCCTCGAAACTCCGCTGCTGGGTGTAGCCGGCGTCGCGGAACACTTTGATCATCTTGGTGTTGGCGGGGAGCACCTCGGCGATGAAGCGGCGGATGCCGCGTTCGCGGGCCACGGCGGCGATGTGCTCCAGAAGGGCCGACGCCACCCCTCGGCCCTGGTGCGCGTCCTGCACGAGGAAGGCGACCTCGGCCTGGTCCGCGGGCACGGAGGCGGGCCTGCCCCGGTCGTCTATCCGGTCGTAGCGGACGGTCGCGATGAACTCGCCGCCGACGGTGACCGCGAGCCCCACCCGGTCGACGTAGTCGTGGTGGGTGAAGCGGTACACGTCCCTGGCGGACAGGCGCGGGTACGGCGCGAAGAAGCGGTAGTACTTCGACTCGTCGGAGACCTGCTCGTAGAAGCTGACCAGCCGTTCGGCGTCGTCCGTGGTGATGGGCCGGATGCGCGCGGTGCCTCCGTCGCGGAGGACCACATCCGCTTCCCAGTGGTCGGGGTAGGCGTGGGGCGGACTCTGCTCCGGCGAGGACTGCATGGGCACAGACTACGGCTCGTCCACCACTCGCGTAGCTCCCGGGACCAAGGCAGTCTAAGGGGGGCCGAACGGCATTGCGGCACTGCTCCCGGGTGCGGCGCGGGTCGGCCGGAGCACCGCGCACCACCATGAGAGAATGGTCTAGACAACTAGTGAATCATGAAGGGCAGAACCATGGCTGAGCGCCGCGTCAACGTCGGCTGGGCCGAGGGCCTGCACGCCCGCCCCGCTTCCATATTCGTCCGTGCCGCCACGGCTTCCGGCATTCCCCTGACGGTCTCGAAGGCCGACGGGACTCCGGTGAACGCCGCCTCCATGCTCGCGGTGCTCGGTCTCGGCGCGCGAGGAGGCGAGGAGATCGTGCTGGCGTCCGAGGCGGACGGCGCCGAGATCGCCCTGGACCGCCTGGCGAGGCTGGTCGCCGAGGGCCTCGACGAACTCCCGGAGACCGTCTGACCCACGTCCGGCTTTCGGGCCCGCGTCCGGCCTTCCGGGAATCCCCGGAGGGCCGATTGCCGTAGCGACCGCCCCTGGGGCCGAACCCGCGAAGGAGCCGCGGTACCGCCGACCGGTACCGCGGCTCCTCACGTCTCCCGGTCGGGGCCGGCCCGCTTCCCGTGGCACGCGGTCGCCCCGAGCGAGGTCGCCCCGACCCCGCTCCGCAGTCCTCTCGCGATGCGCCGCGCCGGGGGCCTCGTCCTGAAGCGCTGCGGCGCGGCCGTATTCCGATGGTGGGGGAACGGGGTGAACGCTCTGCGGCCACCGCCCTTTTTCGGCCGCGGCAGGGGCGGTCCATGGGCGGGGAGAGCCGGAAGCGCCGAAGGCCCCGGCATGCCGGGGCCTTCGAAGAGCGGTTCGCGAGCGGCTCGCCGGGCGCCGTCGGTCAGACGGAGACGCCGTGGGCCCGCAGATACGCGACGGGGTCCATGTCGGATCCGTAGTGCGGGGCGGTCCGGGCCTCGAAGTGGAGGTGCGGTCCGGTGGAGTTGCCGGTCGAGCCGGAGAGTCCGATCCGCTGGCCCGCCCCGACGCTCTGGCCGACCCGGACGCCGATCGACGAGAGGTGCCCGTACTGGGTGTACGTGCCGTCCGTCATCCGCAGGACGATGTTGTTGCCGTACGCACCGCCCCAGCCCGCCTCGACGACCGTGCCGGCTCCGACGGCGACGACGGGACTCCCGGACGCCGCGTGGAAGTCGATGCCCGAGTGGTGGCCCGAGGACCAGAGCGAACCGCTGGATTTGTATCCGGTGGTGACGTAGGAGCCGGCGACCGGGAGCTGGAAGAGGCCCAGACGGGCGCGCTCGGCGGAGCGGGCAGCACGCATGCTCTCGGCCCGTGCCTCGGCGGCGCGCTTCGCCTCGGCCCTGGCCTGGGCGCGCTTCTCGGCCTCGGCCTTCCGCTGGGCCGCCGCCTTCGCCTCGGCGACGACGTCGGCCCGGTGCTGCTGCGCGTCGGCCTGGGCGTCGATCCGGTCGGCGATGACGTCCTGGATGGCGATGACCTGGTTCAGTCCGGTGTCGCCGACGGCGGAGGGCTCGGTGTCCGCCGCGAGGGCCGGGGAGGCGAGCCCTCCGACGACGCCGGTGGTGGCCAGCGCCGCGACGCCAGCGACCTTGGCGCCGCCGCGCGTCAGCCGGCCGGGGGCTCGGTGCTTCCCGGTGGAACGGGTGAACGCCATGAAGTGGCTGGTCCTTTCCTTCCTTCTCGCCTACCGGGTTAGCTGACGGGTTCGGAGCAAGGAAGGTCTCCTACGGACGCCCCGGCCTCATCGTGGTCCAGGCTTCCGATTCACCCCAGGGACTGCATGGGTCCCCGGCTCCCCTGGGCTCACGCCCGGTGGGGACTCGGCGATGGCCGTCCGGTGCGTCGCGGTCGCGACGTACGGGTGGCGGACAGCCCGGTCGACGCTAAGCGCGGGCCTGTTCGTTCACCAAACGGACAAGCCGTTCTGTAGCGCATCCCACAGGGTGCGCCGGAACCGCGGCCGCTGGAAAGGAAGACCCCCGTGAGACATCGCTCACAGGGGTCTTCCTCGTCCTCGCGCCCGGCCGCAGGCCGGTGGGCCGGTGCCGAGGGCAGGTGAACCGCCAGTCCCGGAGGGGCCAGTGCCGAGGGGACCGCTCCGGAGGAGCTGGTCGGCCCCGGATCCGTGACGGCGCGTCCGTCAGCCGGCGACCACCGACACCTCGCCGATACCCAGGGCCCGTACCGGCTCCTCGATCCGGGAGGCATCGCCGACGAGAACCGTCACCAGCCGGTCGACGGGAAAGGCGCTGACCGCGGCCGCGGTCGCCTCGACCGTTCCGGTCTCCGCGAGCCGGGCGTACAGATGGGCCTGGTAGTCGTCCGGAAGGCGCTGCTCGACCTGGTCGGCGAGGGTGCCCGCGACGGACGCCGCCATCTCGAACTTCAGCGGCGCGACGCCCACGAGGTTCTGCACCGCCGTCTCGCGCTCCTCGTCGGTGAGTCCCTCGGCCGCCAGCGTCCGCAGGACCGTCCACAGGTCCTCCAGGGCCGGTCCGGTCGACTCGGTGTCCACCGAACCGCTGATGGCGAGCATCGCGGCACCGGTCGCCCCCGTGACCGAGTCCGGGGCCGAGGACCGCAGCACCTGGGCGAAGGCCCGGACGCCGTAGGTGTAGCCCTTCTCCTCGCGCAGCACCCGGTCCAGCCGTGAGGTGAGCGTGCCGCCCAGGCAGTACGTGCCGAGCACCTGGGCGGGCCACACGCTGTCGTGGCGGTCGGGCCCGATGCGGCCGATCAGGAGCTGCGTCTGCACCGCGCCCGGGCGGTCCACGATGACCACGCGGCCGGTGTCGTCGGCGGTGATCGGCGGTGCGGGGCGCGGCTCGGCCGTGTCGCCCGACCAGTCGCCGAGCGTGTCGGCGAGCAGGGCCTCCAGGTCGATGCCGGTCAGATCGCCGACGACCACGGCGGTCGCCGCGGACGGCCGGACATGGGCGTCGAAAAAGGCGCGCACCGCCGGCGCGTCGATCCGGCCCACGGTCTCCTCGGTCCCCTGGCGCGGACGCGACATCCGGGACGTGGCCGGGAAGAGCTCCTTGGAGAGCTGCTTGGCAGCGCGCCGGGCCGGGTTGGCCTGCTCGTGCGGGATCTCGTCGAGCCGGTTGCGCACGAGCCGCTCGATCTCGCTGTCGGCGAAGGCGGGGGCCCGCAGCGCCTCGGCGACCAGCCCGAGCGCCTTGGCCAGCCGGGAGGCCGGGACCTCCAGGGAGACCCGCACGCCGGAGTGGTCGGCGTGCGCGTCGAGCGTGGCGCCGCAGCGCTCCAGTTCGGCCGCGAACTCCTCGGCGGTGTGCTTGTCGGTGCCCTCGGACAGGGCCCGCGCCATGATCGTGGCCACCCCGTCCAGGCCCTCCGGCTCGGCGTCCAGCGGGGCTTCGAGGACGATCTCGACCGCCACCACCTGCTGGCCTGGGCGGTGGCAGCGCAGCACCGTGAGGCCGTTGGACAGCGAGCCGCGCTCCGGCGCGGGGAAGGCCCAGGGGCGGGCGACACCGGGGGCGGGCTGGGGGTGGAACTGCATCGAAACTCCAGTCGCGGCGGCGTCGGTCACTTGTCCGCTCCTTCGTGCGCGTCGGTGTCGTCGGCGTCGGTCTCATCGGCGGCCTCGGCCGGTTCGACCGGTTCGTAGACCAGCACCGCCCGGTTGTCGGGACGCAGCCGTGCCTCGGCGACCGCCTGGACCTCCTTCGCCGTGATGTCGAGGACCCGCTGCACCGCGGTCAGGGCGAGCTGCGGGTCGCCGAACAGCACGGCGTACCGGCAGAGTTCGTCGGCGCGGCCCGCGACGGTACCGAGCCGGTCCAGCCACTCGCGCTCCAACTGGGCCTGGGCGCGCTCCATTTCCTCGGGCGTCGGACCCTCGGCGGCGAAGCGGGCCAGCTCCTCGTCGACCGCCGCCTCGATCTGCGGCACCTCGACGCCGCCGGAGGTCTTGACGTCCAGCCAGCCGAGCGAGGGGGCACCCGCCAGCCGCAGCAGCCCGAATCCGGCCGCCACGGCCGTACGGTCACGGCGGACCAGGCGGTTGTGCAGCCGTGAGGACTCGCCGCCGCCGAGCACGGTCAGCGCGAGGTCCGCCGCGTCGCACTCACGGGTGCCGTCGTGCGGCAGCCGGTAGGCGGCCATCAGCGCGCGCGCCGGAACCTCCTCGCGGACCTCCTCGCGCAGCTGCTCGCCGACGGTCTCGGGCAGCGCACCGTCGCGCGGCGGCCGCTTCCCGTCGTGGGAGGGGATGGAGCCGAAGTACTTCTCGATCCAGGCGAGCGTCTGCCCGGGGTCGATGTCGCCCACGACCGACAGCACCGCGTTGTTCGGCGCGTAGTACGTGCGGAAGAAGGTGCGCGCGTCCTCCAGCGTGGCGGCGTCCAGATCCGCCATCGAGCCGATCGGGGTGTGGTGGTACGGGTGCCCCTCGGGGTAGACGAGCGCCGTCAGCCGCTCGAACGCCGTGCCGTAGGGCACGTTGTCGTAGCGCTGGCGCCGCTCGTTCTTGACGACGTCGCGCTGGTTCTCCATGGACTCCTCGTCGAGCGCGGCGAGGAGGGACCCCATCCGGTCCGCCTCCAACCAGAGGGCCAGCTCCAGCTGGTGCGCGGGCATCGTCTCGAAGTAGTTGGTGCGCTCGAAGCTGGTGGTCCCGTTGAGCGAACCCCCGGCGCCCTGCACCAGCTCGAAGTGCCCGTTCCCCTTGACCTGGGCCGAACCCTGGAACATCAGGTGCTCGAAGAGGTGAGCCAGACCCGTGCGCCCCTCGACCTCGTGGCGCGAGCCGACGTCGTACCAGAGGCAGACCGCGGCGACCGGGGTCAGATGGTCCTCGGAGAGCACCACGCGCAGGCCGTTGGCCAGGCGGTGCTCGGTCGCTGTCAAGCCGCCGGAACCGGCCTGGGCTGTGGCCGTGTGACCCATGGGCATGTACGTCCCTTCGATCGCGTTACTGGTTTTCCTGCGTGACCTGCCACTGTAAGCAAGCGCACAGACACCTGGCGAAGTTCCCATACCGCGGAAGTTCGCGTGAAAGAGGGGCGCACCACCCGACGCACGCGCCCCCTGCGGCCCTTCGGGCATCCCGCCCGGCGGGGCGGAACACCTGGTTGGGACGGGTCGAGGTCGGCGTTGTCGGTGCGGCGGTCCACAATGGTCGGCGTCAGAACCTGAGGTTGCCCGAACAGAATCCGTGAAGGAGTCGCAGCAGCGATGGCCCGCCGCAGCACGAAGACCCCGCCGCCGGACGACTTCGAGGAGAACATCCTCGATATCGATGTCGTCGACGAAATGCAGGGCTCCTTCCTCGAGTACGCATACTCGGTGATCTACTCACGGGCCCTGCCCGATGCCCGTGACGGCCTGAAGCCGGTGCACCGCCGCATCGTGTACCAGATGAACGAGATGGGGCTGCGCCCCGACCGCGGCTTCGTGAAATGCGCGCGGGTCGTCGGCGAGGTCATGGGCAAGCTGCACCCGCACGGCGACGCGTCGATCTACGACGCGCTGGTCCGGCTGGCGCAGCCGTTCTCCATGCGTCTCCCGCTGGTCGACGGCCACGGCAACTTCGGCTCGCTCGGCAACGACGACCCGCCGGCCGCCATGCGGTACACGGAGTGCCGGATGGCCGACGCGACGTCGCTGATGACCGAGTCGATCGACGAGGACACCGTCGGCTTCCAGGCGAACTACGACGGCCAGGAGCAGGAGCCGTCCGTGCTCCCGGCCGCGTACCCGAACCTCCTGGTCAACGGGTCGTCCGGGATCGCGGTCGGCATGGCGACCAACATGCCGCCGCACAACCTGGGCGAGGTCGTCGCCGCCGCACGCCACCTGATCAAGCATCCGGGCGCGGACCTGGAGACGCTGATGCGGTTCGTCCCGGGCCCCGACCTGCCGACCGGCGGCCGGATCGTGGGCCTGAGCGGCGTCAAGGACGCGTACGCCAACGGACGCGGGACGTTCAAGATCCGTGCGACGGTGTCCGTGGAGAACGTGACCCCCCGCCGCAAGGGCCTGGTCGTCACGGAGTTGCCCTTCACGGTGGGCCCGGAGAAGGTGATCGCCAAGATCAAGGACCTGGTCGGGTCGAAGAAGCTCCAGGGCATCGCGGACGTGAAGGACCTGACCGACCGCGAGCACGGTCTGCGCCTGGTCATCGAGGTGAAGAACGGCTTCGTGCCCGAGGCGGTGCTGGAGCAGCTCTACAAGCTGACGCCGATGGAGGACTCCTTCGGGATCAACAACGTGGCGCTGGTCGACGGACAGCCGCTCACGCTCGGCCTCAAGGAGCTGCTGGAGGTCTACCTCGACCACCGCTTCGACGTGGTGCGCCGGCGGAGCGAGTTCCGGCGGGGCAAGCGCCGCGACCGCCTGCACCTGGTCGAGGGCCTGCTCGTCGCGCTGCTCGACATCGACGAGGTCATCCGGCTCATCCGGTCCAGCGAGAATTCGGCACAGGCCAAGGAGCGGCTCATCGAGCGATTCTCGCTGAGCGAGATCCAGACGCAGTACATCCTGGACACCCCGCTGCGCCGGCTGACGAAGTTCGACCGGATCGAGCTGGAGAGCGAGCGGGACCGGCTCACGAAGGAGATCGACGAGCTGACGACGATCCTCGAGTCGGACGCCGTGCTGCGCAAGCTCGTCTCGGCGGAACTGGCCGCGGTCGCCAAGAAGTTCGGCACCCAGCGGCGGACGGTCCTGCTGGAGTCGGCCGGTGCGCAGGTCGCGTCGGTGCCGCTGCAGGTCGCGGACGACCCGTGCCGGGTGCTGCTGTCGTCGACCGGTCTGCTGGCCCGTACCGCAGGCGACGAACCGATCGTCTTCGCCGAGGACGCCAAGCGCGCCAAGCACGACGTGATCGTGTCCGCCGTGCCGACGACGGCCCGCGGCGAGGTGGGTGTGGTGACGTCGGCGGGCCGGCTGCTGCGGCTCTCGGTCGTCGATCTGCCGCAACTGCCGGACACGCACGCGGGGCCCAATCTCTCGGGCGGGGCGATGGTCTCGGAGTTCCTCACCCTGGAGGGTGAGGAGAACGTCGTCTGCTTGACCACATTGGACGAGGCGTCCCCCGGGCTGGCGCTCGGCACCCTGCAGGGGATCGTCAAGCGGGTGGTTCCGGACTACCCGGCCAACAAGGACGAACTGGAGGTCATCGCCCTCAAGGACGGCGACCGGATCGTCGGCGCGGCCGAACTGCGCACGGGCGAGGAGGACCTGGTCTTCATCACGTCCGACGCCCAGTTGCTGCGATACCCGGCGTCGCAAGTGCGTCCGCAGGGCAGGGCCGCAGGCGGCATGGCGGGGGTCAAGCTCACGGCGGGAGCCTCGGTGCTCTCGTTCACCGCGGTGGATCCGGCGGCGGACGCGGTGGTGCTCACGGTGGCGGGCTCGCAGGGCGTGCTGGACGACTCGATGCTGACGTCCAAGCTCACCCCGTTCGACCAGTATCCGCGCAAGGGCCGGGCCACCGGCGGGGTGCGTTGCCAGCGGTTCCTGAAGGGGGAGGACGCCCTGGTGTTCGCCTGGGCGGGCCCCACGCCCGCGCGGGCCGCCCAGGCGAACGGCGCGCCCGCCGAACTGCCGGCGCCGGACCCGCGGCGCGACGGCTCCGGGGCTCCGCTGGCGAAGCCCGTCGCGGCGATCGCGGGACCCGCGTAACCGGCCCGCCGGACGACGTGCGGGGGGCGGCCCGGCCGCTCCCCGCCACCTCCCTCGTCATTCCTCGTCCATCATTCCTCGTCGTCGGGCCGCCGCACATACCGCAGGACGCCCCACATGCCCCGTTCGAGTGCGGTGTCCTGCGCCGCGTACGGCGCGGCGACCTCCGGGCTCGGCGCAGCCGGTTCCGGTGCGTCCGGGTCCGGCGCGTCGGCGGTCGGCGCATCCGTCTGACGGCAGTCGGTCAGCTCCTTGTGCAGGGCCTCCGGGTCGATGCCCGAGCCGATCAGCACCAGCTGGGTGAGGCACGGTTCGTCGCGCGCCCACGGCTGCGGCTCGAACCGCAGGAACCGGCCGACCGCGTGCACCGCGTACCGGTTGGCGCGGTCGCCCGCGCCGAAGTCGACGAACCCCTTGATCCGGTAGAGTCCCTGCGGCCGGGAGTCCAGAAACTCCATCAGCCGACGGGGGTCCATGGGCACGTCGGCGGTGAAGGACACGCTTTCGTACGCCGCGTGCAGATGATGCTCGTGTCCGGCACCGGTCCCCTCCCCCTCGGCCCGCTCCGCCAGGAGCAGATCCTCGAAGCTGAGCTGGCGTGCCTTGTCCTCGCCGTCCGGGCGCAGCGACGGATCGAAGAGCAGCTCGGGGTCGACGCGCCCGTACGTGGCGCAGATGACCGCGCCCGCTGTGCCGCCCGCCGGTCCGTCGGCACCCGGCGTGCCGGTCGCGGCGACGGTCTCGCGGATGCGTGCCAGTTCCTCGTCCCCGACCCGGTCGGCCTTGTTCAGGACGACGAGATCGGCGACGGCCAGATGGCGGTCGATCTCCGGGTGACGCCGTCGGGTGGCCTCGAACTCCGCCGCGTCGACGACCTCCACCAGCCCGCCGTACATGATGTGCGGATTGTCGCTGGCCAGGAGCATCCGCACGAGTTCCTGCGGCTCCGCCAGCCCGCTGGCCTCGATGACGATCACGTCGAGGCGCGCGGACGGCCGGGTCAGCATCTCCAGGAAGGCGTCGAGTTCACTCGCGTCGACCGCGCAGCACAGGCAGCCGTTGCCGAGCGAGACCGTCGAACCGACCTGCCCCGAGACCGTCATCGCATCGATTTCAATCGAACCGAAGTCATTGACGATCACTCCGATCCGGTTTCCCGCACGGTTGTGGAGGAGGTGGTTGAGCAATGTCGTCTTGCCCGACCCCAGGAACCCCGCAAGGACGATGACCGGAATCTGCTTCGTGCGGGGCGGGGACAACGGGTTCAACGGGACCTTCCTCGGGGTCGTCAGGGCGTCGGGACCGGCTGCGGCGGAGGCGTGCCGACGTAACGGGCCGCCGGGCGGATGATCTTCGAGTCCTCCGCCTGCTCCAGGATATGGGCGCTCCAGCCGACGGCTCGGGCCACGCAGAACGTCGGTGTGAACATCTCGCGCGGCAGCCCGCACAGCTCCATGACGACTCCGGCGTAGAACTCCACGTTGGTGTGGAGTTCGCGGCCCGGCTTGAGCTCGGCGAGGATCGCCTCGACCTGCCGCTCCACCTCGACGGCCAGGTCGACGAGAGGACCGCCGAAGTCCTGGGCGATGCCCCGGAGCATGCGGGAGCGGGGGTCCTCGGTGCGGTAGACGGGATGGCCGAATCCCATGATCCGCTCCCCCGCGCGCACCCGTTCACGAATCCAGCCGTCGGCCCGGTCGGGGGTCCCGATGGCGTCCAGGGTGTCCAGGGCGCGGCTGGGCGCCCCGCCGTGCAACGGGCCGGAGAGGGCACCGACGGCCGCCACCAGGCACGCGGCGACGTCGGCGCCGGTGGAGGCGACGACCCGGCCGGTGAACGTCGAGGCGTTGAAGCCGTGGTCGACCGTGGAGATCAGGTACCGCTCCACGGCCCGCACGCGGGCGGCGTCCGGCAGCGAGCCGTCGAGCATGTACAGGTAGTTGGCGGCGTGCGGCAGGTCGTCGCGGGGCTCGACCGGTTCGAGCCCCTGCCCGAGCCGGTACAGGGCGGCGAGCACGGTGGGGACGGCGGCGCAGGCGGCCAGCGCGTCGGCGCGGCGGCGGTCGGTGTCGACGTCGTACACCGGCCGGAAGCCCGCCGACGCACCCAGGAGCGAGAGGGCGGTGCGCAGACCTGCCAAGGGGCCGGCGCCGGCCCCCGCGCGGGCTATGGCGGGCAGGGCGTCCCGCACCTCCGCGGGCAGCCGTCGCAGCCCGGCGGTCCGGGCGGTGAAGGCGTCCCGGGCGGCGGCGTCGGGCAGTTCGCCCTCGGACATCAGGTACCAGACGTCCTCGAAGCTCCGGGTCAGCGCCAGTTCGATCGCCGAGTACTGCCGGTAGTGGTAGAAGCCCTCGCGCCCGCGGACATCGCCGAGTGACGTGTCCGTGACGACGACACCCGCGAGTCCCCGGGGCACCTCGATCGGGCTTCCGCCGGTCGTGTTCTGCGTCGTTCTCCTCATCGTTCTCCTTCATGAGCGTTCCGCCGGACCATCGATATTGATCCGACCATTCATGATTGACTTCAATGGTGTCAACATTGACTGAATCAATATGGATACAGTCGGCACATGAAGGAGCAGGAGGTTTCCGGGACCGGTCACGACGGGGTGGCATCGCGGCGGCTCAGCACGAAGGAGACGGCGGAGCGTCTCGGAGTGAAGCCGGAGACGGTGTACGCCTATGTCAGCCGGGGCCAGCTGAGCAGCAGGCGCGCCCCCGGCGGGAGAGGCAGCACGTTCGACGCCGCGGAGGTGGACGCGCTGGCCCGCCGCTCGGGTCGCCGTGAACCCTCTGCCGCCACCGGCGACCTGGTCTTCCGTACCGGCATCACGCTGATCGACGGCGACCGTTACTACTTCCGCGGGGTCGACGCGACGGAACTGGCCCGGCGCTACGCCTACGAGGAGGTCGCCGAGTGGCTCTGGACCGGTGTTCTGCGGCCGGGGATCCGCTTCACGGCCCCCGCAGAGGCCCTGGCGGCGGCACGCCGGGCGGTCGGTGCGCTGCCCGCCCACAGCGGCCCGACGGACCGGTTGCGGGTGGCCGTGGTCGCCGCGGCGACGGCCGATCCGCTCCGCTTCGACCTCTCGCGCGAGTCGGTGCTGGCAAGCGCGCGAAACCTGATCCCGACGCTGGTCCGCGCGTTGCCCCCGGCGCCCGGCGCCGCCTCCGCCGATGACGGGAAGGGGCGGACGTCCGGCGCGGAACCCGGGCTCGCCCGACGGCTGTGGCCGAGGCTCACCGCCCGCCCGGCGGACGAACCGTCCCTCGTGGTGCTGGACACCGCGCTCGCCCTGCTGATCGACCACGATCTCGCCGCCTCGACCCTGGCCGCCCGGGTGGCCGCGTCCGCCCATGCCCACCCGTACGCGGTGGTCTCCGCGGGCCTCGGGGTTCTGGAGGGCCCGTTGCACGGGGCGGCGAGCGGCCTCGCGCACCGGATGCTGACCGAGGTCCTGGAACGTGGCAGCGCCGTTCCGGTGGTGGCGGATCATCTACGTGCCGGACGCGGCGTGCCGGGGCTCGGCCACCGGCTCTACGCCTCCGAGGACCCACGGGCGAGGGCGCTGTTCGCCCTGCTCGCGGACGTGCCCCGAGCCGCTCCCGCCCTCGCCGCCGCGCGCGATGTGGTCGCCACGGCCGCCCGCCACACGCCTCTGCACGCCAATGTCGACCTGGCGCTGGCCGTGCTGTCGGTCTCCTCGGGCATGGCCGCGGAGGCGGGCGAGACGGTGTTCGCGGTGTCCCGCACGGCGGGCTGGATCGCGCACGCCCTGGAGGAGTACGCGGAACGGCCGCTGCGCATACGGCCCACCGGCCAGTACAGCGGCCCCCGCCCCCCTCAGCCGCTGCCCTCGGCCGGCGAGCGGGCCGCGCCGGGCGGGGACTGACGCCGCGGGGTCTCCGCCCATCGGTCACGGCACGGCCCCTGACCGGCGGTGGGATACCCGCCGGGCAGGGGCCGGCTCCGTGCCATGCGGTTCCCCGATGCACCCCGATCCCCGCCGCGGCGAACCGGGCCACGGTGACCTCGCTGTACCGCCCGGCCCCCGGATGCCTGAGCGAGGCGTAGAGGTCATGGGCGACAAAGGCCGACGAGCCGAGCCTGACCCCCGCGACGACGGCGCGGAACTGCCCCGAGGTACGCCCGCCGACGTTGCAGCCCCGTACGGAGGCTCCCTCGGCACCAAAGCCGCGGCCCGGCGGGCTGCCGTCTCCACCGGCGGGTGGAGACCGGGTGGAGACGGCAGGGCTCAGGCGTCGATGCGCGAGCGGTCGAGGGTGGCGGCCGAGTTGGTGATGAACTCCTTGCGGGGCGCCACTTCGTTCCCCATCAGCAGGTCGAAGACCTGCTCGGCCGCTTCCAGGTCGCCGATGTTGATGCGCCGCAGCGTGCGGTGGCGGGGGTCCATCGTGGTCTCCGCCAGCTGGTCGGCGTCCATTTCGCCCAGCCCCTTGTAGCGCTGGATCGAATCCTTGTACCGGATGTTCTTCCGCTTCAGTTCCATGAGCCGCTCGCGCAGTTCGTTGTCGGAGTACGTGTAGATGTACTTGTCCTGGCCCTTCTTGGGCTGGACGAGTTCGATCCGGTGCAGCGGGGGAACGGCCGCGAAGACCCGGCCCGCCTCGACCATGGGCCGCATGTAGCGCTGGAACAGCGTCAGCAGCAGGATGCGGATGTGCGCGCCGTCGACGTCGGCGTCCACCAGCAGCACGATCTTCCCGTAGCGGGCCGCGTCGACGTCGAAGGTCCGCCCGGACCCGGCTCCTATGACCTGGATGATCGCCCCGCACTCGGCGTTCTTCAGCATGTCCGAGACGGACGCCTTCTGCACGTTGAGGATCTTTCCCCGAATCGGCAGCAGCGCCTGGAACTCGCTGTTCCGCGCGAGCTTGGCCGTGCCCAGCGCGGAGTCGCCCTCGACGATGAAGAGCTCGCTGCGGTCGACGTCGTCGCTGCGGCAGTCGGCGAGCTTCGCCGGCAGCGAGGAGGACTCCAGTGCCGTCTTCCGGCGCTGGGCGTCCTTGTGCTGACGGGCGGCGATACGGGTGCGTGCGGCGGCGACGGCCTTGTCCAGCACCGCCCTGGCCTGTGCCTTGGCATCGCGTTTCGTCGAGGTCAGGAACGCCTTGAGCTCCTTGCCGACGATGTTGGCGACGATCCGGTTGGCCGCCGAGGTGCCGAGCACCTCCTTGGTCTGCCCCTCGAACTGCGGCTCCGCCAGCCGCACGGTGACGACCGCGGTGAGCCCCTCCAACGCGTCGTCCTTGACGATGTCGTCCTCGGCAACCCGGAGCAGCTTCGCGGAACGCAGGGCCTCGTTGAGGGTCTTGGTCACGGAGCGTTCGAACCCGGTGACGTGCGTACCGCCTTTGGGGGTGGCGATGATGTTGACGAAGGGCTTGATGGTGGTGTCGTACCCGGTGCCCCAGCGCAGCGCGATGTCGACCCCGAGTTCCCGGGTGACCTCGGTCGCCGTCATGTGCCCGCGCTCGTCCAGGACCGGCACGGTCTCCTTGAACGTGCCCTGCCCGGTCAGGCGCAGCACGTCACAGACCGCCTTGTCCGGCGCGAGGTACTCGCAGAATTCGCTGATCCCGCCGTCGAAGCGGAAGACCTCCTCCGACTTCCCCTCACCGTCGAGACCGCGCTCGTCGCGCACGACGATCGTGAGGCCGGGGACGAGGAAGGCCGTCTGCCGCGCCCTCTGGTGGAGGGTCTCCAGACCGAGCTTGGCGTCCTTCAGGAAGATCTGCCGGTCCGCCCAGTAGCGGATCCTGGTGCCGGTGCGGGTCTTCGGCACCCGCTTGCCCTTGATCAGGCCGTTGGCCGGGTCGAAGGGGCTGTCCGGCCCCTGTTCGGTGAAGATCCCCGGGACTCCCCGGCGGAAGCTGATCGAGTGGGTCGCACTGCTGCGGTCCACCTCGATGTCGAGCCGGGCGGAGAGGGCGTTGACCACGGAGGCGCCGACGCCGTGCAGACCGCCCGACGCGGCGTACGAACCGCCCCCGAACTTTCCGCCGGCGTGCAGCTTGGTCATCACGACCTCGACGCCGGACAGGCCCGTCTTGGGCTCGACGTCGACGGGGATGCCCCGGCCGTTGTCCCTGACCTCCACGGAATTGTCGTCATGGAGGATGACCTCGATGCGGTCGCAGTAGCCGCCCAGGGCCTCGTCGACGGAGTTGTCGATGATCTCCCAGAGGCAGTGCATGAGGCCACGGCTGTCCGTGGACCCGATGTACATGCCGGGACGCTTGCGAACCGCTTCGAGCCCTTCGAGTACGAGGAGGTGCCGCGCGGTGTAGTTGGAACCCTCTCGGTCTGCTCCGGTCAGCAGCGCAGTGGACGGCACGGACGTATCGGCGGTCACGCGGTTCGCTCCTCGCTGAATTTCTTGCTGGGGCCCAGTGGGTAAGGCGTTCGGCTTCGGTCGCCGCTGAGAGGGTACCGAGGCCTGGTAGAGCGGTTGTCACGCCACCCTCCGAGAACCCTCACACTAGTCCAGCTTCGCATGCACGTTCGATCCCTCGTGGGGGTGACGCGCACATCACGTTCCTTTCCAGGCATGAACCATTTAGGCTCCGGGCACGTCCTCATGAAACAAACCGGCAAGCCGGCCGGGAGGACCGATCCACTGAGACAAGCAACGCGAAACCGTAGTGCTACGCAATACGGCACATTCGCCGCCACCCGGCGACAGACAGCCATCCCGAGAAGAAGTTTCAAAGAAAAGCCACGAGCGGGAACGTTTTCGGCCTGGTTGGATGTTGACCCTGGTACGACAGCTCGTCGAGCTAGAGAAGAGGCGACGTGACTACTGTTCTGACCCCCGCGAGCCCGCTGACCGCAGCAGACCGCTGCGACCGCTGCGGCGCCCAGGCATACCTGCGCGTCGTCCTGATCAGCGGTGGTGAGCTGCTCTTCTGCGCCCACCACGGTCGCAAGTTCGAGCCGGAACTCAAGAAGATCGCCGCAGAGATACAGGATGAGACGAACAGGCTGACGGCCGTGCAGGGCCACGCCGTCGAAGAGGAACGGCACTGACACCTCGCATCCACGACGAGCCAGGGCCAGGTCACGACCGGGCCGCGGGCGGCCTCCCGGAGGAGCCGCCCGCTCTTGTCGTCACGGTCCGGTGCCGTTCAGACACGCTCCGGCATCCAGTCGATGGCGGCGGAGATACGGGTGTACACACCGGGGCTGCCTGCGTGACCGCAGCCGTTCCCCCAGGACACCAGTCCGATGAGCCGCCCACGGGCCACCAGCGGCCCCCCGCTGTCCCCCTGGCAGGAGTCGTACCCGCCCTGCGGTTCACCCGCGCAGAGCATCGTCGACGCGTCGTAGGTGCCGCCCCTGCCCCCCGGGTAGACGCGTTCGCACATGCTGTCCGGCAGCACGCTCACCTTCGCCGCCCGGAGTGACGAGGCGTAATCGCTGTTGCCCGTGGTGTCACCCCATCCGTAGACCATCGCGCTCGTGCCTGGCTCGTACGCCGCGTCACCGGACTCGGCCAAGGGGACCACGCTCTCGGCGGGGAGCGGCTCGGCCAGGGTGAGCACCGCCAGATCCCCCTTGTTCGTCGCGGGATCGAATGCGGGGTTGCTCCAGGCCGCCTGTACGGGGATCTCCTGCCCGTCGATTCCGCGCAGACTGTCCCGGCCCGCGATCACCTTGAGGTCGCGCACCCGGTCCAGGTCGACGCCGAGCGCCTCCTGGCTCAGGCAGTGCGCGGCGGTGAGGACCTTCTTCGGCGCCACGACGACGCCCCCGCAGAACTGACCGGCGCGCGTCTCCCCGAACCGCTCCCGGCTGGACAGGGCCACGACCCAGGGGCTGTCCTTGACGTATGCGGGCTGGCCACCGATGACGATGCTGTCAGCGGCGGCGGGAGCGGAGGCTCCGAGCGGTATCGCGACCGTGGCGGCAACCAGGGCAAGCGCCCCTGACAAGGCACGGAAGACGGTACGGGACATGCGCGCTCCTGACTCTGCAGTGGACACCTCCTACCCAGGGTGATCGCAACCGACCCCGACCGCACCCGCAGATACGCCGAGGGCCCGGCTCCCACGGGAGCCGGGCCCTCGGCACGCCCCTTCCGACCGGGCCCGGCCCAGTGCCCCGGGCGGACCCACCGGTCCGGCACTGGTGGAGGCAGTCGCACCAGTGCCGGGAGCGGCACTAGTCGAGGTAGTCGCGCAGCACCTGCGAACGCGACGGGTGGCGCAGCTTCGACATGGTCTTCGACTCGATCTGGCGGATGCGCTCACGCGTCACGCCGTAGACCTTGCCGATCTCGTCCAGCGTCTTCGGCTGGCCGTCGGTGAGGCCGAAGCGCATCGAGACCACGCCCGCCTCGCGTTCGGAGAGCGTGTCGAGCACCGAGTGCAGCTGTTCCTGGAGGAGCGTGAAGCTGACCGCGTCGGCCGGGACGACCGCCTCGGAGTCCTCGATCAGGTCACCGAATTCGCTGTCCCCGTCCTCACCCAGCGGAGTGTGGAGGGAGATCGGCTCACGGCCGTACTTCTGGACCTCGATGACCTTTTCGGGCGTCATGTCGAGTTCCTTGGCCAGCTCCTCCGGCGTGGGCTCACGGCCCAGGTCCTGGAGCATCTGACGCTGCACACGCGCGAGCTTGTTGATGACTTCGACCATGTGCACCGGGATGCGGATGGTGCGGGCCTGGTCGGCCATGGCGCGGGTGATCGCCTGGCGGATCCACCAGGTGGCGTACGTGGAGAACTTGTAGCCCTTGGTGTAGTCGAACTTCTCGACCGCGCGGATCAGACCGAGGTTGCCTTCCTGGATCAGGTCCAGGAAGAGCATGCCGCGACCGGTGTAGCGCTTGGCCAGCGACACCACGAGACGGAGGTTGGCCTCCAGCAGGTGGTTCTTGGCCCGGCGGCCGTCCTCGGCGATGATCTCCAGCTCGCGCTTGAGCTTCGGCGCGAGCTTGTCGGAGTTCGCCAGCTTGTCCTCCGCGAACAGGCCGGCCTCGATGCGCTTGGCGAGTTCGACCTCCTGCTCGGCGTTGAGGAGCGGGACCTTGCCGATCTGCTTCAGGTAGTCCTTGACCGGGTCCGCGGTGGCGCCGGCGACGGCGACCTGCTGCGCGGGCGCGTCGTCCTCGTCGTCGTCGGAGAGGACGAAGCCCTTGTTCTCGCCCTCGCCCTCCTCGTCCTCGGGCTTGCCGACCTTGACCTCCTCGACCAGTTCCTCGCCGTCGAGGAGGTCGTCGTCCTGCTTGGCGGCCTTCTTGGTCGCGGTCTTCTTCGCCGTTGTCTTCTTCGCGGCGGTCTTCTTCGCCGCCGTCTTCTTGGCTGCCGCCTTCTTCGCGGGTCCAGCCGAGGCCGCACCGTCGGCCACCGCCCCCGCGGCCTCCGCCGACGGGGCGGCAGCGGCCGCAACGGTCCTGGTCACGGCCGTCTTGGCCGCGACGGTCTTGGTGGCGGTGCGCTTGGCAGGACTCTTCGCTGCGACGCTCTTACGGGCACGCTTGGACGGCTCCGCGGCACTGACCATCAGCGTCACACCCTCTTCCTCGAGGATCTGATTGAGGCTGCGCAGAACATTCTTCCACTGGGTTGGCGGAATCTGGTCAGCCTCGAAGGCCCGACGCACGTCATCGCCGGCGATCTGCCCAGCAGCCTTTCCTCGCTCGATGAGCGCCATCACAGACTCGGACTCGGCGATCTCCGGCGGGAGCGTACGGGATGTGCTGGCCGACACGAACAACCTCTCGGAACGATGGAAACGGCTTCCGGCCCGGCCCTGGAGAGGACCGGAGCCGACGACCGCCGGGCTGGGAATGTACCGACGGCGCGGGTTTGGCCTCAGAACTGCACAGCGCACTGAACGGCTGCTGTATTCCTTCCGTGGCGGTCACCTCTTAGGTCATCGCACTGCTTCGAGGAGTGTTACGCCCAATCCGCGTGGCCCGAGTCACACCTCATTTGCGGCGAAAGCAATCAGGACAGTCATCTCACCACAATTATGTCGCCGGACCACGGGGGTCCGGCGACACACGGTTCACACACCCTGACCGCGCTGTGTTCAGTGCTCGCGAGGGGCGGGCACCACCCGTTCCACCTCGGGGTGGACGACGAGCAGTTGGCGCATGGCGGCCTCGGCCCCCGACGCGTCGCCGGAAGCGAGGGCGTCGACGATCCGGGCATGATGGGCAAGGGACGCCTCGGTGGGACGGTCGCAGCTGGTGGCGGGGCCGCCCGACACCTGCAGGGCCGCCGCGACGATTCCGGACAGGTGCTCCAGCATGCGGTTGCCCGCCGCCTGGATGAGCAGGGAGTGGAACTCCGCGTCGGCTCGCGAGCCGGTGATCACATCGCCCTGCCCGAGCGCGTGCCCCATGATCTCGACCATGTCGGCGAGGCGCTGCTGGATGTCCTCGCGACCGTGACCCGCCGCGAGACGGGCCGCGAGCGGCTCGATGGTCCACCGCAGCTCCCCCAGCTCACGCCGCTGGTCCTCGCGCTGCGGGCCGAAGGCGCGCCATTCGATGATGTCGGGATCGAGCAGATTCCAGTCACTGACGGGGCGGACCCGCGTGCCCACGTTGGGCCGGGCGCTGACCAGGCCCTTGGCCTCGAGGACACGCAGTGATTCGCGTACGACGGTACGGGAGACCTCGAAGCGCTGGCCGATCTCCTCCGGCACGAGGGGGCGGTCGGCACCCAGGTCTCCGGAGACGATCATCTGGCCCAGCTGCTGAACGAGTTGGCCGTGCAGGCCGCGTCCCCGGCTGGCCGAGCCCCGTCGGCCGGCCCGGCCGAGCTCGACATCGGACCCTTCCCAGGAACGCAGAGCGGCACGCTCGCCGGCGGGCGCCTCCGCATACGAGTAGCGGTCGAGTTCACCCGGGCCGGCGAGACCGGAATCGGCGGAGCGGGCGGCGGTCATCATGGTGTGCGCAAGGGTACTCACGCATCCTTTGTCGGCGTGGCTCCTCCACCCCTTGAGGTCTTTGGTGAAAAGCACACGAAAGGGTGATCGGCACCCGCCCCCCAATTGACGCCTTTTCTCCGCAATTCAGGCATTTTCAAGGGAGTTGTGATCGCGCAACGGCTCTCCGCCGTGCCCGATCACCAACAAACTCCGCCTCGAAGGCGAGTGAGCGCATTGCGCGACCGGGCTCGACAGCGGCAACGACATCGCACCACAGCTTGGCGCGTCGCCCCGCGCATGACGGCCGCAGACCACCGCTCCGCCTCGCACGGCCGACACGACCGGACCCGTTCGCACAGCCTGCCGGGCAGCCCGTCGACCCCGAACCAACGGACCGGCGGGCTCAGGCACGGCGAGTACGGCGACAGCATCGGCCGTCTCCCTTCGAAGACGCCGACACCGGGCTGACCACCAGCCCAGTCGCACCCCACGGCCACCCCTCAACTCACGCCCGGCTTTGGATGGTTGCGGTGATGGGTTCCAAATGACCGACGTGCGCAAGGGAGTAGCCGCTCGCGGAGGCGGCAGAACAACCGCAGGGAGGGCCGGAGCCGCCGTCTCGGCCGCGGCAGGGCGACGCGACGTGTCCGGTGTTCCGCGCGGCGTCGCCCCGCGGACGATCCACGACGTCAGACCTCCGGTCTCAGCATCGGCGGGTTGAGCACCGTCGCCGCGCCGGCCCGGAAGAGCTGAGCGGGGCGGCCACCCTGCCGGGTGGTCGTTCCTCCGGAAGGCACGAGGAAGCCCGGGGTGCCCGTCACCTTGCGGTGGAAGTTCCGTGGGTCCAGGACCACACCCCACACCGCCTCGTAAACCCGCCGAAGCTCACCGACCGTGAACTCCGGCGGGCAGAAGGCGGTGGCCAGGGAGGAGTACTCGATCTTGGAGCGCGCCCGTTCGACACCGTCGGCGAGGATCTGCGCGTGATCGAAGGCGAGCGCTGCCTGGCTCTCGCCCTCGCGGCCGTCCCCGTTCCCCGGCCCGAGCAGGTCTTCGACCGGTGCCCAGCGGGCGTAGTTCGCGTCGCCGCCCGCCCGGGGCGCGGGCAGGTCCGGGGCCAGCGCCAGATGAGCGACGCTGACGACCCTCATCCGGGGATCGCGCCCGGGGGCGCCGTACGTGGCCAGCTGCTCCAGGTGCGCACCGTTGCAGACTGCCGGAGCCGCCGGGTCCTGGGCGCACAGGCCGGTCTCCTCGACCAGTTCGCGCGCCGCGGCGGCGCCGAGGTCCTCATCGGCTCTGACGAAACCACCGGGCAGCGCCCACCTGCCCTGGAACGGCGGCTCACCACGACGGATCACCAGCGCACAGAGCGCGTGACGGCGCACCGTGAGCACAACCAGGTCGACGGTGACTGCGAACGGCGGAAAGGTCGACGGGTCGTAGGGCGGCATGCCGCGATCATAGTCGTCTTCCTGACGATAAACACTCCCTTCGCCGTGTCCTCGGGCGCACTTGTCACCGTCGTCCCGTTCGTTGCACCCCACGCCTTGCCCGTCTTCCCGAATGGTCCGGATTGCGGGCGGGGCACGGCCATCGCTCCCGTCCGTCCCGCGCAGGGTGGGACGGACAGAGGCGCGGCCACGGCGCCGCCGGCCCGCAGGCGGCGGGGTCGCGCGTCGGCCGCCGTTGCACCGGACGGCGACCGTCGGCACGGCGGGGCCGGCCGGTTCGCCACCCCACGGGCTGCGGCCCGTAGGTCGCGGTCATCCCTTGTCCGTACCCGTCGCGCTCCGCGGAACGCGACCGAGCGGCGCGAGGGGGCCACGGGGCGCCGCCGTCGTCAACCGCTCCTGGAGCCGCGGCGGTTCGAGGGCGTCCGGCCCGAACGGCGTCGAGAGGATGTCGGTCCCGGGCAGACCGGCCCCCGCAGCGACTTCCTCCGCCGCGTGGAAGCGGGGTGGACGGCCCGGTGCCGTGCGCGGCGTTCCTCGCGGGGGCTCTCGGTCCGCTCGACGGCCTGCTCCTGCTCGGCCGTGCGGGCACTGCGCGAGCCGCGGAGGCAACGGCGCAGGGTTTCCGGGTCCAGCCCCTGATTGCACGCCTCGTGGAGGAGCTGGGCGAAGGTGTAGTGGGGGTCTGCCCGCAGGGCGAGACCGAGCGCCACCCGCGCACCGGGCTCGTCACCGGTCGACCAGGAGACCCACCCGGCCAGGGTCAGCGGAGCGGCGGCGTGTTCCTCGTACGGTGCGACACAACGTCGCGCGAGTGCGCGCCAGAGCCTCAGCGCACAGTCGGCTTCGGGCCCTTCCATCCATTCCGCGGCCCTGTCGCGCGTCTCCCGGTCCTGCAGACCGAGGATCACCGCGGCGGCCTCGTCGTGGCCGATCAGCCGGTCGTCGTCGACGTCGGACGCGGAGGGTGTCGTCGTCGGCGCTTCCCTCAGGCGTTCCATGAGCCGCCGGACGAGATCGAGGGTCTGCCGGCACACGTCCTCGCGCCCCACCTCGTCGAGGATCTTCGGGATCAGCTCGGCACCGGCCGAGTCGAGCGCGCGTTGCTGCTCAGCCACGGCCGAGGTGGCCAGCGGTGCGAGCCTGGCCTCCATCTCCCGCAGCGTGCCGCGCACTTGGATGCCCGCATAGGCCGCGGCGGCCGCCATCACCGAGGTACCGGGCATCGCCATCCGGTTCCCCTCGACCGGGCAGCAGCGTTCGTCAGGGCAGCAGTACGACCAGTACCGGCCGTCGGAAATGCAGAGCGCCTCGAGCACGGGTACGTCGAGCGCTCCGCAGGCCGTACGCAGGTTCTGGGCAAGGGGACGCAGACGCTCCATGACCTGGTTGCCGTTCTCGCCCTCGGCGGGGTCCCGGCAGAGGAAGACGACGATCGCGTCAGGCCGTGCCCCGCGTCGCTCACTCCCCTTGATCAGGCACTCGGCGAGTTGCTCGGCGACAGCCGGCCATTCGTGGGGCGCTTCCGGAATCCCGAGCCGCAGCCGCCCGCCGAAGCGGCCGCGGCCGCCGTGCAGGGCGACCATGACCACGCTGTCACTCGGGTGAAACCCCATCAGATACGGTAGCGCGTCGGCGAGTTCGGCGGGGCCACGCAGGGTGATCTGCTGCTCCTCGGCCGGACCGGTGGATTCGTGGTGCTGGTTCATGGGATGACGGTCCCGCGAACGACCGGTTTCCGCGACCCCTGTGGATAACTTTATCCACAGGCGCAGGAGGGGACTCGCGGTTCGTCGTAGCCGCGGTGTTGTATGGGGCTGAGCGACGTAGCCTGCTCAGCGTTCGGGGCTCGACCGCTGCCGTGCCTGCCCGCCCGGTCGGCGACGGCTCGACCCGACGATTCCGACCGACAAGTCCGCTGCCGGAAGGGGTCTTGGGCCGCGCGCCCGGGACGCCGGAGAACGAGGCCCCGCTTCTCCGGTCGCGCCGTGGGCTCCGGGCCGACGGCAGGGCGGGCCGTTCCCGTTGCTTGCCCAGCCCGGGATCTCTCCGGCGGGCGGCTTGTTCTCGGGAGAGCGCAACGCCCGCCGGGAGGCGGCCGATCGCCATGGTTTCCCGGCTTCCGACAGCGCTCACCGGCGGCTCCCGCTCAGCCCGCCGCGGCGAGGACCAGCGGCAGGACCTGTCCACCGCCTGCCCGGCGGAGGAGCCGGGCAGCGACGGCGAGGGTCCAGCCGGAGTCCGTGTAGTCGTCCACGAGCAGCACGGGGCCCGGGGTGCGGGCCAGAGCCGCGGCCAGTTCCTCGGAGACGGTGAGGGCGCCGGAGAGGGTCCTGAGGCGCTGGGCGGAGTTGCTGCGGCGTGCCGCGTGCGCCCCGCCCGTCCCGGTGTACGTCAGGGCGCCCAGCCAGGGGAGGCGTCCGACGTCCGCGATGCCCTGGGCGAGAGAGCCGACCAGTCGCGGGCGGGCCATGGACGGCACGGCCACGACGCCCACCGGCCGGTCGGAGGCGTCCTGGACGCTCGGAGCCCAGCCGCCCGGGGAGCGCGCCCAGTCGGCGAGGACCGCCACCGCGGCCTTCAGGACGTCGTCCGGGACCGTGTCGTCGGGCGCGTTCTCGGCCAGCAGCGGACGCAGCCGGTTGCCCCAGCCGATGTCCGAGAGCCGGCCCAGCGCCCGCCCGGTGGAGCACTGCTCGCCGACGGGAATGCGCCCCTTGAGGTCGACACCGAGGGCGGGCATTCCGGTCGGCCACATCCGGCGCGGCTCGACCTCCACCCCCGGGCGGTCCAGTTCCTTCGCCGCCCCCGTCAGTGCCTCGGCCGAGACGGACGCGTCGATCCAGGGACCGGCGCAGCTGTCGCAGCGGCCGCACGGGGCGGCTCCCTCGTCGTCCAGTTGCCTGCGCAGGAACTCCATCCGGCAACGGGACGTGCTCACGTAGTCGCGCATCGCCTGCTGTTCGGCCGCCCGTTGCCTCGCCACCCGGGCGTACCGCTCCGTGTCGTACGTCCAGGGCCGCCCGGTGTTTTCCCAGCCGCCCTTCACCCGCTTGACCGCACCGTCCACGTCGAGGACCTTGAGCATGGCCTCCAGTCGGGTGCGCCGGAGGTCCACCGCCGCTTCCAGGGCCGGCACGGACAGTGGCCGCCCGGCGTCCGCGAGGGCGGCGAGGGTCTGGCGGACCTGCGCCTCGGGCGGGAAGGCCGTGTCGGCGAAGTAGCGCCAGATCGCCTCGTCCTCCCTGCCGGGCAGCATCAGCACCTCGGCGCGCTCCACCCCGCGCCCCGCACGCCCCACCTGCTGGTAGTAGGCGATCGGCGAGGACGGCGAACCGAGATGGACCACGAATCCCAGGTCCGGCTTGTCGAAGCCCATGCCCAGCGCCGAGGTCGCGATCAGTGCCTTGACCCGGTTCTCCTGCAGATCGGCCTCGGCCTGCAGCCGGTCGGCGTTCTCCGTGCGCCCCGTGTACGAGGCCACCCGGAAGCCGCGCTGCCGCAGGAAAGCGGTGGCCTCCTCGGCAGCGGCGACGGTCAGGGTGTAGACGATCCCGGAGCCCGGCAGCTCGTCCAGGTGCTCCGCCAGCCAGGCCAGCCGGTGCGCGGCGTCCGGCAGCAGAACGACTCCGAGCCGCAGACTCTCCCTCTCCAGTGAGCCGCGCAGCACCAGGGCCTCCCCCGCGCCCGTGCCCAACTGCTCCGCCACGTCCGCCGTCACCCGCGCGTTCGCGGTCGCCGTGGTGGCGAGCACCGGCACACCGGGGGCGAGGTCGCCGAGCATCGCCCGCAGCCGGCGGTAGTCGGGGCGGAAGTCGTGGCCCCAGTCGGAGATGCAGTGCGCCTCGTCGACCACCAGCAGACCGGTCGTGGCCGCGAGCCCGGGCAGCACCTGCTCGCGGAAGTCCACGGAGTTGAGCCGCTCCGGGCTCACGAGCAGCACATCGGTCTCGCCGCGTTCGACCTCCCCGTAGATCGCCTCCCACTCCTCCGGGTTGGCCGAGTTGATGGTGCGGGCCCGGATACCGGCCCGTTCCGCCGCCTCGACCTGGTTGCGCATCAGGGCCAGCAGCGGCGAGACGATCACCGTCGGACCGGAGCCGCGCCGGCGCAGCAGAGCGGTGGCGACGAAGTACACCGCCGACTTGCCCCAGCCCGTGCGCTGCACCACCAGGGCACGCCGGCGTTCCTGCACCAGTGCCGCCACCGCCTGCCACTGGTCCTCCCGCAGCCGCGCCGAACTGCCGGGGGCACCGACCAGTTCGGCGAGGACGGCATCGGCTTCGGAACGGAGCTCCACATTGTCCATGCCCTCATGCAACCCGATGCCGAGGGCTGTCGGCCAATTCACCCAGCGCGACGGGCGGATCGCGCAGGGTGGACCGCCGGGCGCCGGTCGAGGGGAGGTCCGCAAGGGAGCACTCGGCCACGAGGGCCCCGCAGCGGGGGGGGATATCACCGACATTCCCCGCATTCCCGTCGGGCTCCGGGGAATGCTCATTGCCGCCGGCCTCGGTGCCAGGAAGAATCGAACCCACCCCCGCACAGATGTTCCCTTGATCGGAACGGCTGTGCCTCGGTGCGCCCCAGTCGCCCCTGCCCGCCATGTGGGCGCGTACGCGAAGGGAGGATCGTGACGTTCGAATTCGCCCCACCCGTGGCCTTCTCGATGCCGGCATCGTCCACGTCCGCCGACTCCCCCAACCACCTCACAAGGCTGCTCGAACCGGCCGAATGGGCCGAGGCGGGCATCCCTCTGCTGCGCAGTCCCCGCGAGGTCGTCGGTGGGCTGCACGCCCGACACCGGCCCACTCCGGGAACCGCCGTCGTCGCCGTGCTGGACCATGAGGAACGACTCGTGGCCAGCGCCTCGTTCACCCGCCGCGCCACGGCCACGGACGGCTGGGAGTTCCGCAACGCGCTGCTGGCCCATCTGCGCCGGGTCATTCCCCACGACCTCCGCCGCCGCACCCCTGTCCGCACCGCCGCACTGCTCTACTGCCGCGAGGGCGACGAGCGTTGGACGGAGGAGGACGGGGCGTGGATGTGGGGGCTGCGGGACGCCTGCACCCTGCACGGCCTGCGCTGCGGCGCGTACATCACGCTGACCCGGGGCGGCTGGCAGGTGCTGGGCGAGGGACGCGGCGGCCGGCGGCCCCACGCCGCTTCTGAGCCGTCACCCCTCGGGGGAACGGCGCGTTCCACCGGTTCGATGCCCGTGCGCACCGGCGGCGGGGCGCCCCCGGCACTGCGCCGCGCCGCGGCACGCTGACCGGTGCGCATGCCCCCGGCCGCCCCGCCGGGCAGCCGGGGCGCCCCACCGCGACGTCGTGCGCGGCGCCGCTCAGACCCCTGCGCCGCGCGCCGCGTTGACCCGCTGCGGGTCCCCGCACACGATCAGCAGGGCACCGGCTCGTTCGCCGGCACCGGACAGTACGTCCGCGATGCCTTCGCCGCCGTCGTCGTTGACGGCGACGATCACGACGGGACGGGGCGCCAGACGACCGGTGGCCTCGGCATGGGCGAAGAAGACGTCCTCACCGGAGTCGTACTGGGCCCAGTAGGCGGCCTCGCCGAAGGAGAGTTCGTGCGCGGCCCAGGGGTGCTGCTCTCCGGTGGTGACCACCAGGATGTCGCCCGGAGTGCGTCCGGAGTCGAGCAGCAGGTCCACCGCCTCGTCCGCGGCGTCGAGCGCGGCGGCGGCCGAGGCCGGTATCAGCTGGAACTGCGGTGCGGAACGTTTCTCCGGGCGGGCTGTCCCCGGCGTGCCGGAGGTGGAGTGCGGGCGCGGCGGCGCGGGCCTCGCGGGGCCGGGGACCGGGCGGCCGGGACGCGGCGTGGCCGCTGAACGCGGACCGGGTACGGGACGGGGGGTCGACGCGGTGCGGCCTGCGGCCGGAGTGACGCGGGGACCCTGGGCGCTCTCGTGAATCTGAGGCTCCTCGGGGATGAGAGGCATGGGTGGTTGTCTATCAAACGCCGACATGCGAGACATCGGCGGGTGGGTACTTGTGCGCAGTCAGAAGTCGAAGCCGAGCTGGCCCCCGCTTTCCAGTGCGGCCGCCTCGGCGGAGATTCGGACCTTCTTGAGGTGCTGCCACCTGGGCAGCGCGTCGAGGTAGGACCATGAGAGGCGGTGGTGGGGCGTGGGGCCCCGTTCCTCCAGAGCGGCCCTGTGCACGGGCGACGGGTAACCGGCGTTGGCGCCGAAGCCGAACGCGGCGTACTCGCCGGAAGCCGCGCCCAGTTCGGCCATCATCGCGTCCCGTCGGACCTTCGCGATCACCGAGGCCGCCGCGACGACGACGCAGGACTGGTCGCCCTTGATCACCGTACGGACCTTCCAGGGCCGGCCCAGGTAGTCGTGCTTGCCGTCGAGGATCACGGCGTCGGGCCGCACCGGCAGGGCTTCCAGCGCGCGTACCGCGGCCAGGTGCAGAGCCGTCGTCATCCCCAGGGCGTCGATCTCCTGCGGGGAGGCGTCCCCCAGAGCGAACGCGGTGACCCACTGCTCCAGTTGGGTCGCCAGCTCGGTGCGGCGCCTGGGGCTGATCAGCTTGGAGTCGGTGAGGCCGACGGGAGGTCTGCGAAGGCCGGTGACGGCCGCGCACACGGTGACCGGCCCCGCCCACGCTCCGCGTCCGACCTCGTCGACACCGGCGACGATCTTGGCACCGGTGGTGGCGCGCAGCGAGCGCTCGACGGTGTGCGTGGGTGGTTCGTACGGCATGGCGCCTGTCAGCGTACGCCGACGGGGACGCACGCAACACCCCGGGGCGCCTGATGACCGCACGGAACGCCGACCCGGTCGGCGGGACGAACCGCCGCCGGAGCGGGGTCCCTCGCGCCGGGTTTGCTGCGGTACACGACGCGGCGGGCAGGGCGCGGCTGGCACGGTCCGCGAGCGGTCGCGGCGACGTCGGGGGAATCCGGTCGAGGATTGCGGCCCAGGGCCCTCGCGCGGGGCCGCGTCACATTCGTGAAGCCCGGAACACGGTACGGATCGGCCCTGCCGGCCGACCCTGCGGACGGTCGGCAGGGCAGGAACGGCGAAGATCGCAGCGGGCACGGCGGCGGCTCGCCCACACCGGCCCGCGCCCGCGGCACGTTCGTGTCAGTCCAGGCCGTTCGGCTCGGGGCGGGCGTCCTCGTGGCCGCGGTCGACGCGTCCCCCGGCGCCCGTGCGCACGGCGGCACAGGAGTACCCGGGCTCGTTCGTACCGCGCTCGCGCAGGACCTCCCGGGCCCGAGCCTCGCCCAGGCTCATGGCGTACCAGGGCATGTCCGAGGACCGCAGCGAACGCTCGGTGCCCCGAAGGGCGCGGGAGCGCAGCGGCTCGGGCAGGGTGTCGGGGGCCGGCACGGCATCGGCCGAGAGGGCGCGGGGGTAGGCGACGTCGATGGAGCGGTCGTCGTGGTAGCGCCGGACGTTCTGTTCCGCGATCAGCCCGTCGGGCGGGGCCAGCCCGAACGCGAGCGCCGCCGCGGCGGCGCTCGCGGCGACGGCGCGCGGGAGCAGACGGGGACGGACTACGCCAAAAACCGTGATCAGGGCGAGGACCACGCCGAGCCGGAGTTCCACCGCGGCCACCAAGATGCGCAGCCGCGTCAGACCGTACGCGTCGACGTACAGGTCCATGCGCCTGGGCGCGGACGCCACGACGGCGACGGCGAGCAGGCAGAGCGCGCCGAGCACGCTCCGTACGAGAGTGCGGTCCCCGTCCCGTCCGCGCGGGGCCTGGCGCAGGGCGATCCCGATTGACCAGCAGGGTGAGGAAGGTGGCCCAGAGAAGCTGCCAGAAGCCCTGTCGCGCGTACTCGGCATGGCTGAGGTGGGTCTCGGCCATCACCTTGTCGTATCCGCCGAGCAGCACGGTCAGCTGGACGGCGACGAAGGCGGCGAACAGCAGGTTGAGCACGATGAGCGGCAGCGCCCATTCCAGCCGCCCGCGCGCCTTTCCCGGCTGGAGGCCGAGGCCGTCCCAGCGCACCGGGGCGGCGGCGGTGTACGCGGCGGCGAGGGAACCCACCAGACCGAGCGCGAAGAGGAGCAGCCGCCAGGGGCCGTCACCCAGCGACACGTCGGGGATCAGACCGCTGGGCACATCGGCGAAGGCGACATCGGCACTCGCGAAGAGCGTGCCGAACACGATGAGCAGGACGGCCGCCACGCCGGTGGTCCGGAGTACGGCATCCCACCGTTTCCGGGACCCGGCCATGCGTTCGCGCACGCCTCTCCAGCCCCAGGCCGTCCCCTCGGCGAGAGAGCTGCAGCGCGGGATCGCCCCGGCGTCTCGTTTCGGTGCACGGCCGTCCCGTCGATCGACACGGGCGGCGTGACGGAAGGGTAACCCCCACTCTCATTGGACATCCGTTCGAGGGGAGGCTGTGGCGGGGCCGTGACAGTACGCCCCGGCCGACCGCTCCCCGCAGGCTCTCCAGGACCGTGCCGTACGGGTGTCGGAGGCCCGGCCCGGCTCCGGCCCGGTCGGGCCTCTGGGCCAGGGCATCAGGAGGTTCGGGAGCACCGCCCGGTTCGGGCCGCCGTCCGCCCGGCTCCCGTCATCGCGCGAGCCAGTCCGGCAGTTCCTCGGTCTGCGCCGACCAGGCTGCGGGCGGTGCGCCCGCCTCGCTCGCCGCGACGATGCCGCCGACGATCGCGCAGGTGGTGTCGACGTCGCCGCCCGCACGAGCCGTGCCCCAGAACGCCCGCTCGAAGTCCCCGAGGTGCCGCGCCGCGGACCAGAGGGCGAACGGAACGGTGTCATGGGCGCTGGTACGCCGCCCGTTGCCGAGTACCGCGGCGACCGTCCCCTCGTCGTCGTAGTCGAGCATGTCGCGTGCCCGGCGCAGTCCGGCGCCGACCGCACTGCGCGGCACGAGGTCGATCACTCCGTCGAGCAACTCCGCCGGGGTGGGCGGCCCCTCGCTCGCCGCGGCCAGCGCCGCCGCCGCGGCGACCGCCATCGCGCCCGCGACCGCCTCGCGGTGCTGGTGCGTGGTGTACGAAGAGATCTCGGCCTGGTGCGTGGCCTGCTCCGGGTCGTCGGCGTACCAGGCCCCGAGCGGCGCGATGCGCATCGAGGAACCGTTGCCCCAGGAGCCCTGCCCCTGGAACAGCGCGGCCGACAGATCTCGCCAGTCGCCACCCTCCCGGACCAGTCTGAGCAGCCGGTTCACAGCGGGGCCGTACCCCCGGTCGAAGTCGTGGTGCTCGGCGAAGGAGCGGGCCAGCGCGTCCTGGTCGATCCGCCCGTGCGCCACCAACACGGCCAGCACCGAGGTGGCCATCTCGGTGTCGTCCGTCCACTGCCACGGCCCCGGTGGCAGATCGCGCCGCTTCAGCAGCGGGTAGTTCACCGGCACGAAGAACTGGGATCCCAGCGCGTCTCCCACGGCCAGCCCGCGCAGGCTGGCCAGAGCACGTTGGAATCGTTGGTCGGAGTCGGAGGAGGCGGTCGTCATCACCTTCCACTTTATCCGGTGATGCCGTAGGGCTCAGGGGTGCGCCAGCGCTCGAACGGCCGGTCCAGGGTGTAGCGCCCGTCCGTTCCGAGTATCAGTGTCCTGGTCTCCCCGTTGCCGGGGTTGGACAACGACTCGAACTCGGCCACCGACCAGTGGAACCACCGCATGCAGAACAGACGCATGGTCAGTCCGTGCGTGACCAGCAAGACGTTCGGCGGGTGGTCGGGGGCATCGAAGCTCCGGTGCAGACTCTCCAGGAAGGCGTCGACCCTGTCGTACACATCGGCCCCGGACTCGCCCTGTGCGAAGCGGTAGAAGAAGTGCCCGTAGGCGTCCCGGTACTCCTTCTGCAGCCTCACGTCCTCCCGGTCCTGCCAGTTCCCCCAGTCCTGTTCCCTCAACCGCGGCTCCTCCCTCACCCTCACCCGCCGCAGGTCCAGGTCCAGGGCCCTGAAGGTCTCGTGCGTGCGGCGGTAGGGCGAGACGTACACGCTGACCCGCTCGGAGCCGAACAGCTCGCGCAGCCGCGCGCCGGTCTCTCCGGCCTGCCGGAGCCCCGTGGAGGTGAGCCTCAGCGCGTGGTCCGGCACACGCTCGTACACCGAGTCGTCTACGTTGCCCTCGGACTCACCGTGCCGGACGAGGACGATGCGTTGCGGTCGTGCCATGGCTCGACCCTAAGCGCTGCCGCTCCGCCCCGGACCGGCGCCAGCCCCGGCGGCTCGGACGGGCGGGGCCGGAGCATCCGCGTGCCGGAACGAAGACCGGAGAGGAGGCCGGGGAGGAAGGGAGAGGAGACCGAGGGGAAGGGGGACGGGCGGGACCGGAAAAGCACCAGCGACACGGCGGCGCCGCGGCTAAGGTGAGCGAATGATCGAAGTGCGCCGTGCCGGGCCGGGTGACGGAGACGTCCTGGGCGAGATCCATGCCACGGCCTGGCAGGCGGCCTACACGCCTTTCTTCGATGCGGAGTTCGCCGCCCGCGGGGTCTTCAGCAGACTGACCCGGTGGCACGAGCGGGTCGAACGACGGACGGACACGATCCTGCTCGCCGAACAGGACGGCCGCCCGCTGGCGCTCTCCTTCTTCGCCCCGTCCACGACCCGTCCGGGCCAGGCCGAGATCCACAGCTTCTACGGTCATCCCGACGGCTGGGGCAGCGGCATCGCCACGGTCCTGATGACCGAGACCCTGCGCCGACTGGCCGCCGACGGCTTTCCCCGCGCCCACCTGTGGACCCTGCGCGACACCCCGCAGTCGCGCCGTTTCTACGCCAAGTGCGGCTTCACCGAGAGCGGGGCCACGCGCACCTTCGACTTCGGCGACGGAAACCCTCTGGAGCAGGTCGAGTACGAACGGCCCTGCTGACGCCCGCAGGCTCCCCGCGCCCGCGGTGCTCACCCCTTCGCCGGCCCGTTTCGCCCGGTCCGCTCTTCCGCCGGGCCGTCGGGACCGCCGGGCCGTCGGCCCCGCCCGGCGTGATGCCGCCACGTAGCGGAACGGAGCCGGGCGAGTTCCTTCCCCCCGGCGACAAGGCCCTTTCCGTGCCGGACCGGCGCGTAAGGGACGTCTTCCCCGCCCGGCAGGTAAGCCCGAGGTCGGGCGCACGCGTCCGGTGCCTCGGTCACACCGTCCAGGACGGTTCGAGTTGCACGACGTCTCCCGCCACCGCCGCCACATCGTCCTCGAGCTGTGTCCGCTGCGTCAGCCGCTCTATGCTGCCCGCCCGGTACTTGCCCCGCTCGGCGCTCGACTGCCACATCGACAACACCAGAAACTCGTGCCCCGGCGCCTCCCCGAACATCCCTCGCAACATACCGGGCGATCCGGCCATCGCCGGATTCCACACCCGTTCCTGCATCAGCGCGAAGTGCTCAGCCCGGTCCTCGTGCACCGTGCTGTGGGCCACCCTGATGACGTCCGCATCGGTGAAGCGCGGTTCGAAACCGGTCTTCACGTCGAAGCGGTGCTCGAACAGTTTGACCTGGAGACCGCTGTACGTACCGGACTGCGCGGCGGCCAACCGGTCGTGCCCGCGTGCCATGAACGAGTCGTAGAAGACGCGGTTCTCCCAGAAGGCGAAGACGTGAGCCACATCGGGGCGTTCTCGGCTCCACCCACCGCCCTGCCCGCTGAATCCCGACTCTCCCAGCAGCTCCGCCCACTTTCGCTGTTCCCGTTCAAAACCCCGACGGTCCACCACGGTGCAACGAATCCACTTGACCAGCACCGCGCCATCGTACGGTGCCGGACATCACCGAGGTCACACCCGGGAGGCGACCATTTCCAACCGGCCCTCCCGGCAACGGCGTTCGGGACCGTCCGCTCCTCGGTTCACCAACCCCCGTTTCACGGGCACCGATTCGCGGTACGCGCACCGCACGCCGGTGTCGCCGAAGATCCGGACCGTGCGAGGTGGCCCGAATCCGTCGCCGTCCAACCCGGTTGGTTCCGCGGCCGGTTACGGACGTGATCGAGTGGTATGAACCGCCCGACGCCACAACGGCGCACCAAGGAGGAAAGTCCGATGAGCACCCCCAACAAGGACATCGACAAGGTCGAGGTCAGGCTCAAGTGGGATCCCAGCCCGCACGGCGCCCCGGACCACGACCTCGACCTCATCGCGGGCACCTACACCGCGGACACTCCCTACGGCAGCCCCGCGTACCTCGTGCACTTCGACAGCCGCTCGCCGGACGGCACCATCACGCTCAACCGCGACAGCAGGACCGGTCAGGGCTTCGGCTTCGACGAGGTGTTGACGCTGGAACTGAGCCGTCTGTCGTCCGCGTACACGCGGGTCGTGGTCGGAGTCGTCATCCAACAGCGCGACGGCCGCAGGACGTTCGGGGACATCGCGAACACCGGTGTGCAGGTCCGGGAGGGCTACGCCAATCTGTCGGAGGACGACTTCTCCTCGGTGGGCGGCGCCACCGCCGCGACCGTCGCGGAGTTCGTGCGCGGCGCTTCTGGCGTGTGGGAGTTCCACGGCACGGTCAGGGGCTTCGACGGCGACCCGGAGTCCTTCGCCGCGTCGATGGGAGGCCGTCCGTCCGGGGCGTGACGCGTACGCCGGTCGCGGAGCCGCCCGCCTCTGCCGTCACTGCGCCGGGCCGGCCGCACGGGCCGCCCTGAAGTCGCATCGGCCGCGCCCTGTTCCGCGTTTCCGGAACCCGGCGTCACCGAAACCCGGGGGCCAAAGACCGGTTGCTCCGTCCCCCGGCACGGGGTGCGGCGAACCTCGTTCGGCCGGTGACATGGCAGGACGCGGCGGACGCGGCAGGACGTGGCGGAGGGTGCCGGCCCATGGCCGACACCCTCCTGCACATGTGTCACGGCGTTCGCATGTGTCACGGCGTGCTCAGCGGCCGGCCTGCGCCGCCGCCCGGACCGCGACCCGGCGCGCTCAGCTGCAGCCGCTGGTCGAGCCGCAGCCCTCGCAGATGTAGCAGGAGCCGGCGCGCTGCATCTTCGTACCGCAGGAGAAGCAGAGCGGCGCGTCCGCGCTGATGCCGAGCTGCATCTCGACGAGCTCCGCCGAGGTGTGCGCCGTCCTCGGGGCCGGCGTCTCGGCCTCCTGTACGACGGGCACGGCCTTCAGCGGCTCCGTACGCAGGGGGGCGGACTGGGCCAGGCTCTCGACGTCGATCTCGTCGTCCTCCAGGGAGGGCTCGTACGAACCGGTGTCGAGGTGGCGCTGGCGCTCCTCGGCCGAGTGGATGCCCAGGGCCGAGCGGGTCTCGAAGGGCAGGAAGTCCAGCGCGAGGCGGCGGAAGATGTAGTCGACGATCGACTGCGCCATCCGCACGTCCGGGTCGTCCGTCATGCCGGCCGGCTCGAAGCGCATGTTGGTGAACTTCGAGACGTACGTCTCCAGCGGAACGCCGTACTGCAGACCGACCGAGACGGCGATGGAGAAGGCGTCCATCATGCCCGCGAGGGTGGAACCCTGCTTGGACATCTTCAGGAAGACCTCGCCGAGACCGTCGTCCGGGTAGGAATTGGCGGTCATGTAGCCCTCGGCACCGCCCACCGTGAAGGAGGTGGTGATGCCCGGGCGGCCCTTGGGGAGGCGCTTGCGGACCGGACGGTACTCGACGACCTTCTCGACCGCGTCGCGAATGGTCGCCTCGGTCTTGGCCGTGACCTCGGCCTTCTCCTTCTCCTTGGTCTTCGCGGAGAGGGGCTGGCCGACCTTGCAGTTGTCACGGTAGATGGCGAGCGCCTTGACGCCCATCTTCCACGCCTCGAAGTAGATCTCCTCGACCTCCTCGACGGTGGCCGACTCCGGCATGTTGACCGTCTTGGACAGGGCGCCGGAGATCCACGGCTGGATCGCGGCCATCATGCGGACGTGGCCCATCGGAGAGATGGTGCGCTCGCCCATGGCGCAGTCGAAGACCTCGTAGTGCTCGGTCTTCAGGCCCGGGGCGTCGATCACGTTTCCGTGCTCGGAGATGTGAGCGACGATCGCCTCGATCTGCTCCTCCTGGTAGCCGAGGCGGCGCAGCGCCTGCGGCACGGTGCCGTTGACGATCTGCATCGAGCCGCCGCCGACCAGCTTCTTGAACTTGACCAGGGCGAGGTCGGGCTCCAGGCCGGTGGTGTCGCAGGACATCGCGAGACCGATGGTGCCGGTGGGCGCGATGACCGACGCCTGCGCGTTGCGGAAACCGTTCTTCGCGCCGAGGCGGATCACGTCCTGCCACGCCTCCGTCGCGGCGGCCCAGATCGGGTTGTCCAGGTCGTCCATGCGGACGGCGACGGCGTTGGCGTCCGCGTGCTGCTTCATGACGCGCTGGTGCGGCTCTGCGTTGCGGGCATAGCCCTCGTACGGGCCGACCACCGCGGCGAGCTCGGCGGAGCGCTTGTACGAGGTACCGGTCATCAGCGAGGTGATGGCACCGGCGAGGGCACGGCCGCCGTCGCTGTCGTAGGCGTGGCCGGTCGCCATCAGCAGGGCGCCGAGGTTGGCGTATCCGATGCCCAGCTGGCGGAAGGCGCGGGTGTTCTCGCCGATCTTCTGGGTGGGGAAGTCGGCGAAGCAGATGGAGATGTCCATCGCGGTGATGACCAGCTCGACGACCTTCGAGAAGCGCTCGACGTCGAAGGACTGGTTGCCCTTGCCGTCGTCCTTGAGGAACTTCATCAGGTTCAGCGAGGCCAGGTTGCACGAGGTGTTGTCCAGGTGCATGTACTCGCTGCACGGGTTCGAGCCGTTGATCCGGCCGGACTCGGGGCAGGTGTGCCAGTGGTTGATGGTGTCGTCGTACTGGATGCCCGGGTCGGCGCAGGCCCAGGCGGCCTCGGCCATCTTGCGGAAGAGCGCCTTGGCGTCGACCTCCTCGATGACCTCACCGGTCATCCGGGCGCGCAGCCCGAACTTGCCGCCGGACTCCACGGCCTTCATGAACTCGTCGTTCACCCGGACCGAGTTGTTGGCGTTCTGGTACTGGACGGACGTGATGTCGTCGCCGCCCAGGTCCATGTCGAAGCCCGCGTCGCGCAGGGCGCGGATCTTCTCCTCCTCCTTCACCTTGGTCTCGATGAAGCCCTCGATGTCGGGGTGGTCGACGTCGAGGATGACCATCTTGGCGGCGCGCCGGGTGGCACCACCGGACTTGATCGTCCCGGCGGAGGCGTCGGCGCCGCGCATGAAGGAGACCGGTCCGGAGGCGTTGCCGCCGGAGGACAGCAGTTCCTTGGAGGAGCGGATGCGGGAGAGGTTCAGGCCGGCGCCGGAGCCGCCCTTGAAGATCATGCCCTCTTCCTTGTACCAGTCGAGGATCGACTCCATGGAGTCGTCGACGGACAGGATGAAGCAGGCGGAGACCTGCTGCGGCTGGGGCGTGCCGACGTTGAACCACACCGGGGAGTTGAAGCTGAAGATCTGGTGCAGGAGGGCGTACGCCAGCTCGTGCTCGAAGATCTCGGCGTCCGCGGGGGAGGCGAAGTAGCCGTGGTCCTCGCCGGCCTTGCGGTACGTCTTCACGATCCGGTCGATGAGCTGCCGCAGGCCGGTCTCGCGCTGCGGGGTGCCGACGGCCCCGCGGAAGTACTTGCTGGTGACGATGTTGACCGCATTCACCGACCAGGAGTCGGGGAACTCGACGCCGCGCTGCTCGAAGTTGATCGAACCGTCGCGCCAGTTGGTCATGACGACGTCACGGCGCTCCCAGACCACCTCGTCGTACGGATGTACGCCGGGGGTGGTGTGGACGCGCTCGATGCGCAGCCCCTTGTTCGCCTTGGAACCCTTGGCGCGGGAACCTCGTGCCGGGCCGCTCGCCGTCTCTGTCATGCCGCCTCCCATATGTGGGCAAAAACGCCCTGAAGTGCCCAGAACTTCCCAGGGCACAGTCTGTCTCTGCTGCTCAGGGCGCCACAGAGGGTGCCCTGAGCGGGTTCATAAAGCCGCTGACCGCCGACCCGCGGGCACGCCGCGGGATCGGCCGGTGCCGCTCAGTCGGCGGCAACGGCGGGAACGGGGACCTCATGGGTCGCGCCGGTCCCGCACTCCTCCGCGGGAGGCCGTTGTTCGCGGAGTTCCGCGATGGCGGCCTCGAAGTCTTCAAGTGTGTCGAACGCCCGGTACACGGACGCGAAACGCAGGTATGCGACGAGGTCGAGTTCCTGCAGGGGGCCGAGAATCGCCAGGCCCACGTCATGCGTGGTCAACTCGGCGCTTCCGGTGGCACGCACCGCCTCCTCGACCCGCTGGCCGAGCTTGGCGAGGGCGTCCTCGGTGACCGGCCGCCCCTGGCACGCCTTGCGCACGCCGGAGATGACCTTGGTCCGGCTGAAGGGTTCGGTCACGCCGCTGCGCTTGACCACCATCAGCGAGCAGGTCTCCACCGTCGTGAAACGGCGGGAGCAGTCGGGGCACTGGCGGCGACGGCGGATCGACGTGCCGTCGTCGGTGGTGCGGCTGTCGACGACCCGGCTGTCGGGGTGCCTGCAGAAGGGGCAGTGCATGGCTCCCAACCCTCCTTCACAGCACGACTGAACAGCCTCGCCGGGGCCCGTCGGGGCCCCTCGAAGCAGTCACAAGCATAGGCGATGGCCACACCCCCAGCGGACCAGGGACCACAACTTCTGGGTGGCTGGAACAATCCAACCACTAGATCTTGGGTTTGGTCGCGCATTCGGCCCTGCGAGCGTGTCGCGGCGCGCGAACAGTCGGCAGGCAGCGTACGGCCGTGCACGAGGGTACGGGACCCACCCGGCCGCCGGCATTGCGGGGCCCGGCGCCGCACCGGCGCGGCGAGTCGGCCGGGACGCCGCGGCAACTCCGCGCCGCGGACGTCACTGCTACGAGCGGGATCAGCGAAGGACGCGATCCGGACGACGGACGCTCCGACGCAATCTTCCGGGCCTCCGGGGGAATGCGAGGAGCCTTCGAGGGAACGGAAGACCATCGAGGAGGGCGGAGGGAGGCGCCCCGAGGAGCGGGGCCCGCCGGGCAGGGCCGAAGAAGCCACCGACGGGGCGGAAGGGGCCACCGGGCGGGGCGGAGTGGCCGGACAGCCTCCGGGGCCGAAACGCCCCACCGCAGAAAAGCAGCCAGCACTCTGCCAGGCCGCCCCCGCCACCCTTTCCGGTGCCCGTTCGCACATACACCCGGCATTGAACCCGTATACACCGCCCAGCAAGTCCGTGACAGGCTTTTATTCGTTTTTCACTCGAACGTGTGTTTGGCGCAACCTTTCGAAAGCCACTACCGTTGTGCAGCCAGGGAGACCATTCGAGAGGGGCCGACGTGACCACCACCGCAGACAGCGCCACCATCACCACCCAGGACCGCTCCCAGGGCCGACTTGAGCCGGTACGGGCCATGAACGACCATCTCACGAGCACGGAGGGGCCAGAGCCCATGCGCCCAACACGCTCATTGCCCGGTCGACCTCCAGGGATCCGCGCGGACAGCTCCGGGCTCACAGACCGGCAGCGGCGCGTGATCGAGGTGATCCGGGATTCCGTGCAGCGGCGCGGCTACCCGCCCTCCATGCGGGAGATCGGTCAGGCGGTGGGGCTGTCCAGCACGTCGTCCGTGGCCCATCAGCTGATGGCCCTGGAGCGCAAGGGTTTCCTCCGTCGCGACCCCCACCGCCCGCGGGCGTACGAAGTCCGCGGTTCGGACCAGCCCAGCGCGCAGCCCGCCGACACGGCCGGCAAGCCCTCCGCGTCCTATGTGCCGCTCGTCGGGCGGATCGCAGCCGGTGGCCCGATCCTCGCCGAGGAATCGGTCGAAGACGTCTTCCCGCTCCCCCGCCAGCTGGTCGGCGACGGCGAGCTCTTCGTCCTCAAGGTCGTCGGCGACTCGATGGTGGAGGCGGCGATCTGTGACGGCGACTGGGTCACCGTACGCCGCCAGCCCGTCGCGGAGAATGGTGACATCGTGGCCGCCATGCTCGATGGCGAGGCCACGGTCAAGCGCTTCAAGCGGGAGGACGGCCATGTCTGGCTCCTCCCCCACAACGCCGCCTACCAGCCGATCCCGGGTGACGAGGCGACCATCCTCGGCAAGGTGGTGGCGGTTCTGCGGCGCGTCTGAGACGTCGCAGGCCCCGAGCGGGGCCCCGGGATCCACTGCGCCGATCCCGGGGCCCCTTTTTTTCATGCCCCCCGCTCCCGCCCTGCGCCTGAACGCCCCTCCCCGGCCGGTAGCGAGAAGCGGGCCGGAAACCGGGAGGCGGCCCGGACCGAAACTCCCGAGGAGCGCCCCAGACGCATGGCAGACCTCCCGGCCACAGCACTGGCCCCTGTCTCCGCACCGACGGCGTTCAGCCGTCGGCCGAGCGGTGCGGCGCCCGGCACGTGCCATCGTGAGGCGGAGTCGTCCTGGCACTCAACCGTACGAGGACGACTCCGCCACCGCCGCGAGCATGCGTGCGAGGCGTCGCGACGGGGCAACCGTTGCCTGCCGCGGCACTAGCGGCCGTCGGCCTTGGCCGCCGCGTCGATCGCCGCGAGGGAGCGCCGCACCTGATTGCGATCGACGGTGTACCAGAAGTCGGGCAGCGAGGCGCGCACAAAACTGCCGTACCGGGCGTTGGCCAGCCGCGGGTCGAGGACCGCGACCACTCCCTTGTCCCCGGTGGCCCTGACCAGCCGACCGGCCCCCTGGGCCATCAGCAGCGCCGCATGCGTCGCCGCGACGGCCATGAAACCGTTGCCTCCGGCCTCGTCCACCGCCTTCTGGCGCGCGCTCATCAGAGGGTCGTCGGGGCGCGGGAAGGGAATCCGGTCCATGACCACCAGCTGACAACTGGGACCGGGCACGTCGACGCCCTGCCAGAGCGACAGGGTGCCGAAGAGACAGGTCTCGGGATCGGCCGCGAAGTTCTTGATCAGCTCGCCGAGCGTCTCCTCCCCCTGGAGCAGGATCGGCTTGTCGAGCCGGCCGCGCAGCTCTTCGGCGGCCGCCTGGGCCGCCCTCATCGACGAGAACAGCCCGAGCGTGCGCCCGCCCGACGCCTCCACCAGTTCGGCGAGCTCGTCCAGCATGTCGGTGCGGGACGCGTCCCGGCCAGGCGTGGCCAGATGCCGGGCGACATACAGGATGCCCTGCTTCGGGTAGTCGAACGGCGATCCGACGTCGAGCCCCTTCCACATCGGGAGGTCGTCGCCCTCGGTGCCCTCCGGGGCGAGCCCCAGCGAGGCCCCCACCCCGTTGAAGTCGCCTCCGAGCTTGAGGGTGGCCGAGGTGAGGACGACGGACCGTTCGGAGAAGAGCTTCTCCCGCAGCAGCCCGGAGACCGAGAGCGGGGCGACCCTCAGCGACGCTCCGAAGCGGTCGTGGCGCTCGTACCAGACCACGTCGTACTCGGAGCCATGGGTGAGGCGCTCGGCGACGCCGTGGATCGTCTCCACGGACGCGAGAGCCTGCTTACGGACCGCGTCCTCGTCCTGGACGGACTTGTCGCGCGTGGTTCCCAGTGCCGTGATCACCGTGCGCGCGGCGTCGCGCAGGGCCAGCAGCGCATACCCCAGGTCCTCGGGAATCTCCTCCAGGCGGCCCGGAAGCGCCAGCTCCATCACCCGCTCGAAGCCCTCGGCAGCGGTCTGGAGGGCGTCGGCCGCCTTCTCGTTCACCAGCTTCGCCGCACGGCGCACCGCGCGGTTGACCTGGCCGGGCGTGAGCTCGCCGGTGGCCACGCCGGTGACCCGGGAGACCAGCTCATGGGCCTCGTCGACGATCAGCACCTCATGCTGCGGGAGCACCGGGGCGCCTTCGATGGCGTCGATGGCGAGAAGTGCGTGATTGGTGACGACGACATCGGCGAGCTTGGCCCGCTCACGGGCCTGCTCGGCGAAGCACTCGGCTCCGTAGGCGCATTTGGTGGCGCCCAGGCACTCCCGGGAGGAGACGGAGACCTGCGCCCAGGCGCGGTCGGAGACTCCCGGGGTGAGATCGTCGCGATCACCGCTCTCCGTCTCGTCCGACCAGTCCCGCAGCCGGAGCAGGTCCTGACCGAGCTTGCTCGACGGCGCCGCCGCCTCGAACTGGTCGAACAGGCCCTCCTCCTCGTCCTGCGGCACCCCTTCGTGGAGCCGGTGCAGGCACAGGTAGTTCGACCGGCCCTTGAGCATGGCGAACTGGGGACGTCGGCGCAGCAGCGGGTGCAGTGCGTCGACCGTGCGCGGAAGGTCGCGCTCCACGAGCTGACGCTGCAGTGCCAGGGTCGCCGTGGCCACCACCACGCGCTCGCCGTGCGCCAACGCGGGGACCAGGTAGCCGAGGGACTTGCCCGTGCCGGTGCCGGCCTGGACGAGCAGATGGGAGTTGTCGTCCACGGCCTCGGCGACGGCCTCGGCCATGGCGGCCTGGCCGGGCCGTTCCGTACCGCCGACGGCGGTCACGGCGGCGTGGAGGAGCTCGGGGAGGGATGGCTTCGTCATAGCCCGACCACCCTAAGGGGCGCCACTGACAACGGCGATCACTCCCGGTCGGAATCCAGGGGGTGGAGCGGGTTGGGAACGCTGCCGTGGCTGGCGGCGTGCGGGCGGCCCGGGCGGTCCCGGTAGCCGTCCACATGCAGACGGTTGCGGTTCAGGCAGAGTCGGTCGATGCGCGGCACCAGCATGTCGAACATCTCGAAGCGGTCCTTGAGCTCCGGGAAACAGGCGTGGTACCGCCGCACTTCGGCCCGTACGAGTGACCAGAAGTCGTCCTCGCAGACGCCCAGTTGCTCCTCGCACAGCGGCGAGAGGAAGCGGAAGACGCCGATGAACAGTCCCGCGTGGATGAACTGGGTGAGGAAGGAGGGCTCCTCGGTGAGCAGGATCTCGCGCACCTCCCGCGGCATGGAGTCGTGTTCCGGCAGTGGCTGGGCGCTGATGTTCACGTCGTCGACGAAGTCCTTGATGGCCAGACGCACGGGGACGTCCTGTTCGTCGAAGACGACGATGGCGTTCTCGCCGTGCGGGGAGAACACCGTGCCGTAGCGGTAGAGGAAGTGCAGCAGCGGGGGCAGCAGCGCGGCGAAGAGCCGGGTCAGCCAGGTGGTGGGGGCGAGACCGGATCGTGCGACGAGTTCGGCGGTGAAGGCGCGCCCGTGCGGGTCGGTGTGGAGCAGCGAGGCGAGGGTCCGGGCCCGCTCTCCGGGGGCGAGCCGGGGCCGGAGGGGTTCTCGCCAGATCGCGCCGAGGATCTCCTTGAACTGGTAGGGAGTCTCCGGCAGATGGTCGTAGAGGGGGTGCTCCACGGTCACGGAGGCCACCTCGCCGAGCAGAATGACCCCGCAGGTGTCGCGCAGATAGCTGTCGTGGTCACGCAGGCCCTGGACCCAGGCGGTGACGGCCGGGGCCGCGAAGGTGCGCTCCGTCGGCAGGCCGCGCCAGACCAGGGTGTTGAGGATCGACAGCGGCAGCTTGACGGTGTGCCGGTCGGGCCGGGCCACGTTGGTGAAAGTGCGGATGGACTGCTGGGGCAGTCTGAGGTCCGGGTCGGCGTGGAGGGGCACGATGTCGCCCGAGGCGATGGCCGGGGCGAAGAGCGGAACGATCCATTCGTCCCACTGCCAGGGGTGTACGGGCAGGCAGAGGTAGTCGGCGGTGTCGAGGCCGCGGGCGCGGAGCGCGGCGGCGAAGGAGTCGCGGACGGCCGGGTCGAGTTCCCGTGCGTACAGCTGCTCGGGGGTGGCGAGGCTCGCGACGCCGCGGTAGGCCCCGATCCGGGTGGACACCGCGATCCAGGGGAGCCGTACAGGTTGGCGGGCCTCGGGCGTGTAGCGGGAGGCGTCGGTGGCGGAGAATCCGATGCGGCCCTTGTTGGCGACGAGCCAGGGGTGGCCGGTCTGGTGCCCCTCCAGCTCGGCGTAGTCGAGTTCGGCCAGGCGGGCGGCGGGGAGCGCGGTGTGGTCGAGCCGTGCGTCGGCGGCGAGGGTGGTGGTGATCTCTCGGATCAGATGGCCGAGCGTGGCCCCGTCAATCCGGAGGAGGCGGCGGGCGCGGGCGAGGAAGCGCAGCGGGTCGCGGAAGGGGACGGCGCCGGTCCTCGCGTGCCGTGGGGGCAGGGCGCCGGTGCTCGGGCGCCTCGGCGGTACGGCATCGTCCGTGTCCGGACCCGGGACCGGTGCGGGGTGGGCTCCTCGCTCCCGGGGCCCGGCGGCGTCCACGTTCCGGTCCCGGGGCGGCTCGTCGGGGGCGCCGTACGGGCCGCTCCGTGCCGATCCGGCCGCCGGTTCCGTCGGCGTCGCGAGGTCCCGGGCCCGGTGGCGCGTCGATTCCGGCGACGCGCTCCCATCGGTGTCGTGTGCGGCCCCCAACGGCACGTCCCCGGTCTCCCCGACGTCTCCGCGCAGCTCCAGGATCGAGTCGGGGGCGACGAGCCAGCCGTCGTACACCCCCCGCCGGGCCCTGAAGGCCAGGGTGCCCCCGTCGTCGAGCCGGAGGGTGTACGTCTCGCCGTCCTCGGCGGGGCCGACCGGTTCGATGACCTCTTCGTAGGCGAACTGACCGAGCATCTTCGCGAGCAGTCGGGCGGCTGCTCCCTCCCAGACCGTCCGGTTCAGTTCCGGTGTGCTGAGCGATGCGGCGTCTTCGGCCGCGTCATTGCGCGCGGGATATGTCGGCACGGGGACTCCTCGGGAGGGAACCGATGGGGTTCAGGCGGTGTGGGTAGCGCAGCGGTTCGTTCACAGGTGGGCCCGGTGGATTCGGTCGCGGACCATCAGGGCGGCTCGTTTGTCGGGAAGCTCGACTTCCGCGAAGAAGCGGAAGCCGGCGCTCAGGAAGGCGGACACGGACGGGGTGTTGCGCAGGTCGGGCTCCGCGACGACGCGCCCGCACAGGGGACGGTTGTCGAGGACCAGGTCGGCGACGGCCCGGAGCAGGGTGGTGCCCACGCCGCGTCCGCGGTCGTCGACCCCGCCGATGAGCAGATGGACGCCGGTGTCGTGCGGACGTGCCGGGTAGTGGCGGGCCAGCGGATCGAGATCCGCGCGGTAGATCTCCCAGTAGCTCATGGGGGTGCCCGCCAGCACGCCGAGGCAGGGGACGCTGCGTCCGTCGCCGTCCAGTTGCGGACGCAGATGGTCCGCGGTGACCGTTTCGGCTCCGGCGAGTTCCCAGAACGCCGCCACCGCGGGGTCGTTCATCCACCGGCTGATGAGCGCGAGATCGCGTTCCAGCCGCACGGGAACGAGTTGGAACACTCCGGCCGGGGTGTTGACGGGGCCCCAGTCGGCCGGCCGGTCGAGCAGGTCGGAGGATGCCGCCCTGTTCGGGGTCGTGCGCATGGGCCCCGTCGGGTCCGCGCCGACGTCTCCTGCCGGCATGGCGGATGGTGGGGGTGGCACGGAGGACGGTGCCGTCGGCCCGGGCGCGTTCGGCGCCGTCGTAGTCGCCGTGGCACCCGTGCCGTCCCCGAACAGACCGAGGAGTTCCTCGGAGAGCGGCAGATCCAGGGTGTCCTCGGCACTCGGGTCGGTGTGCGGGACTGGGCCGGTACCGGCGCCGGCGGGCGCATCGGCGGAAGCCATGGTGCCGCTCTCCTCTCGGTCGTTCAGGCGGGGGTCATGGTGCTTCGGTGGTCATGGTTCCGGGCCGCCCCGTTCCTCGGACGGCGTGCCTCCTTCAGGCGTGCAGCGGGTTGGCGATGGTGACGTACACGGACTGGGTGTCGACGGGACCGACGAGTTCGTCGAGGCCGTGCAGCCGGGTCAGCAGGTTGGCCTTGCACCGCAGCCGGGCGTTGTCCAGGAGATGGGCGGGCAACGGGGAGCCGAGTGCGGCGGCCGTGCCCAGGAACCGGCGGAACGCGGCGACGAGAACCCGCTCGTCGACGAGCTTCTGGGAGCCGAAGGCCCCGATCAGCCCGAACACGTTGTTGATGCCGAGGTAGTAGGCGAAGCGTTCGTCGGTGACCTCGTCCGAGACGAAGGTGTCGCTGGCCGTTCCGATGCCGGGAAGCCGCCGTTCCAGGGCGGCGCGGTGGGACTCGCGGAAGTAGTACCCCTGGTTGTCGCGGTACCGGCCGCCGACGGGCCAGCCGTGGCGGTCGAGCAGCACCAGGGTGTTCTGCTGGTGTGCTTCGAGGGCCACGCCCGCGTGGGCGTCGAGCCAGAGCACCGGGCGCACGACCCGGTCGAGGTAGCGCAGGAACCACTCCGTGGCCACGGCGCCCACGGCCCTCCCGGTCGTGGAGGACAGGGAGAGGACGACCTCCGAGAGGCGCGAGTGCACGCTCTTGCGGCCCGGCCACGGACGCGGCGCGGTGAGCGCGGCGACGCAGACCGCGTCGTCGTGCGGGCCGAACGGATTGTGCCGCAGCACCACGTCGAGACCGGCGACCGGTGCGCCGTCCGGGCCGTTCGCGGCGAGCCAGGCGGGATCGCGGACGATGTCGAAGCCGGGGTGGGCGGCGTGCCACCGCGCGGCGAGTCCGCTGCGGAGCAGGCGGTGGACCTCCACACCGCGGTGGAGCTCCTTGCGCAGGTTCTCACGGCGGGAGTTGGTGATGCGCAGGCCGAGCGAGAGCTTGAGCATGAGCCGGGCGCCGGGCCGGTGCACGGTGCGGATGGAGGAGGTGGGGTGCCAGTGCCCGCCGTGCGGTCCGAGGTCGTGGAGGAGTCCGGCGTCGAGCAGGGCGGCGGCTTCGGGCCGGTGCGGGAGGTCGCGGGCCTGCCAGGGGTGGAGCGGGAGCGGTGCGGTGTTGTCGGGCAGGCGCAGCCCTTCGGCCTGGGCGGTGAGCAGTTCCGCGGCGGGCACCGGGCGGCCACGGTCGGTCCAGGCGGAGTCGGTGGCCAGGACGGAGCGGTCGACGGCCATCCAGTGCAGGGGGAAGGAGCCGTACGTCTCGGGCGAGTAGCGGCGGGCCTCGGAGTCGGAGAGTCCCTCACGGCTCTTGGGTGTGGGGTGGAGCGGGTGGCCGAGGAGCAGTGACTGCTCGGCCGCGAGGAAGGGGTCGGCCGCCGCCGGGGGCTCGGGGGCTCGGCGCCGCTCCGCGATGAAGCCCGCGGTGCGTCGGACCGAATCGGCGACCCGGGCCACCATGTCGGTGCCCTCGCCGCGGTCGGCCTCGCGGCCGAGCAGGGCGGCGACCGTGACGGCGTCGGCGTACGGAGCGTCCTCGGGCGCCCCTTCCAGGGCGGGCTGCCCAAACCGGTGCCAGCCCGTGGTGGACCAGTGCACGACGGGGACGAGCAGCGCCGTTCCGCTCGCGGGGAGCGGGACGCGCAGTACATCCGCCTCGGGGCGGGCCAGGCCGCTCTCCCGGACCCAGCAGCGGAGGAGGTTCTCGGTGCCCGCCGCGTCGGCGGCGTGCAGCGGGTCCGGATGGTCGAGGTGATCGGCGCGGTCGAGGTGATCGAGGTGGTCGGCCGGTGTCGCGTCGACGGTCCCGGCCGGCGGGACGTACCGCTCGTCGTGCGGTGCGGCCTTCTGGCGCGGCACGGTGGGCTCGACGAGGAGGTCTTTGGCGTGTCCGGCCTCCGCTCGCTGCGGCAGGGAGGGCGGGCCGTCGGCCTGGGGCGGGGGGGTGGAGTTCACTGCGGTCTTCCTTGTGGTGGTGGCCGGGTCAGTGGGTCGGCCCGGTCGTGGTCCTGCGATGCGGCAGTCGCTCGGCGGCTGCCAGGGCGTCGGCGAGGCGGTCCACGACCGCCGTCGCCTGTTCGTCGGTGAGGGTGAGGGGCGGGAGGAGGCGTACGACGGCGGAGTGGCGTCCGCCGAGTTCGACGATGAGCCCGCGGCGCAGGCATTCCTGTTGGACGGCGGCGGCGAGTGCGGGGGCGGGTGGCGGTTCGGAGCCGCCGCCCGGCGCGGGGGCCCCGGGGTCGACGAGTTCCACCCCGATCATCAGTCCCCGGCCCCGGACGTCCCCGACGCACGGGTGCTCCGCCGCCAGGCCCTGGAGGCGCGCCAGCATCCGGGCCCCGAGCGTCGCGGCGCGCTCGGCGAGGCGGTTCTCCCGGACGAAGGAGAGAGTGGCGGTTCCGGCGGCCATCGCGAGCTGGTTGCCCCGGAAGGTGCCTGCGTGCGCCCCGGGCTGCCAGGTGTCGAGAGCGGAGCGGTAGACGATCACCGCGAGCGGGAGGGAACCGCCGATGGCCTTGGACAGCACCATCACGTCGGGCGTGATCCCGCTGTGCTCGACCGCCCAGAAGGCGCCGGTGCGGCCGACGCCCGTCTGCACCTCGTCGGCGATCAGGGGTACGGAGCGGGCGCGGGTGATCTCACGCATGCGGCGCATCCAGCCGTCGGGGGCCGGGATCACTCCGCCCTCCCCCTGGACCGGTTCCAGGATCATCCCGGCCGGTGCCGGTACACCGCCCTTGGGATCGTCCAGGAGGTTCTCGGTCCAGCGGGCGGCGGTCTCCGCGCCGCGTTCGCCCCCGATCCCGAAGGGGCAGCGGTAGTCGCGCGGGAACGGCAGGCGCGTCACCCTCACGTCCTCGGCTCCGCCCGAGGCGGCCAGGGCCCCCTCGGTCATCCCGTGGTAGGCGCCGGTGAAGGCGAGGAGTCCTTCGCGGCCGGTGGCGGCGCGGACCAGCTTGAGGGCGGCCTCCACGGCGTCCGTGCCGGCGGGACCGCAGAACTGGATCCGGGCGTCGTCGGCGAACCGCCGCGGCAGGGTGGCGAACAACTCGGTGGTGAACGCGTCCTTGACCGGGGTGGCGAGGTCGAGGACGTGCAGGGGCGCGCCCGAGTCGAGCACCTTCTTGATGGCCTCCAGCACCACCGGATGGTTGTGACCGAGCGCCAGGGTGCCCGCCCCCGAGAGGCAGTCGAGATACCGGCGCCCGTCCGCGCCCTCGATGGTCATCCCCCTGGCCCGCACCGGAACGATCGGCAGTGAGCGCGCGTAGGTACGGGCGGCGGACTCGCGCAACGACTGGCGGCGCAGGATCCCCTCGTGCACCGCCGGTGCTGCCACCGGAGCTGGTTCGGTCACGGCCACGGCTGTCGGTCCTCCCGCTGTAACGGTTGCGTCGCACGTCGGCGTGTCGGTGCGCGAACGGACGGACCTCGGGGAAGAGCACCGTCCCCGAGGTCCCTCGCACGTACCAACGACGCCGGGCCCGGGGGATCACGGGTATATCCGAAGATCCTTGCGGGGGTGGAACCACGGACCTGCCGCGCACCGTCCCCACTGGCACCGGCATAGTGGGGGGCCGCACGAGGCGCTCGCGCGGCCTTCCGCGTGCCGACAGGGCGTTCGGGGCCTCGGGCCCGGAGCAGCGCCGAAGTGCGGAACCGAAGTGTTGGGTTACGAAGTCCCAGGGGGATCACCACATGCGACTCAGTCGACCGGCTCTCGCCGCACGCCGGAGGGGTGTGCGGCGAACCCGCTTCTCGGTGCCGGCCGTAACCGCGGTCACCGCGGTCCTCGCGCTCACCGCCACCGCGTGCGGCCCGGAGGAGGACGTCGACGCTCCGAGCGCGACCGCGACCCAGGCCTCCGACGGCAAGATCACCATTCCGGACGATCTGAAGGACCGGCTCAAGGAGCGCGGCATCGACCTCGACCGGTGGAGGAACGGCGAGTGGAAGAACTGGGACAAGGAGAAGTGGCTGCGCGAGGCCAGGGACTTCGTCAACCCGATCATCGAGGACCTCTGGGATCCCGACCGGATGCGGGACGCCGACAAGGCCCCTGAGCGTCCGGTCGACAACGACATCTCGGGCGACACCGGCGTGACGGACCCGACGCCCGCGCCGGTCCGGGCCGCGGCCGTCGCCACGCCGTACCACACCACCGCCCCGGAGGCCGGGAAGCTGTTCTTCGACGGCCCCGAGGGCTCCATGGTGTGCTCCGCGACCGTGGTGAAGGACCCGGCGCACCCCGGGAAGTCCAATCTGGTCTGGACGGCGGGCCACTGCGTGCACGCGGGCAAGAAGGGCGGCTGGTACCGCAATATCGCCTTCGTGCCGTCCTACAACAACGAGGGTCTGCCGACCGCCGCGCTGAAGGCGGCGACCAGGGAGCAGATAGCCCCCTACGGCGTGTGGTGGGGTCAGTGGGCGCAGACGTCCGACCAGTGGATCTCGCAGGGGTCCTCGGTCGGCGGGCAGGGCGCCCCGTACGACTTCGCGGTGCTGCGCGTCACGCCGGAGAAGGGGTCGCCGGGCAAGTCCCTGGAGGAGACGGTCGGTTCCGCGCTGCCCGTCGAGTTCGACGCCCCGGCCGTGCCGGAGATCGCCGGCATGTCCGCCACCGGATTCCCGGCGGCACCTCCCTACGACGGTCAGAAGGCGTTCCGGTGCGAGGACAAGCCGGGACGGCTGTCGCTGAGCGCGCAGGACCCCACGATGTACCGCATCGGCTGCACCATGACCGGCGGCGCCTCCGGTGGCGGCTGGGTCGCGACCGGGCGGGACGGCAAGCCCGCGCTCGTCTCGAACACCTCCATCGGCCCGGTGACGGCCGGCTGGCTGGCCGGGCCGCGGTTCGGCGAGGAGGCCAGGGGCGTCTACGAGTCGGTCAGCAAGAAGTACGCGGGGCAGTGAGACCGAGCCGTCGCCGGGCCCGTGTCCGGCGACGGCTCGCCCCACGGCGGCGCGGCTTCGGCCCCGGCTCGGCCGTGCGCACTCGACCGCGTCGATGACGGTGTCTCAACCCTCGTGCGGCGTCCCGCCCACGGCGGCTCGGCCGTCCGGCCGGGAGACCGCGGCCGGGTGCCGGTGACCGGCCGGACATGTCGTGCGAAGGCCCGCTCCCCGGCAGAAGTGCCTTGCGGGGAGCGGGCCTTCGGGGCCGTATCGGACGGCGCCGCGGCGGCGTCAGTGCGTCACGGCGACGAACGCGGAGAGTTCCGCGGCCAGTTCCTCGTAGACCCGAGCCTTGAGCAGGGTTCCCTCCGGGGTGTGCTCCTCGGAGATCACCTCGCCTTCGGCGTGCACCCGGGAGACGAGGCCGCCCCGGGTGTACGGCACGAGTGACTCGACCTCGACCGACGGCTTGGGCAGTTCGGTGTCGATGAGGGCGAACAGTTCGTCGATGCCCTCACCCGTTCGGGCCGAGACGGCGATGGAGTGCCTCTCGATGCGCAGCAGTCGCTGGAGCACCAGCGGATCGGCGGCGTCCGCCTTGTTGACCACCACGATCTCGGGCACGTCCGCCGCGCCGACGTCGCGGATGACCTCGCGGACCGCGGCGAGCTGTTCCTCCGGCGCCGGGTGGGAGCCGTCCACCACGTGCAGGATCAGGTCCGACTCGCCGACCTCCTCCATCGTGGAGCGGAACGCCTCGACGAGGTGGTGCGGAAGATGCCGCACGAACCCGACGGTGTCGGCCAGGGTGTAGACCCGGCCGCTCGGCGTCTCGGCCCGGCGCACGGTCGGGTCCAGGGTGGCGAACAGCGCGTTCTCCACCAGGACGCCCGCCCCGGTGAGCCGGTTGAGCAGCGAGGACTTGCCCGCGTTGGTGTAGCCGGCGATGGCGACCGACGGCACCCTGTTGCGCTTGCGCTCCCGCCGCTTGATCTCGCGGCCGGTCTTCATTTCCGCGATCTCCCGGCGCATCTTGGCCATCTTCTCGCGGATCCGGCGCCGATCGGTCTCGATCTTGGTCTCACCGGGACCACGGGTGGCCATGCCACCGCCGCCGCTGGAACCGCCGCCGCCCATCTGCCGGGACAGCGACTGACCCCAGCCGCGCAGCCGCGGCAGCATGTACTGCATCTGCGCCAGCGAGACCTGCGCCTTGCCCTCTCGGGACTTGGCGTGCTGGGCGAAGATGTCGAGGATCAGGGCGGTCCGGTCGACCACCTTGACCTTGACGACGTCCTCCAGATGGATCAGCTGGCCGGGGCTGAGCTCACCGTCGCAGACGACGGTGTCGGCCCCCGTTTCGAGAACGATGTCGCGCAGCTCCAACGCCTTCCCGGAACCGATGTACGTGGCCGGGTCGGGCTTGTCACGGCGCTGGTAGACCGCTTCGAGCACCAGGGCGCCCGCCGTCTCCGACAGTGCGGCGAGCTCCGCCAGGGAGTTCTCCGCGTCGCGGACGGTCCCGGAGGTCCAGACGCCCACCAGCACCACGCGCTCCAGGCGGAGCTGCCGGTACTCGACCTCGGTGATGTCCTCCAGCTCGGTGGAGAGACCGGCCACCCGTCGCAGGGCGGCGCGCTCCGAGCGGTCGAACTGGTCTCCGTCCCGCTCTCCGTCGATCTCGTGGCTCCAGGCGACGTCCGCTTCCATCAGGGCGTCGGCCCGGAGGCCCTCCGTGAGGCTCTCGATGGTGTTCTCCGTAGCACTCCGCGCGTTCCACGCGTCCTGGGGAAGGGAAGAAGAGGAGGTCATTGGATCCTTAACGTCGGTGGAAGTCCGTTCATCGGTCACAACGTGTGGCATCCGGCGTTGATTCCCCATGCGGAGAATCACCGCTCCGGCCACCCGCGGCGACCTGTTGATAGTGACACAGCGCACCCGGTCCGTCATCCGGGTTTGGCCCGGGCCGACGGGAAGCCCTGGGCCGAGCCCGGACGGGCCGGGCGACACCTCGACGACCGGGCGCCCCGCCGTCGACCGGCACTCACCACTCACCGTCACGGCCCGCCCGCTCTCGTCACCGCACGACCGGTTCGGTGCTGCGCCAGTCCGGGTGGCCCGGCATCGGCGGGGTCTTCTCGCCGTACAGCCAGCCGTCGAAGAACGAGCCCAGGTCGCGGCCCGCGATCCGCGAGGCCAGACGGACGAAGTCCGCCGTGCCCGCGGTGGAGTCCCGGTGCGTGCGCACCCAGCTCCGCTCCAGCCGGTCGAACGCGTGCTCGCCGATCTCCTGACGGAGCGCGTACAGGATCAGTGCGCTGCCGTCGTACACCACGGGCCGGAACAGGCTGAGCTTCCGGCCCTGCTCGGGCCTGTCGGGGCGGGCGGGCGGGCCGCCCGCGGCGCGCCAGGCATCGGACCTGATGTAGGCGTCGTGCATCCGGCTCTCCAGCGACTTGCCGGCGTGCTCCTGCGCGTAGCGTGCCTCGTACCAGGTGGCGTGTCCCTCGCTGAGCCACAGGTCGGACCAGGTCCGCGGGGAGACGCTGTTGCCGAACCACTGGTGGGCCAGCTCGTGCACCATGATCGATTCGACGTACCAGTCGGGCCGGTCGTCCCCCGCGAGCAGGGACCGCTCGAAGAGCGAGAGCGTCTGGGTCTCCAGCTCGAAGCCGGTCTCGGTGTCGGCGACCAGCAGCCCGTACGTCTCGAAGGGGTAGCGCCCGACCTGCCGCTCCATCCACGCGATCTGGGCGGGGGTCTTGCCGAGCCGGTGCTCCAGCCGCTCCCGGTCGGCGACCGGGACCACGTCGCGCACCGGCAGTCCGTTCGGTCCGGTGCGGCGCAGCACGGCGGACCGGCCGATGCCGACCTGGGTCAGTTCGGTGGCCATGGGGTGCTCGGTCCGGTAGGTCCAGGTGGTCTCGTTCCCGTGCCGGACGGCTCCGGCGAGCAGGCCGTTGGCCACCACCGTGAGGTTCCGCGGCGCTGTGATCCGGAAGGTGAAGTACGCCTTGTCGGCGGGGTGGTCGTTGCTCGGGAAGACCCGGTGGGCGGCGTCGGCCTGGTTGGCCATGACGAGGCCGTCGGTGGTGCGTACCCACCCTCCGGTGTCCTGGTGCCCGTTCGGGTCGCTGGTGTGGTGGACGGTGATGCGCAGCGGTGTCCCGGGCGGGAGGTGGCCGGGCGGGCGGATGACCAAGTCCTCGCCGACCGTGGCGAATTCGCTGCGCAGTCGGTTGACCTCGACCGCGCGCACGGTGCCGTGGGTGAAGTCCAGGTTGATCCGGTCCAGTGGTGCGGTGGTCCGGACGTCGATCGTGGTGACAGCGTCGAGCGGCCGGCTGTTGTTGCCGTGGTAGGTCAGGTCGATGTCGTACGAGAGGACGTCGTATCCGGGGTTGCCGAGATGCGGGAAGAGCGGGTCGCCGATGCCCAGCGGTACGGGCGACGGGAGGGCGGCGGCCACGAGGGCGGCCGACGCGACGGCCAGCAGGGCGGTCCGGGCGCGGCGGGAGAAGAACGGCATGGACTACCGCTACCAGCGACGCCAGGCCGGACAGGCGCGGCACGCGCCGCACCACCCGAACGAGGTCTTCGCGGCGGACGGCGGCGCGCGCAGGATCAGATGGCTCCCGCGGGGTGACGGGCGCGGTTCACGTCGTAGACCCCGGGCACGTCGCGCATCGCGCGCATCAGCGCCGAAAGCCCGGCGGCGTCGGGGAGTTCGAGCGTGTAGGTGTGGCGGACGCGCTGTTCGCTGGGGGGTTCGACGGTGGCGGACACGACCGCCGCGCCCGCCGTCGCGATCGCCTCGGTGAGATCGGCGAGCAGCCCGGGGCGTCCGAACGACTCGGCGACCAGGGTGACCCGGCAGGCGGCCGACCCGCCCCAGTGGGCGGAGACCGGTGTCCGGCCGAGGGACCGCATCCGGACCGCCGCGGGACACTCGCGCCGGTGCACGGTGACCGTGCCGCCGCGGACGACGAATCCGGTGACGTCGTCGGGGGGGACGGGGGTGCAGCAGCCCGCCAGGCGCACGGTGGCATCCGGCCGGTCCACCACGGCGCTCGCGCGGCTCCCGGACCGGTCGTCCTCCGTGCCGGCGGTCTCCTGGAGCCTCGCCCCGGGCCTGGGCCGGACCGGCCGGCCGCCGTGCGGCCCCTTCGGCGGCTCGGGGTGCGCCTCCAGCCAGCCGGTGATCGCGATCCGGGCGGCGGGGGTCCGCGCGTGATCGAGCCAGTCGCGCGAGGGGCCGGAGCCGGCGTCCTCGGCTAGCAGCGGCTGGACCGTGTCCCCGTCGCTCAGGACAGTGCCGAGGGCGGCCAGCCGCCCGTTGACCCGGGCGCCGATGCAGTTGTGCGCCCGGTCCCCGTACTGCGCGTAGGCGGCGTCCACGCAACTGGCCCCGGCGGGCAGTCCGAGCGTGCCGCCGTCGGTGCGGAAGACCGTGATCTCGCGGTCCTGGGCGAGGTCGGCGCGGAGGGTGGTCCAGAACGTGTCGGGGTCCGGGGCCGACCGCTGCCATTGCAGGAGCCTGGAGAGCCAGCCGGGCCGGGTCGGGTCGGCGCGTTCCCCGTCCGCGGGTTCGGCGGGCTGGGGTCCGGGGCCGCTGTCCGCGGTGTACGGGTTGCCGAGGGCGATGACGCCGGCCTCGGCGACCTTGTGCATCCGGTGCGTGCGGATGAGGACTTCGACGACGGCACCCTCGGGGCCGACGACCGCCGTGTGCAGCGACTGGTAGAGGTTGAACTTGGGCGCCGCGATGAAGTCCTTGAACTCGGAGATCACCGGGGTGAGGCAGGTGTGCAGTTCGCCGAGCACGGCGTAGCAGTCGGCGTCCTCGCCGACGAGGACCAGCAGCCGCCCGAAGTCGGTGCCGCGCAGTGCGCCGCGCTTGATCCTGATGCGGTGCACGGAGAGGTGGTGGCGCGGTCTGATGAGGACTTCGGCCGGGATGCCCGCCTCCCGCAGCACCGTCGCGACGTCCTCGGCAACCGGAGCGAGCGGGTCGGGCCCCGCGTCGGCGATCAGTGCCCGGGTCCGTTCGTACTCCTCGGGGTGGAGGATCGCGAAGACGAGGTCTTCCAGTTCGGTCTTGAGCACCTGCACACCGAGCCGTTCGGCGAGCGGGATCAGCACGTCGCGGGTGACCTTCGCGATCCTGGCCTGCTTCTCCGGGCGCATCACACCGAGGGTCCGCATGTTGTGGAGCCGGTCGGCGAGCTTGATCGACATCACTCGGACGTCGTTCCCGGTGGCCACCAGCATCTTGCGGAAGGTCTCGGGCTCGGCCGCCGCGCCGTAGTCGACCTTCTCCAGTTTGGTGACGCCGTCGACGAGGTAGCAGACCTCCTGACCGAACTGTTCCCGCACCTGATCGAGCGTCACCTCCGTGTCCTCCACGGTGTCGTGGAGCAGTGAGGCGGTCAGCGTCGTGGTCTCGGCGCCGAGTTGGGCGAGGATCAGGGTGACGGCGAGGGGGTGCGTGATGTACGGCTCGCCGCTCTTGCGCATCTGCCCGCGGTGCGAGGACTCCGCGAGCAGGTAGGCGCGGTGAAGGATCGACAGGTCGGCGTCGGGGTGGTGGGTCCGGTGCGCGTCGGCGACGTGTCCGATCGCGTCGGACAGCCGGTCGCGGGGTACGGAACCGAGCAGTGCGACGCGGCCGAGCCTGCGGAGGTCGATCCGGGGGCGGCTCCGTCTGCGTACGGAACCATCGGGATTGGCGGCCTCTGCGCTCATGGGGGCACCTCCGGCGACGTCGACCGGCAAGGGTGGGTGCGGTCGCACCTCCGGGCCGGTGCTTGATGCTACCGAGCCCACCACGTGGCGGAGTCCCGCTCTCGCCCAGCGTGAAACGGATCACCCATTCGAGCGAAGTTGCGGGACCTACCGTTTCGGCCATATCGGGCAGCGCCCGGCACTGTGCCCCGCGGACGCCACGTCCGGCACGGCCGACGCCCGCCTACGCGGACCGCACCGCCGCGAGCCAGGCCGGGTCGACGGAGCCCTCGGCGACGATCACGGCGGGGCCGGTCATCTCGATCTCGCCGTCCGGACGCTCGGTGATGACGAGCGTACCGCCGGGCACATCGACGGTGTACGTGACCGGGCTGCCGGTCTCCGCGGGGTCGGCGCCGTCCCTGCGGGCCGCGGCGACGGCCACGGCGCAGGCGCCCGTACCGCAGGAGCGGGTCTCCCCCGAGCCGCGCTCGTGGACCCGCATGGCCACATGGCCGGGCCCCCGGTCGACGACGAATTCGATGTTGACGCCGTCGGGGTAGACGGCCGCGGGGCTGTACGGCGGGGTGGACAGCAGATCGCCGGCGTGCTCCAGGTCGTCGACGAAGGCGACGGCGTGCGGATTGCCCATGTTCACGTTGCGGGCGTGCCAACTGCGGCCGCCCAGGGTGACCGTGACGCCTTCCTCGGGCAGAGCCGCGCGGCCCATGGAGACGGTGATCCCGCCGTCCTCGGCGATGTGCACCCTCTTCACACCGCCCCGGGTGGCGACGGCGAGGTCGCCCGCCTCGGCATGCCCGGCGCGCTCCAGATAGCGGGCGAAGACCCGTACGCCGTTGCCGCACATCTCGGCGATCGAGCCGTCGGCGTTGCGGTAGTCCATGAACCACTCCGCCTCGTCCGCCATGGCGCGCGCCTCGGGGTGTGCGGCGGACCGTACGACGCGCAGCAGCCCGTCCCCGCCGATACCGGCCCGGCGGTCGCACAGCCGGGCGACGGCGGCGGGAGACAGGTCCAGGGCGCCGTCCGGGTCGGGAACGATCACGAAGTCGTTCTCGGTGCCATGGCCCTTGAAGAAGGTGATCTGCGAGGTGCTCACAGGGCAACTGTACGAGGCGGTACCGGTGAGCGCCGCCATCGGGCCGCAGCCGGGCGCATCCGACGGCGGTACGGGGAAGCGCGGAGCGGGTCGCCACCGGGACCGGGAGGGAGGGGTCTCGGGGTCGTCTCCGCACCGCGCCCGGCGCGTCCGCCAAAGGGCGGTCAGCGCAGCCGGGCCACGCGCGCGAAGGCCAGCGCGACCAGTACGAGGCACACGGCGACGTACAGGGCGATCACCCGCCAGTCCGCCCGCTCCCCCTCGCCGCGCTGCGGCAGACCGGGCCAGGTGTACCCGACGCGACGGGCGGCCATCATGCCCCAGCCCGCGGCGCAGCCGCTGATCAGCAGGCCCAGCATGGCGACGACCGCACCGCCGTCGCCGAACTCGAAGGCCAGCGGGAAGGCGAACATCAGCGAGCCCAGGGCGGCGAGCACCACGATCGGCGCCAGCTGCCAGATGCGCAGCCGCCGGGCGGGCCGCAGCTCGACCTCGACCTCGGCGGGCACGTCGAGTTCGTCGGGTCCGTCCGAACTCAGACGTCCCGTCTCGTGCACGGCCCCGTGTCCGGAGTCGCGCCGTGTGTCCGGTGCGTCTTCTTCCATGTCGCGAGGGCCGGCCTCCATCGCCACGCGCCCTCCCAACTCGGACTCCGCTGATCGATCGTCGCTCGATGATGGCACGCCCCGAGGGGCCGGAATGACGGGCGGTGCTTCCCGATGCCATCACGTGATCAGGCTGTAACCGCTCGTTCGACCAACGCCAGAGCCCGGTGCGGGAGTTCCCCGCGGTCTTCCGTGCCGCCGCTCAGCCAGTGGACCCGGGGGTCGCGGCGGAACCACGAGTCCTGACGGCGTGCGAACCGCTTGGTCGCGCGGATCGTCTCGGCACGGGCCTCCTCCTCCGTACAGTCCCCGGCCAGGGCGGCCAGCACCTGCTGATAGCCGAGGGCCCTGGCGGCGGTCAGCCCGTCGCGCAGCCCCCGCGCCTCCAGCGCACGCACCTCGTCGACGAGTCCGGCCTCCCACATCCGGTCGACCCTCAGGGCGATGCGTTCGTCGAGCTCCGGGCGTGCCACGTCGACGCCGATCTGGACGGTGTCGTACACCGCATCGTTACCCGGCAGGTTGGCCGTGAAGGGCTTGCCGGTGATCTCGATGACCTCAAGGGCCCGGACGATCCGGCGGCCGTTGCTCGGCAGGATGGCGCGCCCCGCGTCGGGGTCGGCGACGGCGAGCCTGGCGTGCAGGACCCCGGAGCCGAGCTCGGCCAGCTCCTCCTCCAGCCTGGCCCGTACACCCGGATCCGTGCCGGGGAACTCCAGGGCGTCGACGGCGCCCTTCACGTAGAGGCCGGAGCCGCCGACCAGGACGGGGGTGCGGCCCGCGGCGAGCAGCCGGTCGATCTCCGCGCGGGCCAGCCGCTGGTACTCGGCGACGCTCGCGGTCTCGGTGACGTCCCAGATGTCCAGCAGGTGGTGCGGAACGTCACCGCGCTCGCGGAGCGTCAGCTTCGCGGTACCGATGTCCATCCCCCGGTAGAGCTGCATGGAGTCGGCGTTGACCACCTCGCCGCCGAGCCGCTGAGCGAGGAACACCCCCAGATCGGACTTTCCGGCAGCGGTGGGGCCGACGACGGTGATGACCCGCGGGGCGGGAGCAGAGCTTGTCACCGCCCCAGTCTCGCAAACCTCCCGCCGTGTTCCCGAACGAGCGGGAGGCCCCGGTCCGCACGACGGAGCGCGCACCGGCCCTGCCGTGACAAACGGCGCGAAATCTTGGCCGCACAAGTAGAATTTATATGTGAATAGGGGCGTTTCCCATGGTTTGCGGTTCGGTCGCGGCGCCTGCGGGTGAAGTGGCCGGCCGCGAGTCGGGACAGGGCCCCGGACAGGTGGTTTCTTCCAGCAGGGACGGTGCCCGATGGGTTTCCTGGACACATTGAAGGCGAAGCTCAGCCCCGCCAGGGACAAGGTCGGCGAACTCGCGCATCAGCACGAGGGCAAGATCGACCAGGGGCTCGACAAGGCGGCACGGACGGTCGACGAAAAGACCAAGGGCAAGTACAGCGACAAGATCGAGTCCGGCGCGAAGAAGGCCAAGGAAGCGGTCGAGCGCCTGTCCCACAAACACGACGACCGCACGCCGCCGAGCCCACCCCCGAACACACCGCCCACGTCGTGACACGCGGCGGTCGGTGACCTCCGGCCGGTCGGGAGAGCCGGGCGGATCGAGCAGGCGGACGGCCGTGCGGTGACGGGGGCGCGCGGCCGTCCGCCGCGTGTACGCGGCGCACCGGATCCTCGTCAGGCGGGCCGGGTCGTTGGTACGCGGCCGCATCGCGGCTCTCCGGGCCGTTGTCGTGTCCGGGCGCGGGTGTGCTCCGGCTCTCCGGCCGGGAGCATGGGCCGGGCGCGCGACGGTCAGGACCAGGCGGCGACCATGTAGCCCACGCCGTAGGGGGCGTCCTCGTACAGCAGCCGACCGCTCAGGTCCGCACCTTCGGCCGCGCCCGCGAGGACCTGCCAGGGGGCCCGGCCCGCCGCCATCAGTTCGTGCGCCAGCGACTCGTCCAGGGCGATCAGCGCGGCCGGGTCGGCCGCGCCGAGGGCCCGTGCGGCGGCGGCGTCGAAGGCCTCGGCGCGTTCGTCCAGATAGCCGGGGGCCTTGAGCGTGCGGCAGGCGCTGCCGTCGCCCATCACCAGCAGGGCCACCCGGTCGGCCCTGGCGGCGAGGTCCCGCCCGGTGGCCACGCACCGCTCCGTCTCCAAGGGCTCGCCCACGCCCAGGCCCTCGACCGGGGCGGCCTTCCAACGCGCCTGGGCGAGCAGCCAGGCCCCGACGGCCAGGGATGGCGGAAGCGAACGGTCCGCCGCCGCCACCGGTCCCGGGCCGCGCCCCAGCCGTACGCCGAGGTCGACGCCGAACCCCCGGAAGGTGGCGGTGGCCCCTTCGGAGTGCGGGCCGCGGCCCGCGTGGGCCGCGGGCCCGACCACGATCAGCAGATCGGGCCGTGCGGTGGCGAGCACGTCCAGGGCGTCGGCGCAGGCTTCCCGCACCGCGTCGAGTTCGGGCGCGGCACCGGCGGCGATCTCGGGTACCAGCAGAGGCGGACAGGGGCAGACAGCGGCGGCGACAAGCATGGTCGGCAGCGTACTGCTTGGCCGCTGCGACCCGACCGGTCGGCCGCCGCGGTCGCTCAGTCGCAGCCGCAGCCGGGAGCCGCCGGTGCGGGCAGCGGGGCCGGGGCGCCGATGCCGGGCAGTCCCAGCATCACCCCGGTCGGCTTGGCGGCCTCGGCGGTGTTGCGCTTCTCCCAGGCGTCCCCGGCCCGGGTCCGCCGCACGGCCACCGCGGCTCCCTCGGCGAGCAGGTGGTGCGGGGCCGCGTACGTGACCTCCACGGTCACCACGTCGCCCGGGCGCACCTCCTCGTCGGGCTTGGTGAAGTGGACCAGGCGGTTGTCGGGGGCACGGCCGGAGAGGCGGTGCGTGGCGCCGTCCTTGCGGCCCTCGCCCTCCGCGACCATGATCTCCAGCGTCCGTCCGACCTGCTTCTTGTTCTCCTCCCAGGAGATCTCCTCCTGGAGGGCGGCCAGACGCATGTAACGCTCCTGCACGACTTCCTTGGGGATCTGCCCCTCCATCTCGGCGGCGGGGGTCCCGGGGCGCTTGGAGTACTGGAAGGTGAAGGCGTTGGCGAAGCGCGCCTCACGGACCACGTGCAGGGTCTGTTCGAAGTCCTCCTCGGTCTCGCCGGGGAAGCCCACGATGATGTCGGTGGAGATGGCGGCGTCCGGCATCGCGGCGCGCACCTTCTCGATGATGCCGAGGAAGCGCTCCTGACGGTACGAGCGGCGCATCGCCCTGAGCACGGTGTCCGAGCCGGACTGCAGCGGCATGTGCAGCTGGGGCATCACATTGGGCGTCTCCGCCATGGCCGCGATCACGTCGTCCGTGAAGTCACGCGGGTGCGGCGAGGTGAAGCGGACCCGCTCCAGGCCCTCGATCCTCCCGCAGGCGCGCAGCAGCTTGGAGAACGCCTCCTGGTCGCCGATGTCGGAGCCGTACGCGTTCACGTTCTGACCGAGCAGGGTGATCTCCGAGACGCCCTCGGTGACCAGTGCCTCGATCTCGGCGAGGATGTCGCCGGTGCGACGGTCCTTCTCCTTGCCGCGCAGCGCCGGGACGATGCAGAAGGTGCAGGTGTTGTTGCAGCCGACGGAGATGGAGACCCAGGCCGCGTAGGCGGACTCACGGCGGGTGGGGAGCGTGGAGGGGAACGCCTCCAGAGACTCGGCGATCTCGATCTGCGCCTCCCGCTGGACCCGGGAGCGCTCCAGCAGCACCGGCAGCTTGCCGATGTTGTGCGTACCGAAGACGACGTCCACCCAGGGGGCCCGCTCCAGGATGGTCGACCGGTCCTTCTGGGCCAGACAGCCGCCGACGGCGATCTGCATGCCGGGGCGCTTCGTCTTCATCGGGGCGAGATGGCCGAGGTTGCCGTAGAGCTTGTTGTCGGCGTTCTCCCGCACCGCACACGTGTTGAAGACGACGACGTCGGCGTCCCCGTCGGAATCCTCCGCGGCGCGTACGTAGCCCGCCTCCTCCAGCAGACCGGACAACCGCTCGGAGTCGTGGACGTTCATCTGGCACCCGTAGGTGCGGATTTCGTAGCTCTTGGGTGCTTGGACGTCCACTGCGGGGCTCCGGTCGCTGCTGCTGGTCATCCCTCAAGGGTAGGCGCTCCCGGAAGCGGCTCCCGCTCCGGAGGCCCCGGCCCCGGTCGCCGCGGGGACGGGCCGACGGCGCCCCCTGGAGGGGCGCCGGAGCCGGCCGGCGGCACACCCGTGGCCGAAGCCGGGCCGGACCGCGGATCCCCTGGTCAACGCCGGGACGGGCTGGCAGGATCGCCGCCATGCTCCAGGCACTGTCCCGTATCGGCCGCCGGCGCGCCCTTCGGGCGGGCGTCGTTCTCGTCGTCGTGCTCGGGCTGCTGCTGTGGTGGTTGCTGTCGCTCGGGAAACCGGTGCCGAGCGGGACTCTGACGTTCAGCACCGGCGTGCCCAGCGGGGTGTACCAGCGCTACGGCGAGCGGCTGATGGGTGATCTCGCCAGGGATCTGCCGCGGGTGTCGATACGGCTGCAGACCAGCGAGGGCTCCCAGCAGAACATCGCGCGGGTGGCGACCGGCCGGGCCGACTTCACCATCGCCACCGCCGACGCCCTCGCCACCTATCTGCGCGACCGCGGTCCGGGCGCCGACCGGCTGCGGGGCTGTGTGCGGTTGTACGACGACTACATCCAGCTGGTGGTGCCCCGGGACTCGGCGGTGCGCCGGGTCTCGGACCTGCGCGGCAGGCGCGTCGGGGTGGGGCAGCAGGGGTCGGGTGTACGGCTGGTCGCCGACCGCGTGATGGCGGCCGCCGGGCTGGATCCGGTCGACGACGTGACACCGGTGCCCAACGGCATCGACACCATGCCGAAGGAATTGGAGAACGGCCGGCTCGACGCCTTCTTCTGGTCGGGCGGACTGCCCACCTCGGCCGTGCAGGAACTGTCGGACCGCTTCCCGATCCGGCTGGTGCCCCTGGAGGCGCCGCTGGTCAAGGAGCTTCAGGCCGCGGGCGGCTCCGCCCGCCACTACCGGTCGGCCGTGATGCCCGCCGACGCCTACCGCTACGCACAGCAGGGGCAGGCGGTGCCGACGGTGGCGATCGCCAACGTGCTGGTGACCGCCGACCGTACGGACCCGTCGACGACCGAGGCGTTCACCCGGACCGTGATCGACAGCCGGGACCGGATCGGGCGCGAGGTGCACGCGGCCCAGCTGGTGGATCTGCGTACCGCGATCTACACCGATCCGCTGCCCCTGCACGAGGGGGCCAAGCGCTACTACCGCTCGGTCAAGCCGTGATCCGCAGTCCGCGGCGCAGGCCGGGTGCCGCGGACGCGGCCCTGCGGACCACGACGTGATCCCTGCTCCACGGTGTGATGCATGCTCCGCGGCGCCGTCGGTGCTCCGCCACGTGATGGGCGGTTGCCGAGGCGATCGACGATCTCCACGGTGGCCCGTGGTCCCGGTGGTGACCGGCGCTCTCCGAGGTGACCGGCGATCCGCGGCAGCGTCGGGGGCGGTGCGGGTCGGTGCCGCGCCGCCCCGGCCCCCGTGGGCCGCGTACGACGCGGGCGCCCCGCGGCTCAGCCCTGCGGGCCGTTGCGCGGCACCGTCACCGTCACGCGCAGCCCGTGCGGTTCGTTGGCCGCGTAGGCGAGCGAGCCTCCGCCGGCGGCCAGCAGCGCCTTGGAGATGGAGAGTCCGAGCCCCGATCCCTGCACGTTCTGGTGCTGTGTGCTGCGCCAGAACCGGTCCCCGACGCGCTCCAGCTCCTGCGGGGTGAGACCGGGGCCGCGGTCGGCGACGACGACCGTGACGTCGTCGCGTTCCGATCCGACCGTGACGAGGACCTCCTCGTCGACGGGCGTGAATTTCAGCGCGTTGTCGATGACGGCGTCGAGCACGCTGGACAGTGCGATGGGATCCGCCCAGGCCGTCACGGCCGCCGTACCGTCCACCCGCAGCCGCACCCCCCTCTCGTCGGCGACCGGCCGCCAGGAGGCGACGCGTTCCTCCGTGAGCGCGCCGATGTCCGTGAGGTGCAGGTCGGCCGCGGCATGCTCGGCCAACGCCAGGTCGAGCAGGTCGTCCAGGACCTGCGCGAGGCGCTTGCCCTCCGTGCGCACGGAGGCGATCTCCTCGTTGCCCTCGGGGAGTTCGAGCGCGAGGAGTTCGATCCGCAGCAGCAGCGCGGAGAGCGGGTTGCGCAGTTGGTGCGAGGCGTCCGCGACGAAGGCACGCTGCTGCTCCAGCACGCTCTCGACGTTGTCGGCCATCTCGTTGAACGAGCGGGCCAGGCGCCTGAGTTCGGGCGGACCGCCGGAGGCCGCGACCCTCGATCTCATCCGGCCGCTGGCGATGTCGTGCGTGGCCGCGTCCAGGGTCCGCACCGGCAGCAGCACCCAGCCGGTGAGCCTGATCGCGGCGCCGACCGCCACCAGCATGGCGACCGACTCGCCCGCCACGATGATCAACCAGCCGCGCAGAGTGCGCGAACGCAGCTCCGACGTGGGCGAGTCGATGACCACGACGGCGACGACGTCGCCGTCCCGGACGACGGGCGAGGCGATGACGATCCTGCCGCGCTGCCAGGGCCAGACCTGCGGTGGGTCATGGCTACGACGCCCGAGGAGCGCCTCCTTGAACGCCTCGCGCCCCTCTCCGTCCAGCGGGAGCTGCCAGTCCGCCGGAGCCTTGGCCATGACACTGTCGTCGCGGTAGAGGACACCGGCGTGGATGCCGTACACCGAGGCATATGTGTCGAGTTCACCCCTCAGGGTGTTCCGCCGCTCCTCGTAGCCGGGGGTGCGTTCGGCGACGAACTGGGCGAGCGCGGCGAACCGCGCCGCGTCGTCGATGCGGTCGATGACGACGCGCTGCTGCTCGGCGTTGGCCACGCTCACGGCCAGCGGGAAGCCGAGGGCGAGCAACACGCTCGCCATCAGCACGATGAGCAGGGGAAGCAGCCGTGTGCGCACCTGGGACGTCCGCCTCTACTCGCCTCGGTCCGGCACCGCTCGCGCTACGCGGACGGGGCGACGAGGCGGTAGCCCACCCCGCGCACCGTCTCGATCAGCGCGGGCAGCCCGAGCTTGGAGCGCAGGGAGGCGACGTGCACTTCGAGCGTGCGGCCCGTGCCCTCCCAACTCGTGCGCCACACCTCGCTGATGATCTGCTCCCTGCGGAAGACCACGCCCGGCCGCTGGGCCAGCAGGGCGAGCAGGTCGAACTCCTTGCGGGTGAGCTGGATCTCCGAACCGTCGATGCTGACCCGCCGGGTCGGCAGTTCGATCCGGACGTCTCCGAGACACAGCGCCGCGACCGGTGTGGGCACGGTGTCCTCCCCCGCGGACGTGCGCCGGCTGACGGCATGGATGCGGGCGAGGAGTTCACCGGTGTCGTACGGCTTGACGACGTAGTCGTCGGCCCCGAGGTTGAGGCCGTGGATCCGCGACCGGACGTCGGAGCGGGCCGTCACCATGATGACCGGGGTGGACGTGCGTTTGCGGATCTTGCCGCACACCTCGTACCCGTCCTGGTCGGGCAGGCCGAGGTCGAGGAGGACGACGCCGAAGGGCTCCGTGTCCGCGGGCAGCAGCGCCTGGAGCGCGTCCTCTCCGGTGCGCGCGTGCACGACCTGGAAGCCGTGCCGGGCGAGGATCGCGGAGAGCGCGGCGGCGACGTGGTTGTCGTCCTCGACGAGCAGCAGTCTCATGCGCCCTCCTTCCGTGAGTGCGGTGCCGTGCCGCGGAATGGCCGCGGGCGCGCGACGCGCGTGCGGTGCCGGTGTGCTCCCGGTGTTGTGTTCCGTACGCCCCTCGTCACTCCCCGTTCGTGACTTCTTCGCACGGAGGTGTTTCACATCATGGCGTACCAGGGCATCCACTCCGATGAGCGGTGTGCCAGTCAAGAGCCCGCCCGTCGCATCGGGCCATCTGTTATCCACCCGGTACGCCCGGGGCGCCCCACCCGCACCCCTGGTCACAGGGCGTGTCCGGACGCCGCCGGATCGTTATGCTCAATTCTCGCTCAGATGTGATGACGCTGGTCGCACCGCACCCTAGGGTCCTTCCCAATCGAGGAGGACGGAGCAAGAAGCCGATGAGCGGAGTTTCAGTGACCAAGGGCGCCGAGGACGCCGGACCCGCGTCGAACGACCTTGTCGTACTGAGCAACGTCAACAAGCACTTCGGCGCGCTGCATGTGCTCCAGGACATCGACCTGACCATCGCTCGCGGCGAGGTCGTGGTCGTCATCGGGCCTTCCGGGTCCGGGAAGTCCACACTGTGCCGCACGATCAACCGCTTGGAGACGATCGACTCGGGTGCCATCGCGATCGACGGCAAGCCGCTGCCCCAGGAGGGCAGGGAGCTGGCCAGGCTGCGCGCCGATGTCGGAATGGTCTTCCAGTCGTTCAACCTCTTCGCGCACAAGACGGTGCTCGAGAACGTGATGCTCGGCCAGCTCAAGGTCCGCAAGACGGACAAGAAGACCGCCGAGGACAAGGCCCGTTCGCTGCTGGAGCGGGTGGGCGTGGCGACGCAGGCCGAGAAGTACCCCGCCCAGCTCTCCGGTGGCCAGCAGCAACGCGTCGCCATCGCACGGGCGTTGGCGATGGACCCGAAGGTGATCCTCTTCGACGAGCCGACCTCCGCGCTCGACCCGGAGATGATCAACGAGGTGCTGGAGGTCATGCAGCAGCTCGCCCGGGACGGCATGACGATGGTCGTCGTCACCCATGAGATGGGCTTCGCGCGTTCGGCGGCGAACCGGGTCGTCTTCATGGCGGACGGGAAGATCATCGAACAGGCCACGCCCGAGCAGTTCTTCAGCAACCCGCGCAGCGACCGGGCCAAGGACTTCCTCTCGAAGATCCTTCACCACTGATGACAACGACCTACGGCATAAGGAAAGTTCACATGAAGCTCCGCAAGACGGCCGCCGTCGCGGCCATCGCCGTGCTCGCCCTGACCGCGACCGCCTGTGGTGGCAAGGAGGGCTCGGCCGGCGACAAGCCGTCCGGGACCAAGCCCGGCGCCTCGGGCGCCCCCGAGCTGCCGAAGTACACGGTCGCGACGGGGGTCGACCTGGACTCGCCGACCTTCAAGGAGGCGAAGAAGCGCGGCAAGCTGATCATCGGTGCCAAGGCCGACCAGCCCTACCTCGGGTTCGAGGACCAGGCGACGAAGGAACGCTCCGGATTCGACATCGAGATCGCCACGATGATCGCCGCCGACCTGGGCTTCTCGAAGGACCAGATCGAGTGGAAGACCGTGGACTCGGGCATCCGTGAGACCGCGATCTCCAAGGGGCAGGTCGACTACTTCGTCGGCACGTACACGATCAACGACGAGCGCAAGAAGCAGGTCGGTTTCGCCGGCCCGTACTACAAGGCGGGCGCCGACCTGCTCGTGCGCAAGGACGACACCTCCATCACCGGCAAGGACGCCGTGAAGGACAAGAAGGTCTGCTCCATCGTCGGTTCCACACCGCTCCAGGAGATCAAGAAGCCCGAGTACGGCGCGAAGGTCGTCGAGCTGGCCAAGTACTCCGACTGCGTGCAGCAGTTGCTGACCAAGCAGGTCGACGCGGTCACCACCGACGACTCGATCCTCAAGGGCTACGCCGCGCAGAACCCCGACAAGCTCAAGGTCGTCGGCAAGCCGTTCACGGAGGAGCCGTACGGCGTGGGTCTGGACAAGGACGACAAGGCGCTGCGCGACGCCATCAACAACTCGCTGGAGAACCACGTCAAGGACGGCATCTACCAGAAGATCTACGACGCCACCCTGGGGCTGTCCGGCTCGGCGTACGTCGCCCCGCCGACCATCGAACGTTACTGACCGACCAGTCGACTGATGTGTCTCGTACGCGCTCTCCCGGAGCGCGTACGGGACGCCCCTTCCTCCCTGTCCCCATGCCGCCGCCTGCCGACGCGGAGATTCCATGAACGTACTATTCGATAACTACCCAGAGTTCCGCGACGGCTTCATAGGAACCGTATCGATCACCGCAGTCAGCCTGGTCATCGCGCTGGTGCTCGGCGTCATCATCGCCGGATTCAGGGTTTCGCCGGTGCCACCACTGCGGTACTTCGGCACCGCGTGGGTGACGCTCCTGCGCAACACCCCCCTGACCCTCCTCTTCCTGGTCTCCTTCTTCGTCGTACCGGAGATCTTCTTCCCCGGTATGAGCCCGTTCGTGCTCGGCTCGCTGGCGCTCGGCTTCTACACCTCGTCGTTCGTGTGCGAAGCAGTCCGCTCGGGCATCAGCACCGTTCCGCTGGGGCAGGCCGAGGCCGCTCGCTCCATCGGGATGACGTTCTCCCAGACGCTGCGGATCGTGGTGCTTCCGCAGGCCACGCGGACTGTCATCCCACCGCTGAGCAGCATTTTCATCGCGCTCACCAAGAACTCCGCAATCGCTGGGGCCTTCAGTGTCACGGAGTTGTTCGGCTGGCAGAAGCTCATGAGTGACCGGGGGTACGCCATCACCCCCGTCTTCATCTGGGTGGCTCTTGGTTATCTGGTCGTCACCTTTGCCATCAGCGGCCTGTTCTGGCTGATCGAACGTCGCATGGAGGTCGCCCGATGAGCGCCAGCGTGCTCTACGACACCCCAGGTCCGAAGGCTGTCGTACGCAACCGGATCTACGCGGTCGTCGGTTCCTTCGCCATCCTGGCCCTGCTCGCGCTCAGCTTCTTCCGGTTGTCCGAGAAGGGGCATCTGGCCCCCGAGATGTGGGACATCTTCAACTACGCGGGTATCCGGCAGAACATCGCCGACGCCACACTCGCCACTCTGAAGGCCTTCGGCCTGGCCGCACTCGGCTCGCTGATCCTCGGCGTGCTCCTCGCCGTCGGCCGCCTCTCGGACCACAAGCCGGTCCGGTGGCTGGCCACCACCTTCATCGAAGTGTTCCGCTCGATCCCGCTGCTGATCACCATCTACGCCATCTGGGTCGGCTTCCTCACCGACTACTCGATGTGGGCGTTGGCAGTCGGCCTGTCGGTCTACAACGGCTGCGTCCAGGCAGAGGTGTTGCGCGCCGGCATCAACTCAGTGCCCAGGGGGCAGAGCGAAGCCGCGTACGCCCTGGGCATGAGCAAGACCCAAGTGATGGTCAGCGTGCTCATGCCGCAGGCCGTTCGGGCGATGCTGCCCACGATCATCAGCCAGCTCGTGGTCACCCTCAAGGACACCTCGCTGGGATTCATCATCCTGTATCCGGAGCTGCTTCAGACCGCCCGTCTGATCGCCTCCAACACCCAGGTCAACGGCCAGTACCCCTATGTCTCGACCATCATCGTCATCGGCTCCATCTATGTCGGCATGTGTCTTCTGCTCTCGGCGCTCGCCACATGGATCGAACGGCGGGGACGGAACAGCAGGACCGGCGCCGCAGTTGCCGCGGCCGCCGCACCGGGCAACGACCCGGCCGTTCCCGGTGATTCCGGTCCGGTGAAGTCGCCCGCGGAGGGCAGGACCGGGGACTGAGCCGCTCCCGGATTCCAGGAGCTCCCGAAGCCGGGCTCGTGCTCCCGGCTCGAAGGAGAACCCGGACCGGTCGCCGGCACCATGCGAACACCTGGACGGTCTCCGCGAGCAGGCCGTCCGCGAGGTTCGTGCCACCGGCCGCCCGGTCGAGCATGGCGTCCCTGCCCCCGGGAACCGCGAGGAAGCACCGGGGCCGTGGAGACGCCGGGTCGAAGCGACAACGCCGTACACGACGCCGGGTTGACGCCGCAGAACGCGGGAAGCTGAATCAACTTCCTTTGCAAAGAGGCCATCGCCGACCGTGACGCCCGGGGGGGCGCATCGGAGACCGTCGGTGAGCCGGCGCTCGTCATCGAAGGCGGTTGCGCCGTCCGACGGCGCATCGCCTCACTGCCCGAGGGGGTGGTGGCCGATCGGCCACCACCCCCTCGCCGCCGTCCGGTGTCGCTTGACGCGGGCACCGGCAGTATGTTGCATACGTTCTGTGATCGCGCCCCCTTCTCCCGCCGCCACGCCTCCTCCGTCCTCCGGACCGTCTGCGGGCCGTTCGCTCCTTTCACCCGCGTCGTCGGTGACGGTGCGAGCGACGGCGACGACGCCGCCCGTACGCATTCGAGGAGCCGCCCCGTGGACCCGGTGATCGTCGTCGGCGCGGGGCCCGTCGGCCTGGCGTTGTCGCTCGCCCTCGCCGCGCAGGAGGTCCCGTCCGTCCTCCTCGACGAGGACCCGGACGGGGACGAGACGCGCCCCGCCCGGACCGTGGTGCTGCGCGAGGACACCGCGGACCTGGTGGAACGGCTGGGCTGCACGGCGCTGCGGCACGAGGGGGCGCGGTGGTCCGGATGGCGCTCCGTGCGGCGCAAGCAGGTGGTGCGTGAACTGGCTCTCGACGGAGGCGAACACCTGGGCGAGGACGTCTCCGACGGCGATCCGCCACTGTGCTCCCCCGTCCACCTGCCGCAGCACGCCCTCACCCGGGGCCTGCGGAAGGCAGTGACCGCGCAAGAACTCGTGCGGGTGGTTCCGTGCAGCCGGATCGACACGCTGGAGCAGGACACCACGGGCATCACGGCGCGCACCAGGGAGCCGAACGCCACATGGTGGCGCGGGAGTTACCTGGTGGGCTGCGACGGCGCCAGGTCCACCGTGCGCAAGCTGCTCGACATCCGCTTCCCGGGGCGCACTGCGGTGGAGCGGCATGCCGTCGCCGCGCTGCGCACCGAACTGCCGTGGCCGCGGCAGGCCGTGCTGCACCGACTGCCGCCGTGGCGCTCCGGCGGCGCCGAGGTGGCCGCGCGTCCGCTGCCGGACGGCGTCTGGCGGCTGGACTGGCTGCTGCCGCCGCGCGGCGAACTCGTCACCCCGGACGCCCTGATCACCCGGATCCGGGACACTCTGGCGGGATGGTGCGGCGAGACGCCGCCGTACGAACTGCTGGACACCGGCGTGTACACGCTGCACCACCGGCTCGCCCTGCGCTGGCGGGCCGATCGGGCCTTCCTCGCCGGGGACGCCGCCCATCTGCTGGGGGCGCTGGGCACCCAGGGGCTCGACGAGGGACTGCGGGACGCCGAGAACCTCGCCTGGAAACTCGCCCTGGCCTGGCACCACGGCGCCTCGGACGTGCTGCTCGACAGCTACCAGGCGGAACGGCGGGCCGCGGTCGCCTCGCGGTTGCGGGCCGCTGACCAGTGGCTGCCGATACTGCGCGGCGGCGGGGGCCTGCGAACCCTCGTCCCGGGGAGCGCGCGGGGGTACGACTCGCTGCTCGCGGACGCGCATCTGGGCCGCGGCCGCCTCGGCGCACCCCCTTCGTACTCGCACTCGCCCCTTGCGCCCGCGCATGCCGAGGCGCACACATCCGTGGGCACGCCCCCCGGCGCACCGGTCATCGATGTGCGGGTGACGGCGCCCGACGGCACGACCGTACGGCTGCGCGAGCGGCTGGGCCTGGGGAACCTGCTCGTGGTGCTGGTGGCCCCCGGCACCGGGGTGTGGGACCGGCGGCACTGGAAGACCGCGGGTGTCATGCCGCGTCTCGCCACGGCGGTCGACGCACTGCCGGTGAAGAGCGAACTGCTGGTGACGGAGTGCTATCCGGGGGCTTCGGCCCACACCGTCCTGCTGATCAGGCCGGACGGTCATCTCGTGGCGACGTTCGGCGGAGTGCGGCCCCAGGAGCTCTACGCGGCGGCGGACGCGGTGCGGGGCGGCGCGGTCCCAACCGCCGCGCACTCCGATCGCACGGCGGACATCAATTGACCGCTGTCGGTCCGCGTGGTGTACTCCGGAACATGACCGGCACCGATGTGCGCCTGTGGCGGAGGGTCCATATGGACCTCGTCCGCTACGCGGGCTGCGTGTGTCGCCCGTCCTGCTGACTCGCCCTTCCTCCGCCGCGCCGTGCGCCCTTCCTCACGGCGCGCGTCCGCGCGAACCTTCAGGACGGCCCGCTTTGTCTGCCCTTTCCTCTTCCTCGCCTTTCGCACCCCTGCCCGCCTCCACCGATACGGATTCGGTTTCCGGTCCGCCGGGCATCGGTTCCGCTTCCCATCCGTCGGCCGCCGCCTCCGCTTCGGGTCCGCCGGTCGTCGGTTCCACTCCCGGTCCATTGGCCGTCGGCTCAGTTTCCGGTCCGTCGGTCAGTGGTTCCGGTTCCGGCCCGTCGGCAGCCGAGCTGCTCGACTTCGTCCGCCGGGTGGCCGCCGACCCGCGGATCGTCCGCTCGCTGCCCCTCGATCCCGAAGGGCGCACCTGGCTCCCGCTCGGAGGACCCGGCGGCAGTGAGGCGTGGCTGATCGGCTGGCCGCCGGGCAGCGGAACCGGCTGGCACGACCACGCCGACTCGTTCGGGGCCTTCACCACCGCGTCCGGTGCCCTCAAGGAGCACTCGCTCGCCGCCCGGCTGCCCACCGACGGCTGGAAGACCCTGGAACTCGCCGGGGGCATCGACCGCTCCCGCGAGCTTGCCGCAGGTCAGGGCAGATCGTTCGACCGCCACCATGTCCACGAGGTGCTGAACGAGTCCACCACGCAGCACGCCGTCTCCGTCCACGCGTACTTCCCCCCGCTGCCTCGGATCAGGCGTTACAGCCGCACGGGTGCCGTGCTCCGGCTCGAACAGGTGGAGCGGCCGGAGGACTGGCAGTGAGTGACCACCGCGCCGTCGCATCTGAGCACGTGGGCCACGGCAGCCGACCGGAACCGGCCGGGATCGATGAGCTGCTGGAGCGGGTCCGGGCGGGGTTCGTCAGGGTCGGTCCGCAGGAGGCCGCCGCCGAGGCCGAGGACGGGGCGCTGCTCGTCGACATCCGCTACGCGGAGCTTCGCGAGCGGGACGGGCTGATCCCCGGAACGCTGGTCGTCGAACGCAACGAGCTGGAGTGGCGACTCGATCCCCGGGGAAGCCACCGGGTCCCGGAGGCGGTCGGCCATGATCTCCGGATCGTGGTGGTCTGCGACGAGGGCTACGCGTCGAGTCTCGCCGTCGCGTCCCTGCGGCAGTTGGGTCTGTGCCGGGCGACGGACCTGATCGGTGGCTTCCAGGCATGGCGAGCGGCGGGACTTCCCGTCGAGATGTGACGGGCTCGGAGACCGACCCGGGGCACGGCGCGGTGCGCGGAACGGTGGCGCCGAGCCCGCTCCGTTGGGCGGGCCCGTCCCGGCTCGGCTCGGCTCGGCTCGGCTCGGCTCGGGGCGGAACGAGGCGAGACGTGGCGGGGCGGGACGCGGCGGGGACCGCCGACGGGCCGACGTACGTACGCCGCCCCGTCGGCCCGGGAACCATGGGCTGCGCACCGCGGGCGACAAGCCCCGTACGCCCTCCCCCGTCCCCCGAATCCGCGGCGACACACCTGAACGGCGCGCTCCGGTGGAGCGGCCGCCGTTCACGGCGGACATTCGGCTGGATGCCGAGGACCACCTGACGGAGGCACCCGTGCCCATGCCGACCCCCACTCCCGCCCGTATCCCCGTCCTGACCGCCGATCAGCTCGATGCCCAGGTCGTTCGCCTGCACGACACCGAGGCATGGCAGCAGATCGTCTCCGGCTGGGACCTGACCGCCGCCGAGCCCGAGCCCGTGCTCTCCACCGGGGCGCCGCCATCCGCCGAGCCCGAGTCCCTGCCGTCCGCCAGGGACTTGGAACGGACGACCGGTCACAGGCCGACGGACTGGCGCGATCTGCTGTCCGTACCGGTCGCCCAGCTCATCGCCGAATCCGCCCGCGCCCTGCCGGCTGCCGCACCGCGTGAGCGGCCCCTTCCCGGCCGGATGGGTGCGATCCTCCCGGACCGGCTGCATTCCTGGCGCCGCATCGGCCAACCCGATGTGCGGCCCTCGACGCACCTCGCCCACGCACGGCGGATTCTGGCCGAGTGGGGCTGGCAGAACACCCCCTACCGGCTTCGCAACGCCCGCGGCGCCCGGTGCATCTGCGGGGCCCTCCTCACCGCACACCGTCTGGGCTTCGGCTCGCTGAACACCGTGGACCGGGCGGGAGCCTGGCTCGTCACCGAACTCCGCTCCCGGGGCTGGACCGGTCTCATCGGGCCGTGGAACCGGTACCCCGGCCGTACCGCCGAGGAGGCACTCGCCCTGGTCGACGCCACCATCTGCCGGGCCGCCCGCGCGGGCCAGTGAGCGGCACTCCTCACCACGGGCGGTGGCGCCGGGATGCGGCGCCGCGTCCTGGCAGGGCCGATCGCCGGTTCGGCCGCCTTCCGGCGCAACCGGTCGCCCGTTCGGCCGATCTGGGTTCGACCGGATTCCGGTTGCCCGAGCCGTGCCCCGACCGACGCCGACGGATGAACCGTGATGGGCGCCGACCGGGGAACCGCGTCTCAGGGCCGCCGCCCGCTGAGCAGAGCGTCGACCACGTCGGTCAGCGGTCCGCCGAGGTCCTGCTCGGTGGCCGACGCGAGCGGCTCCAGGCTGCGGGAGGCACGCAGCACCGTGATGCCGAAGGCCACGGACAGCACGAGCTGGGCGCGCAGGAGCAGCTGCTCGCTGTCGGGGGCATCGGGCCGCCACCCGGCCGCCGAGGCGAGCCGCTCGCTGAACGTACGCAGCAGTCCGGTGCGCAGCTTCTCGGTGCGTTCGTCACCGGAGGAGCGCAGCAACAGGAGAAGAGCGTCCTTGGGGCCGTCCGAGGCCAGCACGCCCGCGGTGTGGCCGCTGATGATCTCCGGGATCTGTTCCAGGTCGGCGACCTCGCCCGCCTCGTGGACCAGTTCGTCGATGACCGTCTTCAGACAGGCTTCGAAAAGGCCTTCCTTGGACTGGAAGTAGCGGTTGATGAGCGCGACGTTGACTCCGGCGTCGTCGGCGATGTCGCGCACGGTGGTGGCCGCGTATCCGTCGTGCGCGAAGCGGCGGCGGGCCGAGTCGAGCAGGAGCGCACGGGTCCTGGCGGCGGTGCCCCGCCGAGCCGCCGGAGGGTTGCCGGCCGACGGCGCCAGAGGCGCGGGACCGTCCTGGGGACTGCTGGCTTTCATGGCTTTCCTCTCTCCGCCCGAACAGTACGTGCGCGCCGGACGTCATGTAAACAACTGTTGACCACGCGCGCAGGGCTGCTCTAGCGTCCATGTAAGCAAATGTTTACTTACGGCTCCGGGCGAGCGATTCGAGCTCGGCGGCCCCTCACTTCCTGGAGTCCCGGATGGACGCCCCCCAGCCCATGGCCCGCACCGGTGCTGTGGTCGCTACGCTGGCCCTCGCCGGCATCACCGCCGCGATCATGCAGACACTGGTCACGCCGCTCATCGCGGAGCTGCCCGAGATCCTGCACACCACGTCGTCGAACGCGGCATGGGTGATCACCGTCACCCTGCTGGCGGGAGCGATCTGCGTGCCGATCTCCGGACGTCTCGGCGATCTGATCGGCAAGCGCCGCATGCTCCTCGCGTGCTCCGTTCCGCTGGTGGCCGGCTCGTTGGTGTGCGCCCTCGCCACCTCGGTCCTGCCGATGATCGTCGGGCGCGGGCTGCAGGGGATGGGCATGGGCATGGTGCCGCTGGGCATCGCCCTGCTGCGCGACGTGGTCCCGCCGGAGAAGCTCAGCTCGTCCATCGCTCTGGTGAGCGCCTCCATGGGCATCGGCGGTGGACTCGGTCTGCCGATCGCGGCGGCGGTCGCCCAGTACGCCGACTGGCGCGTGCTGTTCTGGGGCTCCACCGTCCTGGCCGCGTTGATCGCCGTGGCGATCTGGTTCCTCATCCCCGAGGTTCCGGCCGGGGCCAGGGGCCAGCGCTTCGACATTCCCGGAGCGGTCGGGCTCGGTGCCGGACTGATCTGCCTGCTGCTCGCCGTGTCGAAGGGCGCCGACTGGGGGTGGACCTCCGCGACCATCCTCGGGCTGTTCGCCGCGACCATCGTGATCCTGCCGGCCTGGGGCGCCTGGGAGATGCGCACCCGGGATCCGCTGGTCGACCTGCGCACCACGGCCCGTCCGCGTGTGCTGCTCACCAACGTCGCCTCCGTCTTCGTCGGCTTCGGCATGTACGCGAGCATGCTCGTCGTGCCGCAACTGCTTCAGTTCCCGCAGGCCACCGGCTACGGGCTGGGGCAGTCCATGCTCGCCGCGGGTCTGTGGATGGCCCCCGGAGGCGTCATGATGATGATCGTCTCGCCGTTCGGCGGGAAGCTCACTGATGCCCGCGGCCCGAGATTCACCCTGATCTGCGGTGTCCTGGTGCTGGCCGTCGGCTACGGCTTGTCGCTCGTGCTCATGGGTACCGCGTGGGGCCTCATGCTCGCCCTCATGGTCATCAACAGCGGAGTGGGCCTCGCCTACGGTTCGATGCCCGCGCTGATCATGAGCTCGGTGCCGCTCGCCGAGACCGCCGCCGCCAATGGCTTCAACACCCTCATGCGTTCACTGGGCACCTCGGTCGGCGCCGCCGTGATGGGCGTGGTCCTCTCTCAGATGACCGTCACCGTGGCCGGTCACACCTTCACCTCCGAGAACGGCTTTCGCACCGGACTGATCATCGGTGGCGGCATCGCGCTCGTGGCCGCGCTCATCGCCGGCGTCATCCCGGCCGCCCGCGTCGCCCCCGGCGCGAAGGGCGAGACCCCCGCCCCCGCACCCGCCCAGACCACGGACCCGCAGCGCGTGAAGGCCGCGCGGGCGGAAGCCGAACAGACCGCAGCCGAGGTCTGACGGCACTTCCCCGCTCGGCGATCAGCGCCGTGATCCGGGTGCGCGACCGCTTCCGTGGTCCAGGTACTCATGGCCGGTGTGCCACGGCGGACGCGTTGTCCTCCTGGCACGCCGACCGCGTACCGAACCGCCCCCGGCAACCACTCGAAGCCCGGTCGCACCCGGCCCGGCGGCCCCGGGCGGCCGGGGCCAGGGTCCGGCGACGGCGCCCGCCGCCTCCGTACAACTGCGTGGCCCCACCCGATCACCGCCGGCTTTCTGCGTGCCCCGTACGCCGACCGCCGCATCCGAGCCGTTGCGGAATCGAACCGCCACGGTCGACCACCGCCGATCGCCGCCAACCACCTGCATCGCTGTCGGCCATCGCTCAGAACGGCTCGTCCAGCCCCTCCGTGTCCTCGCCTTCTTCCTCCAGCGCCTGCCGCACCACGCGCAGGGCCATGCCCTCCCCGTACCCCTTGCGCGCGAGCATGCCCGCGAGGCGGCGCACTCGTCTGTCGCGATCCAGCCCTCGGGTGGACCGGAGCTTGCGGGCCACCAGCTCACGGGCGGTCGCCTCCTCCTGCTCCGCGTCGAGCTGTCCGACCGCCTCGTCGATCACCGCCGAGTCCACCCCCTTGGTGCGCAGCTCACGGGCAAGCGCTCGGCGGGCGAGTCCCCGGCCGTGGTGCCGGGACTCCACCCAGGAATCCGCGAAGGCGGCGTCGTCGATCAGACCCACGTCCTCGAAGCGCGACAGCACCTCCTCGGCCGCCTCGTCCGGGATCTCCCGCTTACGCAGGGCGTCCGCGAGCTGCTTCCGTGTGCGCGGGGTGCCGGTGAGCAAGCGCAGGCAGATGTTGCGCGCCTGCTCGACCGGATCTCGCGGTTCCCCCTTCTCGGCCCTCGACGAGGAGGGGGAACCGCTGCCTCTGGAACGGGAGCGGGCCCGATGCCCCGCCCCCTCGCCGAAACCGGGGAACGCCCCGGAACCAGGACCCGGATCATGACCGGTCCCGGCCTCCGGCCCGTACTCACCCTCGCCCACGGGCTCGGCGGCGTGCCCGGTGGCGAACACCGAACTTGGACCGGCACCCGGGTCCGGGGCGTCGACCGGCCATTCCGTACGACGCGTCACGGCCTAGCTCTTGGCCGCCGCGGCCTTGGTGGGCTTGGACTTGCCTGTGGGAGCGGGAACCGACTTCGCGTTGTCGGCCGCAGAAGCGGCAGCGCCTCCTCCACCAGCCTCGGCGGCCTTGTCCTCCGCCCTGACACCGACGCCCAGCTTCTCGAGAATCTTCTTCTCGATCTCGTTGGCCAGATCGGGGTTGTCCTTGAGGAAGTTTCGAGCGTTCTCCTTGCCCTGGCCGAGCTGATCGCCCTCGTAGGTGTACCAGGCACCGGCCTTGCGGACGAAACCGTGTTCCACGCCCATGTCGATCAGGCCGCCCTCGCGGCTGATGCCCTGGCCGTAGAGGATGTCGAACTCGGCCTGCTTGAAGGGCGGCGAGACCTTGTTCTTCACGACCTTGACCCGGGTGCGGTTGCCGACGGCTTCGGTGCCGTCCTTCAGCGTCTCGATCCTGCGGATGTCGAGGCGCACCGAGGCGTAGAACTTCAGCGCCCGGCCACCGGTCGTGGTCTCGGGCGAGCCGAACATCACACCGATCTTCTCGCGCAGCTGGTTGATGAAGATCGCCGTGGTCTTGGACTGGTTGAGCGCGCTGGTGATCTTGCGGAGTGCCTGGCTCATCAGACGCGCCTGCAGACCCACGTGCGAGTCGCCCATCTCGCCCTCGATCTCGGCACGCGGCACGAGCGCGGCGACCGAGTCGATGACGATCAGGTCGAGGGCCCCGGAGCGGACCAGCATGTCCACGATCTCAAGGGCCTGCTCGCCGTTGTCCGGCTGGGACAGGATCAGGTTGTCGATGTCGACGCCGAGCTTCTTCGCGTACTCGGGATCGAGGGCGTGCTCCGCGTCGATGAAGGCCACCGAGCCGCCCTGCTTCTGCGCGTTCGCCACGGCGTGCAGGGTCAGCGTCGTCTTACCGGAGGACTCCGGCCCGTACACCTCCACCACACGGCCGCGCGGCAGGCCACCGACGCCGAGGGCGACGTCGAGAGCGGTCGACCCGGTGGGGATCACCTCGACGGGTTCGTTCGGCCGCTCGCCGAGACGCATCACCGCGCCCTTGCCGAATTGCCGTTCAATCTGTGCGAGCGCGGCGTCCAGCGCCTTCTCGCGGTCGGTTCCTGCCATGGGTTCCACCCGATTTGCTTGTGTCGATCGCTTCACGTCAAAGACGCTAACCCCTGCCACTGACAATGGGCCTCGACGTCCTCTCGGCCTGTGGACAACTCCGCAGCCGGGCCCGGGGATCCCGGCCGGAATCCCATAAGAATAGATGTTCGATTTTGGTGTCAAGCGCACGCGCCGGGCCGACACACGTCCGTTCACGCCTGTGCTGTGACAGCGAGCCTTGAGCGCCTGCCGTCGGAGTCCGGCCGAGCACGCCGGTGCCGCGGCCGGGCAGGTCCCAGGAGCCGGATCCGGGTACGCGCCCGCGAGCCGCCTCACCGCCGCCCCTGACCGCCGGCACTCCGCGCCGATCGAGCTTCCCCACGTTGTGCACCGGCGCAGGCCTCGCCGGTGCCAGGCCCGGACGTCGCCGCGGTCCCGCTGCCGCACCCCGGGACCGGGACCGCCGCCGAAACCGTGACCACCGCCGCTCCCGCGCCCGCGGTGTCACACGCCCCGGGGCGCCCCGGGCTCCGAGGCGCCGCCCGGCTCAGGCGCGCTCCGGGTTCTCCCGGTTCTCCGGACGCGCCGCCTCCCCGGCCTCGGCCTCGGCTCCGTCCCCGGCCCGGCTGCCGTGGTCACCGTCGTTCCCGCGCGTCCGCAGGGAACGGCGCAGCCGTGTGAGCGGCGTCTCACCGCGTTGCCGACGAGAGCCGTGCACCCGCGGGTCGTCCGTCACGGCGTACCGCTTCACATAGGCGCCGAGGAATGCCTGGAGGGTGGCGACGGCCGGGATCGCGATCAGCGCACCCACCGCCCCCATGAGCGCCGTACCCGCGATGACCGAGCCGAAGGCGACGGCCGGATGGATGTCGACGGTCTTGGCGGTGAGCTTGGGCTGCAGGCCGTAGTTCTCGAACTGCTGGTAGACCACGACGAAGCCGAGCACCCACACCGCGTACCAGGGGTCGACGGTGAACGCGATCAGCATCGGCAGGGCCCCCGCCAGGTAGGTCCCGATCGTGGGGATGAACTGGGAGACCAGTCCGACCCAGATGGCGAGCGCCGGCGCGTACGGAACACCGAGGATCATGAACACGATGTAGTGGGCGATCCCGGAGATGAGCGCCATCAGGCCGCGCGAGTAGAGGTAGCCGCCGGTCTTGTCGACGGCGATCTCCCAGGCCCGCAGGACCTCCGCCTGCCTGGCGGGCGGCAGCACCGAGCACAGGGCACGCCGCAGCCGGGGACCGTCGGCGGCGAAGTAGAACGAGAACAGGAATATCGTCAGGAGCCGGAACAGCCCGCCGAGCACGGTGGTGGAGATGTCGAGCACGCCGCTCGCGCTGTTCTGGACGTACTTCTGCAGCCAGTCGGAGTGCAGCAGGCTGTCCTGTACCTCGACCCGCGAGAGCTCGGTGTGGAAGGTCTGGTTGATCCAGTTGATCACCGAGTCCAGGTACTTCGGGAAGTCCTCGACCATGTCGACGATCTGTCCGGCGAGCATCGAGCCGAGCAGGAAGACGAAGCCGGTAGAGGCGATCAGCACGACGACGAAGACCAGGAAGGTGGCGAGGCCGCGGCGCATCCCTCGGGCCGCCATCCGGCCCACGGCGGGTTCGATGGCGAGCGCCAGGAAGAACGAGATCAGTACGTTGATCAGCAGCCCGACGAGCTGGTGGAACGCCCAGCTGCCGAGTTGGAAGCAGGCGTAGAGCGCCAGGGCGAGCACCATGGCGCGCGGCAGCCACACGGGCATGCGGGTCGGCCTGGTTCCGGCCGGCGCGACCGGGAGGTCGGCCGGGTCGGGCTGCGGCGCCCCGGTACGGGCTATGTGGGCTGTGGGAACTGTCTGGGCTGTCTCGTCTGCAGGTGGCACCGGTCCAGTCTCACCCACCGCGGTGGGAAACAACGGCCCGCCTCGCACAAGGACACTGGTCCGGCCGTTGACGGAACGGGGTCAGCGCTTGTCGGCGGGGATGCCCACCGCCGCGCAGACACCGCGCCAGACGTCCCTGGCCTCCCATCCGGCGGCCAGCGCCTGGTGCACCGTCCGCCCGCCGAGTTCCGCCATCACGTGATCGCGTGCGAAGGAATCGACGTACCCCGCGCCGAAGTGGTCCGTCATTCGTTCCCAGAAAACCGTCAACCGCATGACCTCAGTATCCCGCCCCTGAGAGTGCAGCCCGTTCGCTACGGCTTGCCGAGAGCGCTTACCGCCCTACGGTCGGTCCATGGCTGGAACCGGAACAAGTCCCCTCAATCGTGCCGAGCAGTTCATCTGGCTCACGGCCCGTGTCCTGGAGCAGCGGCGGTTCGCCCATCGCTTCCTGAACGGGAGCGCGGACGCCGTGGAGACCGCGCTCGCCGCCTATCGAAACGAGGACGGCGGATATGGGCACGCCCTCGAACCCGATCTGCGCGGCCCCGTCAGTCAGCCGCTGCACACCGCGCACGCCCTCAGTGTCCTCGACTCGATCGGCCGCTGCGAGGGGCCCCGAGTGGAACGGATCTGCCGTTTTCTGACCGATGCGTCGACCAAGGAGGGCGCGCTGCCCGCACTGCTGCCGACGCAGCGCGGCTATCCGGCCGCGCCGTTCATCCCGGTCGTCGACGATCCGCCCGCGGAACTGCTGGCCACCGGCCCCGTGGTCGGGCTGCTGCACCGCAACGCGGTGTGGCATGCCTGGCTGTTCCGGGCCACCGACTTCTGCTGGTCGGCGGTCGAGGCCCTGGACCGGTCGCACCCGTACGAGATCGAGGCGGCGCTCGCCTTCCTGGACGGTGTCCCGGACCGGTCCCGTGCCGAGGCGGCGGCCGACCGGCTGGGTCGGCTGGTACGGGAGCAGCGGCTCGTCGTGCTGGATCCGGAACGACGCGCGGAGTACCCCGTGGCGGCCGGGTACGCGCCGGGCGAGCAGCACTTCCCGTACGACTACGCGCGTACGCCCGCTTCGCTGGCGCGAGGCTGGTTCACCGACGAGGAGATGGAGCGCTCGCTCGACCATCTCGCGGCCGAGCAGCAGCCGGACGGCGGCTGGCCGGTGAACTGGCGCCAGTGGGCGCCGGGCACGGCTCTGGAGGGGCGCCCCCTCGTGACCCTCAAGGCGCTCCTGACCCTGCGGGCACACGGGCGCGGCCTCGACTAGTGCCGTGATCGGCCATGTTCGCCCGGCAGGAGCGTCGTCCGGTGCGTGCGACCGCACGGCGGCCGGAGGCCCTCGGACGGGCCCTCCCCCGCTCGAACGAAGCCGAGAGCCCTGGGAAGGGCTACGTGGGTTTGCCGACGCGGAGAGCCACGGGGGCTTCCCTGCCCGAGCGGAGCCGCGAGCCCGGGGCAGCGTCGGGCGCCGCGACGGGCCGTACGACCAGTGCTGTGGCCGACGTGCCGCTTGTCCCCCGTCAGGGGCCGTACAGCCGGGCGCGCCGGCCGTCGCTCGGGCGCCCCGCCGCGGCGACGCCCTGCGGGGGCGGGTCCTCGCCGGCACCCGGCCGGCTCACCAGAGCGACGGGGCGAAGGCGCGTACCAGCGCCGTGACGGCCACCGCGGTCCCGACCACCACGAGGAAAGGTGCGCGCAGTGCCAGGGCGAGCGCCGCGGCGGCAAGCCCCGCACCCCTGGCGTCCAGGGTCAGCTGTCGGCCGTCGCCGAAGGTCTGCTGCGCGGTGAGGGCGGCCAGGAGCGCCACGGGCAGGAGCGCGGCGAGCCGCCGGGTGAGCGGGCGTTCCAGCATTCCCGCGGGCACCAGCAGGCCGATCAGTTTGGCGAGGTAGCAGCCGACGGCGGTCAACGCGATGGCGATCCAGACGTTCACCGGTCCACCCCCGTCCGTCGGCCCGCCCGCGTCGCGGTCGTGCCCCGGCTCGTTTCCTTCCCGCGTTCCTGAAGGATCGTTTCCTCCCTCTCGGGGAGCGGCCTGACTCTGCCACGCCCGCGCAGGAAGAGGACCAGGGGTGCGGCGAGCGCGGCCAGCAGCACGGGCACCCCCGCGGGCAGGACGGGCAGCAGCCCGAGCACCAGCAGGACCGCCATCGCGGCGGTGACACGCTCCGTCGCGCTTTTCAGCATCGGCGCGAGCAGGGCGAGGAAGACCGCCGGTGACGCCGCGTCCAGACCCCACGCATCGGTGTCTCCCAGCGCCTCGGCACCGAGGGCGCCCAGCAGGGTCGTGAGGTTCCACAGCACATAGAGGCTGAGCCCGGTGACAGCGAAGCCGATCCGCGCGGCCCGTCGGGTGGGCTGTGACAGGGTCACGGCGGTCGTCTCGTCGATGACCCACTGGGCGGCGAGGGGCCGCAGCGCGCGCGGAAGCGCGAGCAGCTGCGACAGCCGCAGGCCGTAGAACGAGTTGCGCACGCCGAGGAAGAAGGCGCCGGCAGCCGCCGTGTACGGATTGCCGCCCGCCGCCAGGGCTCCCACGAGCGCGAACTGCGAGGCCCCGGTGAAGACGGCGAGGCTGAGCACGCAGGTCTGCAACAGGCTCAGTCCGGAACCGGCCGCGGTCACTCCGAAGGCGAAACCGGAAAGCCCGACCGCCGTCCCGACGCCGAGCGCGTCACGTACGACGGCCGCGTCCGTCTTCGTCGCGGCCGGGCTCTCGTCTGTCCCGGCCACGGCCGCGCCCGTCCCCGGCACCTGCGTCAACCCGGCCTCGGCGGCCCTCGGCCCGGTCGGGTCCGTCATCGTCCCGGCCGCTTCACCGTGGCCTTCTGGGAGTGCTGTCTGTTCTGCCACGCCCGGAACGCTACGCGTCCGAGTTGGGACCGGTCTTGTACGTTCCTGCACGTTCGCGTTGGTACGCGCCCGGAGGTACGCCCACGATCCGGGTGAAATGGCGGTTGAGGTGCGGCTGATCGGTGAACCCGACCTCGGCGGCCACCTCCGCGGGCCGCCGCCCCGCGTCCAGCAGTCGGCGCGCGGCCCGCACCCGGGCATCGGTGAGCCAGGCATGCGGCGGCATGCCGTACTGCTTCTTGAAGGCCCTCAGCAGCGCGAACGGGGCGGTGCCGAGTTCCCCGGCCAGCGCGTCCAGCGTGGGCGGGCCGGCCATCCTGTCCACCAGCACGGCCCGGGCGCGCATCGCGTCACGCGCACCGGCCGAGCGCGGCGTCCGCGTGGGCAGCGCACCGCCGTGCCGGTCGAGCAGCCGCGCGACCATGACGCGCAGCACACTGTCGGCGGCGAGCGCGTTGCCCTCCTCGGCCGCACGGTGCACCTCGCCGATCAGCCGGGCCGCGTACGGGTCCATGACACCGGTCTCGGTGAAGCCGACGGTGCCGCGCAGGCTCGTCGTCTCGGCCGCGATGTCGTTGATCACCTGGGCGGACGGGTACAGCGTGGCGTACACCCAGCCCTCGGGGACGCCCGCCCGGGCGCTGTGCGGCACCTCCGGATTGATCATGACCACCACACCGGGGCCCGCGTGGACGGTGCCACCCGGCAGCCCCACGTCCTCCACTCCGTGGGTGATGGTGCCGAAGACGTAGCCCTCGTGGCTGTGGCGCGGAAAGGTGTGGCGCACATACCGGGCGCGCAGCAGATCGAGGTCGGGCAGTTCCGCGTACTGCCAGTGCCTCGCCCACTCCCCCGCCCCCGGCTTCGATATCGCACCCATGGACGAATTCTCGCAGGTGGCGGGAGTGGTCACGGGCGGTCGCCCGCCCGGTGCCGGGCGCGGTGGGCCATGGCCGTCACGGCCGTTGTCGGTGGCGGGGTGCAGGATGGGGGACATGGCCGGTTCCGTGCTCGACTCGTTCTCCCCCGCGACCCGCAGCTGGTTCGCGGGGGCCTTCAGCGCGCCCACCGCCGCGCAGGAAGGCGCCTGGCGCGCGATCGGCGAGGGTTCGGACGTGCTGGTCGTCGCGCCGACCGGATCCGGCAAGACCCTGGCCGCGTTCCTCGCCGCGCTGGACCGGCTGGTGTCCGTCCCGGCCCCGGCCGAGACGAAGAAGCGCTGCCGTGTGCTCTACGTATCCCCTCTCAAGGCCCTCGCCGTCGACGTCGAACGGAATCTGCGCTCACCACTCACCGGTATCCGTCACGAATCGGTGCGGCTCGGGCTGCCCGAGCCCGAGGTCCGGGTGGGCATCCGCTCGGGCGACACCCCGCCCGCCGAGCGCCGCTCGATGGTGACGCGCCCGCCGGACATCCTGATCACCACGCCGGAATCGCTGTTCCTGATGCTGACGTCATCGGCCCGCGAGACGCTCTCCGGCGTCGAGACGGTCATCCTCGACGAGGTGCACGCCGTGGCGGGCACGAAGCGGGGCGCCCATCTCGCCCTCTCCCTGGAGCGGCTCGACGAGCTGCTGCCCGTACCCGCACGGCGGATCGGCCTGTCGGCGACGGTCCGCCCGGTCGACGAGGTGGCGCGATTCCTCTCGCCCCGGCGGAGGGTGGAGATCGTCCAGCCGCCCTCCACCAAGCGGTTCGACCTGTCGGTGGTCGTTCCGGTCGAGGACCTGGGCGAGCTCGGCGGCTCCCCCGTCTCCGACGCCGAAGGGGCAGGCCGGGCGGACAAGCCGTCGATCTGGCCCCATGTCGAGGAACGCATCGTCGATCTCATCCAGGAGCACCGCTCCACGATCGTCTTCGCCAACTCCCGCCGTCTGGCGGAGCGGCTGTGCAACCGGCTCAACGAGATCGCGTACGAACGGGCCACCGGCACCGCGCTCGGGAACGCCGACGCCCCGCCCGGGCAGGACGGTTCCGCCCCGCCGCTGCCGGAGGCACACGCCCCGGCCGAGATCATGGCCCAGTCCGGCGCGGCGAAGGGCGCCCCCGCGCTGCTGGCCCGCGCCCACCACGGTTCGGTCTCCAAGGAGCAGCGCGCCCAGGTGGAGGAGGATCTCAAGGCGGGCCGGCTGCCGGCCGTGGTCGCCACGTCCAGTCTGGAGCTGGGCATCGACATGGGGGCGGTCGATCTGGTGATCCAGGTGGAGTCGCCGCCGTCGGTCGCCTCCGGACTGCAACGGGTCGGCCGGGCCGGGCACCAGGTCGGCGCGGTCTCCACCGGCGTGGTCTTCCCGAAGTACCGGGGCGACCTGGTTCAGGCGGCCGTGGTCACGGAGCGGATGCGCGAGGGCTCCATCGAGGCGCTCCGGATCCCGTCCAACCCCCTGGACGTGCTGGCCCAGCAGCTCGTCGCGATGGTCTCGCTGGACGGCTGGCAGGTGGACGACCTCCTGGCCGTGATCCGCCGCGCCGCTCCCTTCGCCTCGCTGCCGGAGTCCGCGTTCACGTCCGTGCTGGACATGCTCGCGGGCCGTTATCCGTCCGACGCCTTCGCCGAATTGCGCCCCCGTGTGGTCTGGGACCGGATCGGCGGTACGGTCACGGGCCGCCCGGGTGCCCAGCGGCTCGCCGTGACCTCCGGGGGGACCATTCCCGACCGCGGGCTCTTCGGGGTCTTCCTCGCGGGCGCCGACCCCAAGAAGGGCGGCGGCCGGGTCGGTGAGCTGGACGAGGAGATGGTGTACGAATCCCGGGTCGGCGATGTCTTCACGCTGGGCACCACGTCCTGGCGGATCGAGGACATCACCCGTGACCGGGTCCTGGTCTCGCCCGCCCCCGGGGTTCCCGGCAGGCTGCCGTTCTGGAAGGGCGACCAACTGGGCCGCCCCCTGGAGCTGGGACGGGCGCTGGGCGCCTTCCTCCGGGAGATCGGCGGGATGCGGCCGGAGGAAGCCCGCCTGCGCCTGCTCGACGCCGGGCTCGACGCCTGGGCCGCGGACAACACCCTTTCGTACCTCGACGAGCAGCGTCGCGCCTGCGGTCATGTGCCGGACGACCGCACCATCCTCGTCGAGCGGTTCCGCGACGAACTGGGCGACTGGCGGGTCGTCGTCCACTCCCCGTTCGGCGCGCAGGTGCACGCCCCGTGGGCGCTGGCGCTGGGCGCCCGCCTCGCCGAGCGGTACGGCATGGACGCCCAGGTGATGCACGCCGACGACGGCATCGTGCTGCGGCTGCCCGACGCCGATCTGATGGGTCCGGATCTTCTGGCCCTCGACCCGGCCGAGGACCCGTCCGGCTCGCCGTCGCCGTTGCCGGACCTCTCGTACGACGGCGCACAACCACCCGTCGGCGCGGCGGATGTGACATTCGATCAGGGCGAGATCGGCCAGATCGTCACCGACCAGGTCGGCGGCTCGGCCCTCTTCGCCTCCCGGTTCCGCGAATGCGCGGCCCGTGCGCTGCTGCTGCCGCGCCGCAGCCCGGGCAAGCGCGCCCCGCTCTGGCAGCAGCGCCAGCGGGCCGCTCAACTGCTCCAGGTCGCCTCGGAGTTCGGCTCGTTCCCGATCGTCCTCGAAGCGGTCCGCGAGTGCCTCCAGGACGTCTTCGACGTTCCCGGGCTCACGGAACTGATGGGCGACCTCGAAGCGCGCCGGGTCCGGCTGGTCGAGGTGACCACCCCGGAGCCCTCGCCCTTCGCCCGCTCACTCCTGTTCGGTTATGTCGCCCAGTTCCTGTACGAGGGCGACTCGCCGCTCGCCGAACGGCGGGCCGCCGCCCTCTCCCTCGATTCCCATCTGCTGGCGGAGCTCCTGGGGCAGGCGGAGCTGCGCGAACTGCTCGACGCCGACGTCCTGACCGAACTGGAGCGGGAGCTCCAGTGGCTGACCGACGACCGCCGGATCAAGGACGCCGAAGGGGTCGCCGACGCCCTCCGGGTGCTCGGGCCGCTCACCGAGCCGGAGTTGGCCGAGCGGGGCGCCCGGCCGGAGTGGGCCGCGGAGCTGTCGAGCGCTCGCCGGGCCATCCGGGTCAGGGTCGGCGGAGCGGACCACTGGGCGGCGATCGAGGACGCCGGACGCCTGCGCGACGCCCTGGGCACCGCTCTCCCCGTCGGCGTCCCCGAGGCTTTCACCGAACCGGTGAAGGATCCCCTCGGCGACCTCCTCGCCCGTTTCGCCCGTACGCACGGCCCGTTCACCTCCGCGGTGGCCGCCGCCCGCTTCGGACTCGGCACCGCCGTCACGGACGGCGCCCTACAGCGTCTGGCCGCGACCGGCCGCATCGTCCAGGGCGAGTTCCACCCCGCCGGCATCGGTCAGGAATGGTGCGACGCCGCCGTGCTGCGCCGGTTGCGCCGGCGCTCGCTCGCCGCGCTGCGCCAAGAGCTGGAGCCGGTCCCGCCGGCTGCGCTCGCCGGTTTCCTCCCGCGTTGGCAGCATCTGGGCGACCAGAGCCTGCGCGGGATCGACGGGCTGGCCCGCGCCATCGAGCAGTTGCAGGGCGCGCCCGTTCCGGCGTCGGCCCTGGAGAAGCTGGTCCTCCCGAGCCGGGTGACCGGCTACACCCCCGCGCTGCTGGACGAACTCACGACCACCGGCGAGGTCGTCTGGGCCGGCGCGGGGGCGCTGCCGGGCAAGGACGGCTGGGTGTCCCTCTATCTCGCCGACAGCGCGCCCCTGCTCCTCCCGCCCCCGCACCCCCTGGAAATCACCGCGCTGCACGAGTCCGTCCTGACCGCGCTGAGCGGCGGGTACGGCCTGTTCTTCCGGCAGATAGCCGACCAGGTCCGTGCCACCACGCATCCGGACTGCACCGATCCGCACCTGGCCGACGCCGTATGGGACCTGGCCTGGTCGGGCCGGCTCACCAACGACACGCTCGCCCCGCTGCGCTCGCTGCTCGGCTCCGGCCGTACGGCGGGGTCGACCGCCCACCGCGCGCGACGGAACGTCCCGCGCGGGCGGTACGGCTCGCTCACAGCCGCCGCCCGCCCCGTCTCCCGCACCGGGCCGCCCACGGTCTCGGGCCGCTGGTCGCTGCTGCCCGCCGCCGAGCCCGACCCCACGCACCGCGCCCACGCCCTGGCCCGCACGCTCCTCGACCGCCACGGGGTGGTGACCCGCGGCGCGGTCCAGGCGGAGGGGGTCGAGGGAGGGTTCTCCGCCGCGTACCGCGTGCTCTCCGCGTTCGAGGACAACGGACAGGCCCGGCGCGGCTACGTGGTCGAAGGGCTGGGCGCGGCCCAGTTCGCGATGGACGGCGCGGTCGACCGACTGCGCGCCGTGTCCACCGCGCGCGACCGTGCGGAACCGGGCGCCGCGCCCCACGCCGTGGTGCTCGCCGCCGCGGACCCGGCCAACGCGTACGGCGCGGCGCTGCCCTGGCCGGATTCGCCGGACGGCGCCGGGCACAAGCCGGGCCGCAAGGCGGGCGCCCTGGTGGTGCTGGTCGACGGCGAGCTGGCGATGTACATGGAGCGCGGCGGCAAGTCGCTGCTGGTCTGGCCCACCGATCCGGAGGAGCCCGCGCTGGCCGCGGCGGCGGGCGCGCTGGCGGCAGCCGCCCGCGCGGGGTCGCTCGGCACGGTCACGGTGGAGCGCACCAACGGCGCCTCGTCCCTGACGTCCCCGCTCGGACGCGCCCTGGAGGCGGCCGGATTCCTGGCGACCCCCCGGGGACTCCGCCTCCGCGCCTGAGGTTCCTTCCGCCCCTGACGGCCGCGCACACCGCGCCGCGTCCCCCGGCACTACCCCCTGCCCGGGATCGGCCTCCCGTCGTGTGCGGCGTTGCGCACCTCCCCGCGCCCGGCCGCCGTGCGGCCCGCCCTCGTGCTCCGGCCGCCGCACAGCGCCGCCGTGCCCCGTACGCCCATTCGGTCACCGGCCCGACCCGACCCGAGCACGCCACCCAGCCGCATCATGGAGGCATGCCCGAAGGAGACACCGTCCTGCAGACCGCCGGACGTCTGCACGCCGCACTCGCCGACCAGGTCCTCACCCGATCCGATCTGCGGGTCCCTCGGTTCGCCACCGCCGATCTCACCGGACGGACGGTGCTGGGCGTCACCTCACGCGGCAAGCACCTCCTCACCCGGATCGAGGGCGGTCTCACCCTCCACAGTCATCTGCGGATGGACGGTGCCTGGCGGATCTACGTCCCCGGCGAGCGCTGGCGCGGCGGGCCCGCACACCAGATCCGCGTGGTGCTCGCCAACACGGACCGCACGGCCGTCGGCTATCGTCTCCCGGTTCTGGAACTCCTCCGCACCAGCGAAGAGGAGCGAGCCGTCGGCCATCTCGGCCCCGATCTCCTCGGCCCCGACTGGAATCCCGACACCGCCCTGCGCAATCTGCTCGCCGATCCCTCCCGCCCCCTGGGCGAGGCCCTGCTGGACCAGCGCAATCTGGCTGGCATCGGCAACGTCTACAAGGCCGAGCTCTGCTTCCTCGTCCGCGCCGCCCCCTGGCTCCCCATCGGCGAACTGTCCGCCCCCACCACCCTCCGCCTCGTCGCCACGGCCAAGCAACTCCTCGAAGCCAACCGCGACCGGCCCGTACGCACGACCACGACGACGGCGGGCACGGTGGGCAGGGCCGTGCACACCCGCACGAGAGCCCTGCCCCGCCGGTACGGCACGTACGAACGGCTCTGGGTGTACGGCCGGACCGGCCGCCCGTGTCTGCTCTGCGGCACACCGGTCCGCGCCGCTGAACAGGACGGCCGCCCCACCTACTGGTGCCCGCGCTGTCAGACGGGTCCCACACCGTGACCCTCTGCTCCACGCTACGGCCGGCCTCCTCCCCGGCATGGCACGGACAGCGGCGCTTCAGGGCCTCCGCGAGGGCATCCGACCGCCCCTCGGCGCGGCAACCCAGGACGTCGCCCGCACCGTGCTCCACCCGGCATCGGACGCGTCGGCTTTCATGACCGGCCGGATCCTCCGCCCGAACGGCGGCGCGACCATGCCCTGGTAGTCCGCCAGGCCCGGACCGCTCGCCCTGCGCCGCCGGACGACCACCGTCCGACACGACGCGCCCCGGAGTGCGACCACCGGCTCGCGCACCGCACCGCGGCAGCCCGCCACCGGTCCGCGCATGGCACCCCGCCCCCGGACCACCAGCCCACGCACCGCTCCCGCGTCCGGAACCACCCGTCCAGGCACCGCACCCCCGCCCCGCACCCCCCGTCCACGCACCACGCCCGGATCCGGGACGACCAGGCCGTACCCGCGCCCCTCCCCGTGTCCGCGTCCCCATCCCGTGTACCCGCCCTCACCCGGCCCGTACACGCGGCCGCGTGTACGGGCAGCAGGCTCAGCCCCCATCCGCCCGCCGCCACCGCACCCTCGACGAGCCCCGCTTGGGCCGGTTCCAGCGCGAGCCGCAGCACGGCCCACCACCACACCCCGCCGAGAACGAGCGCCGGCACCCATCGCCGTACCATGGCTGCCTCCTCCGGCCGAACCTAGTCCGGCGCGCTTGCTCGGCGGGAGGGCGCACCGGTGCGCCACCGGCGCGCGGTTTGCTGCCGTAGCGCGTTGTGCGCTCTCGCCTGAAGATTTCCCCGAGCGTGCTGTGCGGGATCGTGAACCATGCGGCAGGAGCGCTCCGGCGCTGCCTCCGGCTTCGCGGACCACGCCCGTGTCCGGCCGGTCGCGCCCGGCGTGCGACGCGGTGAACCGGACACGCTCCGAGGCGCCGCCACCGACCGACGCCCTCTTCCCGCAGTCTGGCGCGACCGCGACCCGCCCGCATCCAGAGCGCCGACCGAAACCGCATCGGGAGCGTGGCCGCGCCTTCCGCTGCGGAGCGGAAGGCGGGCTGCCCCGGTCGGCTCCGACGCCCCCTGCGGCCAGGCGTTCTCGGCGTCCCGACACCCCAACGGGCCCACATGCTCGGCGGCCCATGGCCCTGCCGCGCCCGCGCAGAAGTGAACGAAGCCGGGCGGCCGGGCTCGGCGGGCATCGGGCTTCGGCGCTCCGGCATCCGGATCACCCCACTGGCCGGATGCCATGGCACCGGTGCCGTGCCCCGGTCGCCTGCGGACGCACAAAAGCCCCGGCCCCCAGGAGGGACCAGGGCTTCCGCAGCACAACCGGACCGCGTGGTCAGGCGGCGACGACGTCCACCGCTTCCGCAGGTGCCTTGATGGTCACACGCCCCGTCGGCACACCCGCCACCGACGTCACGGAGACGGAATTGAGAACCGGACGCACCGGCACAGGCACCGGATCGCTGGCTGCTGCCGACTCGGCCAGTTCGGCCAGCGACAGCTCATCGCTCACTTCACGCATGAGCTCGGACATCCGTACATCAAGCGCGTCGCAAATGGCGGAGAGCAGTTCGGAGGACGCCTCCTTCTGCCCCCGCTCCACCTCGGAGAGATAGCCGAGCGAGACTCGGGCGGACGAGGAGACTTCGCGCAGAGTACGGCCTTGGCGCTGGCGCTGCCGACGCAGCACGTCACCAAGCAGGCGACGGAGCAGAATCATCGGTGGCTCCCTCCTCGGACCGCGTAGCCGCATCCTTCACGCCCTACCGTACCGCCTTGCGCCGCGGCCGTGCGGGGAGCGATGTCGTGTTCACTCAGGGCTGCAAACATCAATTCCCCCCGTTCTCTTCCGTATCCTGTGCGCTCGTATTCTTGCCGAGTTTGTCGGAAAGCAGTGCGAGAACGTTCCGTACGCTCTCTTTACGGATGTCCGCACGACTACCGTTCAATCTCAGAGCGGTGACATTCTCCGCGCCGTCCGGCCCGGAGACCGCGACGAAGACCGTGCCGACGGGCATTCCGTCCTGCGGGTCGGGGCCCGCGACGCCGGTGGTCGCCACTCCCCAGTCTGCACCGAGAGCGCGCCGTACACCTGTCGCCATCTGGCGTGCCACGGCCGCGTCGACCGCGCCGCGTTCCGCCAGGAGAGCGCCGTCCACACCGAGCAGTTCCCGCTTCAGGGGCGTCGCGTAGGCCGTCACGGACCCTCGGAAGGAACGCGAGGCGCCCGGTACCGAGGTCAGCACCGCCGCGACCAGACCGCCGGTCAGCGACTCGGCGACGGCGAGCGTCTCACCCCGCTCCGCAAGCAGGGCCAGGACCCGGGTCGCGGCCCCCGTCACCGCTCCGTCTCCCCGGAACCCCGGGCACCGTACGTCTCGGACCCCCGGGAGACCTCGGCCATCCTGGCCGCGTCAGCGGCCCTCGTCATGTCAGCGGCATCAGCGGGCTCAGCCGCGTCCGCGGTTCCCCTCGCGTCGACGGCCTCGGGCACGTCAAAAGCCCCCGCCTCATCAACGGTCCCAGTCACCTCGACAGCCCCGGCCGCACCAGCGGCCGCAGCTCCTTCCCCACCCTCACCGATCGGACCACGCCCACCGCTCCGCGCGCTCTCCACGTCCGGAGCGATCGCGGCAGTCGGACCGGTGGCGGCGGCAGCGGCGACGGCGACATCCCGTTCGGCCGCCAGCCCCCTGCGCCGAAGCACGACGGCCTGACGTACGTAGTCGAGGCCGGTGGCGACCGTCAGCAGAACGGCCACCGCCATCACCCAGAAGCGCAGGGTGGCCAGCGGGCCCGTCAGGGCCAGGACGTACATCCCGACCGCCGTCCCCTGGGCCAGGGTCTTCATCTTTCCGCCGCGACTGGCCGGAATCACCCCGTGCCGGATCACCCAGAACCGAAGCAGAGTGATGCCGAGCTCGCGGAAGAGGATCACGCCCGTGACCCACCAGGGGAGATCGCCCAGATACGACAGGCAGATCAGCGCCGCGCCCATGATCGCCTTGTCCGCTATCGGGTCGGCGATCTTCCCGAAATCGGTGACCAGGTTGTACGTGCGTGCGAGGTGGCCGTCGAACAGGTCGGTGATCATGGCGATGGCGAACGCCGCCCATGCGAACGAGCGCCAGGCCGGGTCATAGCCGCCGTTGTGCAGCAGGAGCAGCACGAAGCCGGGCACCAGCGCCAGCCGGAGCATGGTGAGCAGATTGGCGATGTTCCACAGACTGGCCTGATTGACGGCCGCGGAACCCAGCTTGCCGCCGCGGACCGGCTTCGTGCCGGAACCGCCTGCCGCGGATGCCGGGACTCCCGTCATCTGGCCGCCTCCACGAGCTCGGAACACTCGGCCACCAGGTCCACTCCTTCGGTACCCACGACCTTTGCCTCGACCATAAGGCCGGGCACGAGGCCCTCGCGTGTCGTGAGGAGCACCTGGCCGTCCGTCTCCGGTGCCTGATGCGCCGCACGCCCCACCGCGCCGTCCTCGTCGTCCACGGACTCGACCAGCACCTGGAGGGTCTCCCCGAGGCGCTCCTCGGCCCGCTGCGAGGTCAGCTCCTCGGCCAGCCGCGAGATGTGCTCCAGCCGCTCGGCGATCACGTCGGCGTCGAGCTTGTCCTCGTAGCCGGCCGCCTCGGTGCCCTCCTCGTCGGAGTAGCCGAACACGCCGATGGCGTCGAGCCGGGCACCGGTGAGGAAGCGTTCCAGCTCCGCCAGGTCGGCCTCGGTCTCGCCGGGGAAGCCGACGATGAAGTTGGAGCGGGCGCCCGCCTGCGGTGCCTTGCCCCGGATGGTGTCCAGGAGCCCCAGGAAGCGGTCGGTGTCGCCGAAACGGCGCATCGCCCGCAGCACGCCGGGGGCCGAGTGCTGGAAGGACAGGTCGAAGTACGGGGCGACCTTCGGGGTCGAGGTCAGCACGTCGATGAGGCCCGGCCGCATCTCCGCGGGCTGGAGGTAGCTGACCCGGATCCGCTCGATCCCGTCCACCTCGGCGAGCTCCGGCAGCAGCGTCTCCAGCAGGCGGATGTCCCCGAGGTCCTTGCCGTAGGAGGTGTTGTTCTCGGAGACCAGCATGATCTCCTTCACACCCTGTTCGGCCAGCCAACGGGTCTCCCCCAGCACGTCCGACGGGCGCCGCGAGATGAAGGAGCCGCGGAAGGACGGGATGGCGCAGAAGGAGCAGCGGCGGTCACAGCCGGAGGCGAGCTTCACCGAGGCGACGGGGCTGGTGCCCAGTCTCCGGCGCAGCGGGGCCCGGGGGCCCGAGACCGGGGCGACGCCCTCGGGCAGGTCCTCGGGCGCCGGAGCCGGAGCGGTCTGCTGCGCGTGTCCGGGCAGGGCCACGCCGGCGTCCTGGCGCTCGGTCGGGCTGATCGGCAGGAGCTTGCGGCGGTCGCGCGGGGTATGCGAGGCATGGATGCCGCCGCTCAGGATGGTCTGGAGGCGGTCGGAGATGTCGGCGTAGTCGTCGAATCCGAGGACTCCGTCCGCCTCGGGCAGGGCCTCGGCGAGGTCCTTCCCGTAGCGCTCGGCCATGCAGCCGACGGCGACCACGGCCTGGGTCCTGCCATGGCCCTTCAGGTCATTGGCTTCGAGCAGGGCGTCGACGGAGTCCTTCTTGGCGGCCTCGACGAATCCGCAGGTGTTGACGACGGCGACGTCCGCGTCGGAGGCGTCCTCGACGAGCTTCCAGCCGTCCGCTGCCAAGCGGCCTGCGAGCTCCTCCGAGTCCACCTCGTTACGGGCGCAGCCGAGAGTGACAAGGGCGACGGTACGGCGTTCGGGCATGGGCTCAAGACTACGTTGTCCGGGCACGCGCCCTGCCGCGCAGGGTTCCCTCCTCGCATCCGATGACGAAAGCGCTCAGCTCCGACGACGAAGCGGCGGGGGCCTGGCAGGAGTGCCGGACCCCCGCCGCCTCGGCCGGAACCGTACGGGGCCGCGCGTCAGCCGACCGCCGGGTCGCCCTTCGTGTACGAGAGGCGCTCGACCTGGCCCGGCTGGAACTTGTCCTCGACCTTCTTGCCGTTCACGAAGAGCTCGATGGACCCGGCGTCACCGAGGACGAGGTCGACCCGCTCCCGGTCCTGGAAGGTCTTGGACTGGCCCTGCAGCAGCAGGCCGTCGAAGAGCAGCCGCCCGCTGTGGTCCTTGGCGGAGATCCAGCTCTTGCCCTGGCTGGCGCTGAGCTTCACCGTCACCTTGTCCCGGGGGGCCGCGGCGATGGCGCTGTCGGAGGTCTCCGGCTTGGGGTCCGCGCGCTTGCTGGTCGTGGGGCGGGGGCTCTGCGTGTGGGCGGTCGCGCCCTCCGCGACCTGGGTGGCGGGCGTGCCGTTGCCGCCGCCCTTGACGACGGTGAAGCCGACGAATCCGATCACGACGACGATCGCCGCGACCATGGCGGCCGTCCAGTTGGGACGGCGGGGTTCGGACCGGATGCGCTCGGCCTCGAACAACGGGGCCGCGGACATGGGTGCGGGACGGCCGCCGTGCTCGTCGTCGTACCGGGCGACCAGTGGTTCCGGATCGATGTGGACGGCGCGCGCCAGCGCGCGGATGTGGCCGCGCGCGTACACGTCGCCGCCGCAGCGGGAGAAGTCGTCCTCTTCGATCGCGTGCACGATGGGGATGCGCACCCGCGTGGACGTGCTGATTTCTTCGACCGTGAGACCTGCGGCGATACGAGCCTGCTGAAGCACTCGACCGATCGAAGGCCGGTCGTCTTCGGGGAAGTTGCCGATGGACACGGGGGCGCCTTTCGAGCGTGAGCCACCTGCTGGATGTTCAGTCTAGGGGGGGTACGAAAGAGTGGGGCAACCGGGAGGAAGGGCTTTGTACGCCATCGGACTCGAACGCCGTCCGGCGCGCCGGACGGCCCCGGGGAAGGACCATCCTGCCGCTCCTCCCTTCAACTTGACGTACGACCCGACGAAACGGTTGCCCGCACTTCACCTACGAGGCGGGTTCCCCGCGGAGCAATGCCAACACCCCGTCCAGTTCGTCGGGCTTCACCAGGACGTCGCGGGCCTTGGAGCCCTCGCTCGGTCCGACGATGTTGCGTGACTCCATCAGGTCCATGAGCCGGCCCGCCTTGGCGAACCCGACCCGCAGCTTGCGCTGGAGCATCGAGGTGGACCCGAACTGCGTGGACACGACCAGTTCGGCGGCCTGGCAGAGCAGGTCCAGGTCGTCGCCGATGTCCTCGTCGATCTCCTTCTTCTTGCCGGTGCCGACCACCACGTCGTCGCGGAAGACCGGCGTCATCTGATCCTTGCAGTGCTTGACGATGGCCGCGACCTCGTCCTCGGTGACGAAGGCCCCCTGCATGCGAACGGGTTTGTTGGCCCCCATCGGCAGGAACAGCCCGTCGCCCTTCCCGATGAGCTTCTCCGCACCGGGCTGGTCGAGGATCACCCGGCTGTCGGCCAGCGACGACGTCGCGAAGGCGAGCCGGGAGGGCACGTTCGCCTTGATCAGGCCCGTGACGACGTCGACCGAGGGCCGCTGGGTGGCGAGCACCAGATGGATCCCCGCCGCGCGGGCCAACTGGGTGATGCGGACGATGGCGTCCTCCACGTCGCGCGGGGCGACCATCATCAGGTCGGCGAGCTCGTCGACGATCACCAGCAGATACGGGTACGGCGAGAGCTCGCGCTCGCTGCCCTCCGGCGGCTTGACCTTGCCGTCGCGCACGGCCTGGTTGAAGTCGTCGATGTGCCGGTACCCGAAGGCGGCGAGGTCGTCGTACCGGAGGTCCATCTCCCGTACGACCCACTGGAGGGCCTCGGCGGCGCGCTTGGGGTTGGTGATGATCGGCGTGATCAGGTGCGGGATGCCCTCGTACGCGGTCAGCTCGACGCGCTTGGGGTCGACCAGCACCATGCGGACGTCCTCCGGGGTCGCCCGCACCATGATCGAGGTGATCAGGCAGTTGATGCAGGACGACTTGCCGGACCCGGTCGCACCGGCCACCAGCACGTGCGGCATCTTCGCGAGGTTGGCCATCACATAGCCGCCCTCGACGTCCTTGCCGAGCGCGACCAGCATCGGGTGGTCGTCCTCGGCGGCATCGGCGAGGCGCAGCACGTCACCGAGGTTGACCATCTCGCGGTCGCTGTTGGGGATCTCGATGCCCACGGCCGACTTCCCCGGGATCGGCGAGATGATCCGGACGTCGGGGCTGGCGACGGCATACGCGATGTTCTTGGCGAGCGCGGTGATCCGTTCGACCTTCACCGCGGGGCCGAGCTCCACCTCGTAGCGGGTGACCGTCGGGCCCCGGGTGAAGCCGGTGACCGCGGCGTCGACCTTGAACTCCGTGAACACGTTCGTCAGGGCCGCGACGATCGTGTCGTTGGCGGCGCTGCGGGTCTTGCCCGGTCCGCCGCGTTCCAGAAGGTCGAGCGAGGGCAGGGAGTAGGTGATGTCGCCGGACAGCTGGAGCTGCTCGGCGCGGGCCGGCAGCGGCGCGGACTGCGACGGGTCGGGGGCGGGCTTCGTCAGGTCGGGCACGCTGCCCAATGGCTCCGCCGCCTTCGCCGGCCTTCCTCCCCCGGTGGCGGGTTCGCCCTCTCGGGCCCCCGGGACCGTCTCCGCCGGGCGCGAACGCCCGGCCGAGACGCCCTGGGTGAGGTCGGCGACGACCGGCGAGGGCGGCATGCCGTTGAGCACGGCCCCGTCGAGCGCCGCGGCCGCCGCCGCCGCGACGTCCACCGCGTCCATGGTGCGGTTCAGCGCGGGCTGCGCTGAGGCCCTGCGGGTGCCTCGGCGCTTGGAGAGCGCCTCGTCCTCCCCCTGCTCGGGGTCGTACTCCTCGGGGGCCTCGGAACGGCGCGCGGAGGAGCGGCGGGAGCGGGCGGGCAGGGCCTCGCGCCACTGCTCCTCATAGCGCTCGTCGTCGTTCTCCTCGTCCGCCTCCGGGTCGTAGGGCGGGTCGAGGACGCCCAGCTTGGTGCCGAGCAGGCGCAGCCGCTGCGGAATGGCGTTGACCGGGGTGGCGGTCACGACGAGCAGCCCGAAGACGGTGAGGAGGAGCAGCAGCGGTACGGCGAGGACCTCGCCCATCGTGTAGACCAGCGGTTTGGACGCTGCCCAGCCGATGAGCCCGCCCGCGTCCTGCATCGCCGTCGTGCCGTCTTCCCGGCCGGGCGATCCGCACGCGATGTGGACCTGCCCCAGGATGCCGACGACCAGGGCGGAGAGCCCGATGACGATGCGGCCGTTGGCCTCGGGCCGCTCCGGATGGCGGATCAGCCGTACGGCGATGGCGCCGAGCAGTATCGGCACGAGCAGGTCGAGCCGGCCGAAGGCGCCGGTGACGAGCATCTCCACGAGGTCGCCGACGGGGCCGCGCAGATTCGACCAGGTGCCGGCGGCGACGACCAGCGCCAGGCCGAGCAGCAGCAGCGCGAGGCCGTCCTTGCGGTGCGCGGGATCCAGTCCCTTGGCGCCGCGTCCTATGCCGCGGAACACCGCGCCGACGGCGTGCGCGGTGCCGAGCCACATGGCTCGCGCCAGGCGGTACAGGCCGCCGGTGGGCGACGGTGCCGGCCGGGGCGCGGCCTTTCTCGCCGCCGCCTTCTTGGCCGGTGCCTTCTTGGCGGGTGCGGTCTTCTTCGCGGCGGACTTCCTGGCGGGCGCGGCTTTCTTGGCCGGCGCGGCCTTTTTGGCGGGCCCCGCGGTACGGCCGGTGCGCTTCGCGGTGCCCGCCGTGCCCTGGGAACCCTTGCCGGACGTACGTGAGGCCATGATGCCGAGGTTACCGGTGCCGACGGCCATGAACACGTGTGCCTGCCGCTTCACCCGACCGTGTCGCCGGGCGGACGCCGGAAACTGACACGGGCTCACGCGATCGCATGGCGCAGGCGCCTCGTGTCGCACGGCGGGGGCTTCTCATGACGGCTCGTCGAGCGGATGGAAAGGTACGGCAGTTGGACGAGCGCCTCAGAACCTCTCCCGTTCACCGGACCGCGTTCGCTCCGCGCCCCGCGCCGGGGGAACAGATTCCCCGCACCCACACACCGGCCCGTACGCGCCCCGGTGCCGCTCGTCGGCGCAGCACGTCGCACGCCGTGCTGCGCCGGCAAACCAGGCGGTGGCCCTACGGCCCGGCCCACTGCTCGGGCGCGCGTCCGCGTGACGTGGATTCAGTCCTCGCACGGCCACCGGGGGCGTGCCGCTGTCAGAGACCGTGTCGCTGTCAGAGGCCGCACCGCTACGAGGGAAGCACGGCCGTTCCGCTCCCGGTACCGGGCTCCAGGGCGTCGAGCGCCCGGCGCAGGCCGGTCAGTTTGCGCTCCAGGTGGGCGGCGGTGGCCACGGCCGCGGCGTCCGCCGACTCGTCGTCGAGCTGCTTGGAGAGCGCTTCGGCCTGCTCCTCCACGGCGGCGAGCCGTGCCGAGAGCTCGGCCAGCAGCCCGGCCGGCTCCCCGTCATGGCCCGCGCCTCCCTCGGCGTCGCCGTCCAGCTGAAGCCGCAGCAGCGCCGCCTGCTCGCGCAGCTTGCAGTTCTTCGTGTACAGCTCGACGAAGACCGAGACCTTCGCCCGCAGCACCCATGGGTCGAACGGCTTCGAGATGTAGTCCACCGCGCCGGCCGCGTAACCCCTGAAGGTGTGGTGCGGTCCGTGATTGATCGCGGTGAGGAAGATGATCGGGATGTCCCTGGTCCGTTCCCGTCGCTTGATGTGCGCAGCGGTTTCGAAACCGTCCATGCCAGGCATCTGGACGTCCAGCAGAATGACCGCGAAATCGTCCGTGAGCAGCGCTTTGAGCGCTTCCTCCCCTGACGATGCCCGTACCAGTGTCTGATCGAGCGCGGAGAGGATCGCCTCCAGCGCCAGCAGATTCTCCGGCCGGTCATCGACCAGGAGGATCTTGGCCTTCTGCACCATGGCCCGTCCTCCTCGCCCCGGAATCACACCGGGCGCCGCCCCAGGGGACGACTCCCTACGCCGTCCGTCCTTGTGCCGGTCATGGTAGCCGCACCCCGACCGTCGCCACACCCTGTCACCGCGATGTCACTGTGCACACAGCGAAAACGTCGCGGGGGACGAGAGGGTTCCCGGCCCCCGCCTCCCCCGCCGCACGAACACAGTCGATCACAAAATCGCTGGAATACATCTGACCGATGATCAGTCTCCGCGCATCCACTGCTCCATTACGGAAAGGAGATGATCAGGATCAACGGGCTTGGTGACATAGTCGGAAGCACCGGAATCGATCGCCTTTTCCCGGTCGCCCTTCATGGCCTTCGCGGTCAGCGCGACGATCGGCAGCCCGGCGAACTGCGGCATCCGGCGGATCGCCGCCGTCGTGGCGTAGCCGTCCATCTCCGGCATCATGATGTCCATCAGGACGACCGCCACATCGTCGTGCTGCTCCAGCACTTCGATGCCGACACGGCCGTTCTCGGCGTACAGCACCGACAGTCCGTGCTGTTCCAGCACGCTGGTGAGCGCGAAGACGTTGCGGATGTCGTCGTCGACGATCAGCACCTTCTCGCCGCGGAAGCGGAACGCTCTGCGGACCTCAGCCACCTCCTGGACACCCGGGGCCCACGCCTCCTCCCCGGTGCCCGCGGCGGAGGGGCGGGACGGCAGCGCGGCCCTCTGCCCGGAACCGCCCAGAGCCCGTCGCCGCTCCGGGCCGGCACCGCCCGTGCCACCGAAACCGCTCGCACCCTGTGCCCCGGGCACCAATTCCGCGCCCGGCGCGGTCAGGGCGCGGGGGGCCTCCTCGGCCGCCTCCGCCGCCTCGGCCTCCTCCGGACCGGTCTGCGGGAAGCCCTGCGGCGGCAACTCGCTCGGGTGCAGCGGCAGATACAGCGTGAACGTCGAGCCGCGACCGGGCTCGCTCGCCGCATGGATCTCGCCGCCCAGCAGCCGGGCGATCTCCCGGCTGATGGACAGCCCCAGGCCCGTGCCGCCGTACTTGCGGCTGGTCGTGCCGTCCGCCTGTTTGAACGCCTCGAAAATCACCAGCATCTTGCTCGCCGCGATCCCGATACCGGTGTCGGTGACCGAGAAGGCGATCAGATCGGCGTCGGCCTCGCGCAGCGAACCGGCCTCCAGGAGCTGCTCGCGGATGGCGTGCGGCACATCCTCGCCGGCCTGCCGGATCACCAGCTCGACCGCCCCGCCGTCGGTGAACTTCACCGCGTTGGAGAGAAGGTTGCGCAGCACCTGGAGCAGCCGTTGTTCGTCCGTGTGCAGCGTCGCGGGCAGTTCCGGCGAGACCCGCACGGAGAAATCGAGGCCCTTCTCCGCGGTGAGCGGCCGGAAGGTCGCCTCCACGTAGTCGACCAGCTGGACCAGCGCGATCCGGGTCGGACTCACGTCCATCTTGCCCGCCTCGACCTTGGTGAGATCGAGGATGTCGTTGATCAGCTGGAGCAGATCGGAACCGGCCCCGTGGATCGTCTCGGCGAACTCCACCTGCTTCGGCGAGAGATTGCCCTCCGCGTTGTCCGCGAGCAACTTGGCCAGAATGAGCAGCGAGTTGAGCGGAGTCCGCAGCTCGTGCGACATGTTCGCAAGGAACTCGGACTTGTAGCGCATCGAGACCGCGAGCTGTTCGGCACGCTCCTCCAGGACCTGCCGGGCCTCCTCGATCTCGGTGTTCTTGACTTCGATGTCGCGGTTCTGCCGGGCCAACAGCTCGGCCTTTTCCTCCAGTTCGGCATTGGACGCCTCAAGCGCCATCTGCCTGTTCTCCAACTCCTTGGAGCGGTCACTCAATTGCTGGGCCAGCTCCTGCGACTGTTCGAGAAGCTTCTCGGTCTTCGTGTTGACGCTGATGGTGTTGACGCTCGTCGCGATCATTTCGGCGAGCTGGTTGAGGAAGTCGCGCTGGATCTGGGTGAACGGCTGGAACGAGGCCAGTTCGATCACTCCGAGGACCGTGCCCTCGAAAAGCACCGGCAGCACGATCACATGCGCGGGAGGCGCCTCACCGAGCCCGGAGGAGATCTTCAGATACCCCGGCGGAACGTTGTCCACCTGAATGGTGCGCTTCTCCTCCGCCGCCGTCCCGATCAGCGTCTCACCGGGGCGGAAGGAGGTCGGCATCGACCCGGCCGAGTACCCGTAGCTGCCCCTCATCTGCAGCTCGTACGCACCGTCCTCGTCGCTGTCCACCCCCACCGTGTCGGTGTCACCGATCGGTACGGACAGGAAGAACGCGCCGTGCTGCGCGGAGACGACCGGCGTCAGCTCGCTCATGATCAGCGAGGCCACGTCGTCCAGGTCGCGACGGCCCTGCATCAGTCCGGAGATCCGGGCGAGGTTGCCCTTCAGCCAGTCCTGCTCCTTGTTGGTGGCCGTGGTGTCGCGCAGGTTGGTGATCATCGTGTTGATGTTGTCCTGCAGTGCCTCGATCTCGCCGGCCGCGTCGACGTCGACCTTGAGATTGAGGTCGCCCCGCGTCACGGCCGTGGCGACCGCCGCGATGGCCCGCACCTGGCGGGTGAGGTTGCCGGCCATCTCGTTCACCGACTCGGTGAGATCGCGCCAGGTGCCATCGACGTCCCGGACCCGTGCCTGACCGCCGAGCTGCCCCTCCGTACCCACCTCGCGGGCCACCCGGGTCACCTGCTCGGCGAACGACGACAGCTGGTCCACCATCGTGTTGATGGTGTCCTTCAGCTCCAGGATCTCGCCCCGGGCGTCGATGTCGATCTTCTTCGTGAGGTCGCCCTTGGCGATGGCGGTGGTGACCGCGGCGATCTGCCGCACCTGGCCGGTCAGGTTGGACGCCATCGAGTTCACGGACTCGGTGAGGTCCTTCCACGTACCGGACACCCCCGGTACGCGTGCCTGGCCGCCCAGTTCGCCCTCCGTACCCACCTCGCGGGCCACGCGCGTCACCTCGTCGGCGAACGAGGACAGCGTCGTCACCATCGTGTTGACGGTGTCGGCGAGTTCGGCGACCTCGCCGCGCGCCTCGACGGTGACCTTCTTCGTGAGGTCCCCGTTGGCGACCGCGGACGACACCCGGGAGATGTTCCGCACCTGGCTGGTCAGGTTGTTGGCCATCAGGTTGACGTTGTCGCTGAGGTCCTTCCAGATGCCGGTCGCACCGCGCACCCGGGCCTGGCCGCCGAGGATGCCCTCCGTACCCACCTCGCGGGCGACCCGCGTCACCTCGTCGGCGAAGTTGAGCAGTTGGTCGACCATGGTGTTGACGGTCGTGACCAGTTCGAGGATCTCGCCCTTGGCGCCGACCGTGATCTTCTTGGAGAGGTCGCCGTTGGCGACCGCGGTGGTGACCTCGGCGATGCTGCGGACCTGGAGGGTCAGGTTGTTCGCCATGCCGTTGACGGACTGGGTGAGGTCCTTCCAGGTACCGGAGACGCCCTGCACCTCGGCCTGGCCGCCGAGCATGCCCTCCGTACCCACCTCGCGGGCGACCCGCGTCACCTGCTCGGCGAAGTTCGAGAGCTGGTCCACCATCGTGTTCAGGGTGTTCTTGAGCTCCAGGATCTCGCCCCGGGCGTCCACGTCGATCTTCTGCGAGAGGTCCCCGCGCGCCACCGCCGTGGCGACCTGGGCGATGCTGCGGACCTGGTCGGTGAGATTGCCGGCCATGCCGTTCACCGAGTCGGTCAGATCGCGCCACACCCCGGCCACACCGGGCACCTGGGCCTGACCGCCGAGCCTCCCGTCCGTACCCACCTCGCGGGCCACCCTGGTCACCTGGTCGGCGAAGGCGGAGAGCTGGTCGACCATGGTGTTGATCGTGTTCTTGAGCTCCAGGATCTCGCCCCGGGCGTCCACGTCGATCTTCTGCGACAGGTCCCCGCGCGCCACCGCCGTCGTGACCTGCGCGATCTCGCGCACCTGAAGGGTCAGGTTCCCGGCCATGAAGTTGACGGAGTCCGTGAGCTCCTTCCAGGTGCCGGAGACGCCGTCGACCCGCGCCTGACCGCCGAGCCGGCCCTCCGTACCCACGTCCCGCGCCATGCCCGTGACCTGGTCGGCGAAGGACGAAAGCTGCGCCACCATCGTGTTGACGGTGTTCTTCAGCTCCAGCATCTCGCCCGCGACATCGACCGTGACCTTCTGCGACAGGTCCCCGTTGGCCACCGCGGTTGTCACCTGCGCGATGTCGCGCACCTGGCCCGTCAGGTTCCGGAACGCGGTGTTCACCGAGTCCGTGAGGTCCTTCCACGTACCCGCCGCGCCCGGCACCTCGGCCTGGCCGCCCAGTCGGCCCTCGACGCCGACCTCCCGCGCCACGCGCGTCACTTCCGAACCGAAGGACTGCAGCTGGTCGACCATCGTGTTGACGGTGTTCTTCAGCTCCAGCATCTCGCCGGCCACGTCGACCGTGACCTTCTGCGACAGATCACCGCTGGCCACCGCCGTGGTCACCTGCGCGATGTCGCGCACCTGCGTCGTCAGGTTCCGGAAGACCGTGTTCACCGAATCGGTGAGGTCCTTCCACGTACCCGCCGCGCCCGGCACCTGCGCCTGCCCGCCGAGCAGTCCCTCGCCGCCGATCTCGCTCGCCACCCGGGTCACTTCGTCGGCGAAGGTCCGCAGCGTCTCGGTCATCTGGTTGATGGTCTCGGCCAGCTGCGCGATCTCGCCGCGCGCGCTCACCGTCACCTTCTGCGACAGGTCTCCGTTGGCGACGGCCGTGGTCACCTCAGCAATGCCGCGCACCTGGGAGGTGAGGTTCCCGGCCATCGTGTTGACGGAGTCGGTGAGGTCCTTCCACACCCCGGCGACACCGGGCACCTGCGCCTGACCCCCGAGGATGCCCTCCGTACCCACCTCGCGGGCGACCCGCGTCACCTCGGAGGAGAACGACGACAGCTGGTCGACCATCGTGTTGACGGTGTTCTTCAGCTGGAGCATCTCGCCGGCCACGTGGACGGTGACCTTCCGCGAGAGATCGCCCTTGGCGACGGCCGTCGTGACCAGGGCGATGTCCCGCACCTGGGCGGTCAGCCGGTACGCCATGGTGTTCACCGAGTCGGTGAGGTCCTTCCACGACCCGGACATCCCGCGCACCTGGGCCTGCCCGCCCAGCTTGCCCTCGGTCCCCACCTCGACCGCAACCCTGGTCACCTGCTCGGTGAACGCCGAGAGCTGGTCGACCAGGTTGTTGACCGTACGGGCGACCTTCAGGAACTCTCCGCGCAGCGGCCGGACCGCCCCGTCGGTCGTGTACGACCGCAGTTCCATGCGCTGTTCGAGATCGCCGTCGGCCACCGCCGCCAGCACCCGCCCGACCTCCGACACCGGGCGGGCCAGGTCGTCGACCAGTTCGTTGGAGGCGTCGATGGCGGCCGCCCAGGACCCCTCGCAGGCGCCCGTCTCCAGCCGCTCGGTGAGCTTCCCCTCGCGTCCGACCACGCGCCGCACCCGGGCCAGCTCCCCTGTGAGGTGGAGGTTGCGGTCGGCGACCTCGTTGAACAGCGCCGCGATCTCCGCCATCACACCGTCACCCGAGACGGTCAGACGCCGGCGGAAGTTCCCGTCGCGCATGGCCACCAGGCCCGCCCGCAGTCTGCTGAGCGCCGCCGCGTCGACCTCGATGGTTCCATTGCGCTGCTTCTTCACGGACTGTCCGCCTCTTGTGCCCGTACCTGATCCCCGCGCCGCCACGCCAGACTCCACCGTGTCCCTCCCGCAGGGGTTGACCGTTTCGTTCGGGTCCTGACTGGGAGCTTGCCCAGTTCCTGTTGGCTCACCGCCACTGTCCACCGTCGACGGGTGACCATGCGGACGTCAAATCGTTGAAACGTACCAGGCCCGACCCGCTCGGAGTGCGGCCTCCGGAGGTTGTCGCGGATGCTCCTGCCGAGAAGTCCGGACTTGTCCGCTCACTTGTCTGTTCCTGGCCGTTCCTGCTCGAAGTCGGACCTCGCTACCGGGCGCCGAGACCGAGCGTCTAGCCTGGCAGGCGAATCGATGCGGAGAGAAACGGGCACAGGACTCGGGGAAGCGACGAGACACCACATGGGGAGTGCTGTGATCACCGCGCGCGCGGCCGCCACCTTCGACCCGGTCGGGCGCTCGGTCGCGACCGCCCGCGCCTTCGTCCGGGACACCCTCCAGGGGTGGGGCTACACGGACGTCGTCGACGACGCCGTCGTCCTCACCAGCGAGCTCGTGACGAACGCCGTGGTGCACGCCGGCACCGCGGCCGACGTGCTCTGCCTACGAACGGAGGACGGCGTCCGGATCGAGGTCTCCGACCACTATCCGGAGCGTGAGGTTCCACTCCAGCGCCCGGAACCTGGACTCACCGGCCCGGACCGGGAGAACGGCCGGGGACTGCTGCTCTGCGCGGCGCTGGCCTCCCGGTGGGGCGTCGAGTACTCCCCCACCCACAAACACGTCTGGTTCCAGCTGGACCTGCCGGAACGCCCGGTGGGCATCCGGTCCGCCGGCCCTCAGCTCCCGGTCGGCCTGCTCCCGGTCGCCGACGACCGGGTGCGGGTGGCCGTCGTCCAGACCGACGGAACCGGTTCCGTGACCGCCTGGAACGAGGACGCCGCGTTCCTGTTCGGCCACGTCCCGGACCAGGTCGTCGGCAAGCAGCTCACCGACTTCACCGCCTGGCCGCAGACGCCGGGCACCAACACCGGCATCGCCGAGGCCTTGCGGCTCTCGCGCTGGGAGGGCAGTTACGGCATCCGGGGAGCCGACGGCCGCACCATCCCCGTCTACGCCTCCCACCTGCGGGTGCGCGATCCGCACGGCGAACCGTCCACGGTCTGTCTGCTGGTGCGCGACTACGAGCGCGCCATCCTCCAGTCCCCGCCCCGCGCCCCGGTCTCCGACGCCAACGGCGAGGGCCGCAAGGCGGACCCGTTCGAGATCTTCATCGGCTCTCCCGCACCGGACGACCTCGACGGTCTGCTCCAGCGGACGGTCGAGCGGGCACGCGACATGCTCGACGCCGATTCGGCGTTCCTGCTGCTCGCCACGGACGACGAGACGGAATTGGAGGTGCGGGCGACGACAGGGCTGCCCTCCGCCCGCCAGCGCTTCGCCCGTGTCCCGGTGGAGGCCGGGACGGGACGTTACGGCTCCGCCCGGATGCCCGCCGTCCACGAGGACCTGGACACGGTGCCCGGTGCGGTCCCGCTGCTCGCGGGCACGGGACTGCGCTCCGTCGTCACCGTGCCGCTCAAGGTCGAGGGGCGTCTGACGGGCTCCCTGGGCGTGGCCGCGGAGGTGGCGGGCCGGTACACCAACGAGGAGGCACTGCGCCTCCAGTTCGCCGCGGACCGCATCGCGCTGGCCGTGGAGTCGGCCCGGCTGGGCGAGTTGGAACGCCTGCGCCGCGGTTCGCTCTCCTTCCTCGTCGAGGCGTCCGACCTGCTCGCGGGCACCCTGGACCGGGACCAGACCCTGGCACTGATGGCCCAGATGACGGTTCCCACGCTGGCCACCTGGTGCGCCGTGTACACGATCGCCGACCAGTCCTCGGAGCCATACCTCTCGTACGTGCTGCACGAGGACGAGGAGCGCATCGACGGGCTCAAGGCCCTGCTCTCCCGAATCGCCCCGCCGGACCCCGTGCCGACTCCCGGTGCCCGCGTCTGGCCGGCCCCGTCCGAGGCGGTCCGTCAGGCGGCGCTGCGGTCCTCGATGCGCACGCTCGGCCTGTCCGAACCAGGCGGTCCGGGTCCCGGTGTCGGTACGACGCTCGCCACCGCGGCGGCGGTGGGCGGCGAGACCGTGGTCCTGCCGCTCGTCGCCCGCAATCGTGTCATCGGCATGCTCACGCTCGGGAAGGCCGCGGACGACCACTTCCGCCAGGAGAGCCTGGAGCTGGCCGAGGACCTGTCCCGGCGTGCCGCGCTGGCTCTGGACAACGCCCGCCTGTACTCGGAGCGCATGGCGATCAGTCAGTCCCTTCAGCGGAGTCTGCTGCCGCCGGAACTGCCCGAGGTCCCCAATGTCGAGATCGAGGTCATCTACCGTGCGGCGGGCGAGGGCAACGAGGTCGGCGGCGACTTCTACGACGTCTTCCCGATCCGCGACGGTGCGTACGGCTTCGCCATCGGCGACGTCTGCGGTACGGGCCCGGAGGCCGCGGCCGTCACGGGCCTCGCCCGTCATGCCCTGCGTCTCCTCGCGCGCGAGGGCTTCGGCGGCCCCGCGGTCCTGGAACGCCTCAACGCGGCCATTCTGGACGAGGGCGCCCGCAGCCGCTTTCTGACGCTCCTGTACGGCGAGCTGTGGCCCCAGAAGGACGGCAGCGCTCTCCTGAAGGTGGTCTGCGCGGGTCATCCCCTGCCGCTGCGCCTGCGCCAGGACGGCTCGGTCCAGCCCGCGGCCGAACCGCAGCCGCTCCTGGGTGTCCTGGAGGACCTCGACCTGTACGAGCAGACGGTGACGCTCGCTCCGGGCGATGTCCTGCTGTGCGTGACGGACGGCGTCACGGAACGCCGTGAGGGCACCCGCATGCTCGGCGACGACGGTCTGGCCGACGTCCTGGCCACGTGTACGGGGCTGACGGCCGGCGCCGTGGCCGCACGCATCCTGCGAGCGGTCGAACGTTTCGCCGCCGAGCCGGCCTCCGATGACATGGCCATCCTGGCCATGCGCGTCCCCGAGCCACCCATGACCTGACCACGCCTCATGAGCGGGTGGCCCCCGGTCCGGGGGCGTTCGCGCCCTACGACGGCAGATACGTGAAAGGCCCTCACCGATGGGTGAGGGCCTTTCCTCTTGCTGAGCCCCAATGCGGAATCGAACCGCAGACCTTCTCCTTACCATGGAGACGCTCTACCGACTGAGCTATTGGGGCCTGCTGCGCTGTGGCAACGATGTAATCATACCCTGAACTCAGCGGTGCTCAGAACCACGGGCCACAGCAGACTCTGACGCTTTCTTACCCAGCGGGTTCCTATCCGGAGCACCGGGACGGACGGGCAGACCACAGGTCCGACGTCGTCCTTCCTTCCCGCCACTGCCGCCGTGCACTCCGGCCGTGCTGCGGCTTTGGTTCCCCGAGAGCGGTACGGCCGGCCTGTAGCAGGGCTGACCGAGTCGGCCGGGCTCCCGAACCGGCCGTGAACGCAGAAGGGCCCCGCACCACCAAGGGTGCGGGGCCCTCCCACAAAAACTGTTCGGCGGCGACCTACTCTCCCACAGGGTCCCCCCTGCAGTA